>NZ_CM001974.1:2559441-2883173 GCF_000406105.1 Dickeya chrysanthemi NCPPB 402 | reverse complement strand
ATAGGGAGTCGCCCTGTTATGGTCAAGCAGTATTTCAGGCTTTTAAAACGTCTGGTTAACTGTTGCTCGACCCATACCGCCGAGCGTTGTCTTGCGGGCAAAAAAAGACCACCGCCGGAGCGATGGTCGCATCATATGACCTGGCTGAATTAGTTCAGCAGGGATTTGATGTAGCTGGTCAGTTCCGCATTGGTGCTATTGGCGAAGAAGTACTCCTGGAATTTCGGGCCGGCGATAGCGCCTTGGACCAATTCCTGATCCAAACCTTTCAGGATGGTGATCAGGTCGTTGTAGGTCACGGCTTTTACTGCATCCAGAATTTTCTTGTTACGCTGCTGCGGAGCTACGCGATCGCTCGGATAGCCGCGGCCGCCTTCTTCTTTGAACAACTGGGTGAACAGGTTTTCCAGATTCAGTTCAGCACCCCAGCCAAAGCCTTTAGCGTACGGCAGAGAAACGGCATTACCGTTGTTGATCTGAGAGAACAGGTAAGCGTCTGACGGGTCAACAACCAGACCACAGATTACACCCGGGAAAGAGTTACAGGCCAGCATAGCGCCCTGACCAGTACCACAACCCGTGACCACGAAATCAGCGGCACCGGAGTTCAGCAGGATGGCAGCCAGAATACCGTTCTGGATGTAAGTCAGCTGTGCTGCGTCTTCAACAGCGTATTGACCGTAGTTGTATACGGTGTGACCCATCGGTTCAACGGCTTTGGACAGAGCAGCAGCGATAATCGCGTTTTTTGCAGCCTGGCTGTTCTCGTTAATCAGTGCAATTTTCATGTTCATTCCTTTAAGTGTGCGGACAACTACATTTTTTAAAACACTATTTCATTTCGATGGCTCAGTATACCTTGCTCATCAGAAACCGCAAACCACCAGAAACCGGAATTGATCGCAAAAACGTGAACTGCTCGACCTCTCGCGACCGCCTTTGTCTGTGAATTGCAGAGAAGATAGCCGACCGGGTTCGTGGCGTACACCGTTATCCGTTCCTCAGACCGCATGTTATGTTGCCGGACGTCAGGCGACGGATAATGACCGGAAGATGAAGAAGCAAGGAAATGAGACAGACGACAGGCGAGGTCTGCGGACCGTCAACGTGCGGTGGAGCGCGGGCGTCGACAGCAAAACGCGGCGAGAACGCCGCGTTTTTTCTGTGATTAGAATGTGCTGGTGTCTTTGAACAGACCGACCTTCAGGTCGGTTGCCGTATAGATCAGGCGGTCATCGACCAACACTTCACCGTCTGCAATGCCCATGATCAGCTTGCGGTTGATAACACGCTTGAAATGGATGCGATAAGTCACTTTCTTAGCGTCCGGCAGCACTTGCCCGGTGAATTTTACTTCACCCACGCCCAGCGCACGGCCTTTGCCTTCACCGCCCAGCCAGCCGAGGTAGAAACCTACCAACTGCCACATAGCATCCAGCCCCAGACAGCCTGGCATCACCGGGTCGCCGATGAAATGGCAACCGAAGAACCACAGGTCCGGGCGGATGTCCAGCTCTGCTTCCACATAGCCTTTTCCATGCAGACCGCCTTCTTCGGTCATCGAGATGACACGATCCATCATCAGCATGTTGCCGGCCGGCAGTTGTGGCCCCTGAGGACCAAACAGTTCACCGCGTCCGCTGGCGAAAAGATCTTCTTTTGAGTAGGAGTCGCGTTTGTCTACCATGTTTCTATAAGCCCTGTTTTTGTGGAGCACGCAGGTTAGCGTACAGATGTACGCTGAGCAAGTCCGTTGCTGCTGGCCCAACCAGTTTCCTCAACGGAAAAACCATGGGAAACGACGTCGTTCCGGTTGTGCCAGCTGTGCAATGCGTTCACGGATTGCCGAGAGCAGGCTGGGCTGATGCTCATCGTCATAAGGCATTTGGGTTAATATCATCAAGGCTTCGGCCACTGAATCCACGGCATAAATATGGAATTGTTCTTTACGTACCGCATCGATGATATCCGGCGACAGACATAAATGGCGCTGGTTGGTCGTCGGGATAACCACCCCTTGCTTACCCGTCAGGCCGCGGCGCTGACAGACCTCGAAAAATCCTTCGATTTTTTCGTTAACGCCGCCGATAGGTTGTACATGACCAAACTGGTCGACTGAGCCGGTCACGGCCAACTGCTGATTAATCGGGTATTGCGATAACGCACTCACCAGAGCGCTGAGTTCGGCCAGCGAGGCGCTGTCGCCATCGACTTCGCCGTAAGACTGCTCGAACACGATCGAGGCAGAAAAGGGCAGTTGTTGTTCCAGTTCCAATTCAGAAATCAGAAAAGCCTGCATGATCATCATGCCTTTGGCATGTAGGTTGCCACCCAGCTCGGCTTTGCGTTCAACATCGGTTAACTCGCCGTCGCCGGGGTGTACCACACAACTGATGCGGATTGGTTCGCCGAACATCAATGGGTAACCGGGATACTCCAGTACAGACAAGCCATTTACCTGACCAATGATCTCGCCCTCGGTTTCGATCAACACCTGGCCGAGTTCGATTTCATCCTGCATGCGTTCGGACAGGTAACCTTCCCGCCAGCGGCGTGTAGTCACAGCATCAATAATCGCTTGTCCGGTAATGTCTTCCTGACGCGTATACAACGCTGCGTGTTTGAGCTGGTGAGTCAGCCATTGCGGACATAACGGAACACTGCCCTGATCACCGCTATAACGTACCGCCAGCGTGAACAATTCCGGCCAGGCGTCTGCGGCCAGCAGCGGCAGTTGATTTTCCAGACATAGCGTATTGATGTACGAACACCAGTGCACCATGTCTTCGGGTTCAATCAATTGCAGGTGTGATTCAAATTCGCCATAGATTGCCAGTTCGCCCAGCTCGGGTTCCATGTCGTGAATATCGCCCAGACTTTCTCGATCGCCAACTACGATCAGACGCAGGTCAATCGGCACCGGTGGAATCGATACCGGTAATGGTTGCCGCTCATCGGGAGATAGCCAGTGGTACTGACCATCGATAATGATTTGTTTAAGCCGTAGCCACATCAGCGGTTGCGCCAGCAATGTTCGTGCCGACAGGATCAGCGTACCGCCGTTTACACGGTGGATCAGGCCGGGTTGCAGGCTGATGTCGTCTTTATACACCCGCACACAGCCGAACAGCTGTTCTGGCTCGATCCATTCCTGATAGCCGCTACGCAGCGTAGCCGCAAAATTGTCATCTGGATATTGAGCCGGCTGAATACTGATCTGACGGCCGTCAATATGATAACGATAGCCGTGCAACGTCTCTGGCTGCCGGGCCGGCAAATGAGCGATGGCATTGGCAATCAATGCGAGATAAGCATTATTCTCCTGCGCTTTCAGCAGCATGAACTGAGATGGCGAGCGAGGATGACAGAAAATCGTCAGTGCATCGGCCAGTCGGGGTTGGACCGCGGAGAATTCTGCGGGAGCCAACTGAGCAGCCTGGGAGAATAATGTCTGATATGGCGCATGATCGGGCAGCAATTGCTGCCATTCGAGTCGGTTACTGGTCAAAGTATCTGCTGTAATCGTTTATAAGGAAAAGCGTAATTATACAAGAATTCTCAATGCTGCATATGTGCTGAGATCGGAGAGGCGAACAAGAGAGCATTCAGCGTCTGTTTTGGATAAAAAATAATCAGCCAGGGATTGCCTGCAATGGGAATATCGGGCAACAATGGGGACAATTTCAGGCACGTTACACGGTCACTAAAGAATAATATATGAAATATCAACAACTAAAAAATCTTGAGTGCGGTTGGAAGTGGAAGTATCTGGTTAAAAAACATCGCGAAGGTGAGCCCATTACGCGCTTTATTGAGCAAAGCGCGGCTGATGAAGCCGTAAGCCGTCTGTTGAAAATGGAAAGTCAGCCGGTATTGGTGCTGGAGTGGATTGCACAGTGTATGAACCCGGCACTGGAAAATCGGTTGAAACAGACGATTCGTGCCAGACGCAAAAGGCACTTCAATGCAGAACACCAGCATACCCGTAAAAAATCCATCGATCTGGAATATCTGGTATGGCAACGCCTGGCAGCGTTGGCGCAGCGACGCGGCATTACCTTGTCGGAAACAATCGTGCAATTGCTGGAGGATGCGGAATATAAGGAGAAGTATGCCAGCCAGATGTCGCTGCTCAGACAAGACCTTCAGGCCATGCTAAACCAGCCGCCGGACGATACATCGACGGATTAAGACGGCCGCCGAACAACGATGATTTGTCTTTCACTTATGGTCTATTCGTTTATACCCATCACTATTCTGGCCGTTTTACTCTCAGGGACGCACATCTGCTTCATAGCGCGCTCTTCGTTATTATGGATAGCGCAGCAGATATTAATGTTCGGGCGTTTTCTATTCCTTTCGTTGCCAATAATCCTTCGATAGTCAATGCGTTGTTCAAAAGGTGGGCGGTTTATCCTGTGCCGCAAATTATTTTGGGTATAATAATTAAAAAAATGAAAAAACGATGACGACTGGAAAACTTAATGGCCAGGTAACGCCAATTAATATTGCAGCCAGAAAGCGCATGACTAAGGAATTATCCTTACTCATAAAAAAGTAAATAACATCGAGACCGAAAGGCCCAGAAAATAGAGCGTTCTGATCATTTCCCACAGGTGATGGTGTGACACATTTACTTCCTTATGGTTGCAGGGGGGCGTATTCTATGCTGTTAAAATGTTGCGATCAATCGATTAACCGGTCTGGCGATGCCGGATCCGTGCTCCAGTCGTTAAATCTTGCTGCACGCCGAGGCGTTCATTGTCCCGCTCTTCGTCAACGTGGTGGCGTACCTTCGTCATCGGTATCTCAATAGCGGGAAATGTTAACGGCGTGCGGCAGTGTCGTTGCGGCTGACGCGGTCCCTAAGCTGATCTCGCCTTGCTTTGTAATAATATTACACGGAGCCTTCATTTATTTTTGACGGACATGTCAAAGAATGCAGATCAAGAATAATCTGAACTTCATTTGCCTATTTTTTAGATAACCCTTTATTTCCGGTATGAACAACGCGTAATTGACGCTGGGCATAACGCGGTTGGTTGCTGTTATGGTACGGGGAAAATACCGACGAAGATAAGTTGAACAAAGTTGCGATCTATATCACATCAAAGATGCGTCTTTTTTATGTTTTTTTGTGACTTTCATGACAATTATATTAATTTTTTGTTGCAGTATGGACTTTGTGCAAAGACTGGAATAGTTTGAGACTTTCTCCTGCCATAAAGGTAATGAAATGAGCGAGATATCAAGTCTGTCACTGAAAATCCCATTGGAGCTGAAAGAGCGGATCAAAGCCGCCGCGTTGGAAAACGAGGTTTCTATCAGCGCTGAGGTCAGTGCTCGTTTGCTGCGAAGTTTTGATATCGAAGAGCATGCCCATGACGCTGATGAGGCAGAAATCGTTGATAGTCAGAATACGGAAGAGATTGTGGAGCAACCGCTGACGGCGAAGGAAATCAAAAAACTTCGTCAACTGCTGAAGGGCAAAAGCGCATCCAAGAAAAAGTAATTCCGTTCGTCGAATGCTGTATCAGCCGTCATGATGCAGCATTTATACCCGTCATACTTCACGTTGCAGGTGCGTTGGCTTTCTTACTCGGCCCATCAATGGTCCTCGCCCTACGAGCCGCTGCCGGCAGCGTTCAAATCGGCTAATACCGATTTGCCGCTCATACGAGCCAACGCGTTTGTCCTGCAACTCGAATTATCTAGGGTATATACGCCTCACTTCAGCTTGCAACTCTTAACTCCGCCTCGTAATAGGCGTCGCCCTATGGACGCACGAGCCGCGCCAAATCAGCGAATGCCGATTTGCCCGTTACCTGATCTCTGGTTTATGTTAGTGCTCGATATGCACGGTACCGCCGCGTCACGAGACGCAACTGTTTTGCCCTAAAAGGTTAACGTGTGGCGTTGTGCAATTCTTCGATGGGCGACCTGCCGGCGGGATTGAAATGGTACGTTTGCGATTGCCGATACCTGAATGGAACTTTCATCTGGGTTCATCTACTTAATTCACATGGCGCGTCGTCGACTGTCTTGTGTTTGCGGAGCACGAGTCCAGGTGTACAGTGACGAACAGGAGAACAATGTTAAGCAACGGACGTCTCTGAATAGAATGAACTACATTTTTTTCGGAAATTTTCTTTAAGATATAAATGTCATCTTTTTTTCCAAAATTATCGAATATCTTTCTGCCTCATCACGTAGAGGTGTTAATTATAAAATAAGATATCGACAGGTAGGAGGATTTCCTGAATGGAAAAACAGGTAAGTTGTCGCGTCATTATATGGAAATTTATGTAAGATTTTTTTGTCATAAACCATAATGCACTTACCATTCTGTTTATAATGTGAAACAATCCACTGTCAGTGTGGTCACATAGAAGGTGATTACGCTGATAATGGAGATGGCAGGATGCCGCATTCGATTATTGCCAATCAATAGCCGGTAGAAATAACCATGGTATGGCCTTGACTACTCATCAGGCCATTGCATGGCCGCTTTGGCTACTGCTCACTAGCTGGTAATGATAATCATGGAGGATAAAATGATTTCCAAATCTGGAATAATGTGTTGGCGCACATGCCGTGCTAACAAAAATGACTTGAGATCCGACCTTAACCCATTCGGGGTATGCCGTACAGGTTTTTCCAGGCTGTTCGCAGGTAAGAGATCTGTGCTATTACCTCAATTAACTTTCCTTCTTGTCGCTCAGAGATTGTGTGCCTATGGTTCATATTGCAGTGAAATGAACCTCTTAAAGCATGGAGTTTGGTAAATATAAAATATTTATCATTCTATTTTATTGGATTGTAATCGAAAGGATTTTATTAAAGAGGCTCAACATGAATTTATCTAACTTAAAAATAGGCTATAGACTAGCAATCGGATTTTCATTTCTCATCGTCATGTTGTTTATTTCCGGAGCGGTGGCGTTAAGTAATCTGAACGAATTTAACCGAAAAATGAATTATACCGTTTCTGAGCTTTATCCGCTGACGGCCAAAGGGAATAAGTTGATCGACGAGTTGAATGATGCCTTGCTTGGTCAACAGTTGGTGTTGATGCTGGACACAGATACTGATATTCAACAAAAGAATAAAGAAACTAAAAATCACTCCGCAGAGATTACAGCTTTATTGGCTGATTTAGGTAAAAGTGTCAAAGATGAACACTCTGCCAGTTTACTTCGAGAGATTCAGCAAATTCGAAGTGAATATAGTGTGTCTGGAAATAAAATCATGGATTTGGCTAGCCGTGGAAATAAGCAAGAGGCGATAGCCGAATTAATGAGCGTATCTCAGGATCTGCAAAAAAAATATAAGGCTAAAGTAGCCGAATTCATTGATTATCAAGACGATCAAATGAGTAGCGCACGGGAAGCCGTACAACAGAGTTATAGTGATATTCGTATGGTACTGTGGCTGGTTGTTATCGTCAGTATTGTCGCTGGAGGGCTGATCGCCTGGGGAATAACCCGTAGCGTGACGCAGCCGTTGCAGGCGGCATTAACACTGGCGGGAAAAGTCGCCAAAGGCGACTTAACCACGGAAGCCTCTGCGTGTACAAGGGACGAAACCGGTCAATTGTTGCAGGCGTTGTACGGCATGAATGAGAGCTTGCGCAATATTGTCAGCCAGGTACGCGATGGTGCTGAAACCATTTCGTCCGCTGCTTCGCAGATTGCGGCGGGAAATCAGGATTTGTCTGCTCGTACCGAAGAACAGGCCAGCTCTCTGGAACAGACGGCGGCATCGATTGAGCAACTGACCTCCACCATTAAGAATACGGCGGCGAATACGGAACATGCTGCGTCACTGGCCGGCAAGGCTTCCGATATTGTCCGTCAAAGCGGAGAAATGATGGCGGATGTTACCCAGGAAATGCGTGAAATACGCAACGCATCCCAGCGTATGGCGGAAATTATTGGTGTTATTGACAGCATCGCTTTTCAGACCAATATCCTGGCGCTGAATGCGGCGGTGGAAGCGGCTCGTGCTGGTGAGCAAGGACGGGGGTTCGCCGTTGTTGCCAGCGAGGTGCGTGCACTGGCGCAGCGTAGTGCTAATTCTGCTAAAGAAATCAAAGAATTGATTGATAACTCCGTCCAGAAGGTGCAGGAAGGGATGTCACTGGTGGAAAGCACAGAGCAGACCATGGTGGCGGTGATTGATAACGCGCATAACGCCGATGGGTTCATCAAAGAGATCGCTAGAGCCAGCCTGGAACAAAGCGAGGGGATTAATCAGATAAACCTGGCGATCGGGCAGATCGATACGACGACGCAACAGAATGCGGCGCTGGTAGAGGAATCTGCGGCGGCGGCGTTGTCGTTGCAGGAACAGGCGCAAACGCTGGCGAAAACCGTCAGTGTATTCAGGCTGAATAATAACTGGTCTGACAATAGTGCGGCTCGGTTCCAGCCTGGAGAAAAAGGGCTGGCGTTGACCGGGTTGCCGGGCGCAAAAGACGCAAGAGTGGCTGATACGCCGGAATGGGCAGCGTTCTAAACGGTTGACTAAAGACGGGTAAACACCGCAGCGGATTGAGGCTGCGGTGTTTTTTTATATTCAGATGTAACCGTAAATGAAACGTGCCGCCGCACTGCGTTTGCGAGACACCATTTCACTGAACAGCATGAGTTATGCCGTCTGACGCTGCCGTGACCAACGCCAGATATCGAGCAGTAAAAACAGTACCAGACTGACGCCCATGACGGGCAGGCTGATCGCCAGTGCACTTGCCATAACCAGTACCAGTAACCGGTGCTGGCCATTCAGTTGCAGGAACGTTGTGGTTAACGTTTGAACGGGGTGCCGCGTGGCGGCAAGCGTCGGGCGTCGTGTCCACCACATCCGATAGCCCCATATGATCAGACTGCATAAACCGACGCCAAAAGCGGCAAGCACTATCTGATTGGGCAGACCGAATAAAATTCCCATATGGGCATCAATCCCCCAACGCGTTAATTTAGCGGCCAACGGATAGTCGGAAAAATTAACTTTGTCTATGACGCGAAGCGTTGTCGGATCAACTGCCACGACGTCAACCTGTGTAGGCCATGCTCGATCAATTTCGCTAACCGTCCATGCCCGCTGGGGATTTGCTGCCGGGCGAATCTCTATTTTTCCCGCATCAATGCCTGCGTTTCGGGCAACGGTCAACACCTGGTCAAAGGTTTGCGGCGTTGCACCGGTAGGCGTCATAGGCATTGATATCATAGGGTGTTCCACCGGTGGAGAAGCGGGCGCAGCAGGTACCGAATTCAGCTTGGTATTGACCGAGGGCGTCAGCCACCCCATCACAGTACGGAGCTGGGTAATGTTATCACCAGCCCAACGGGACCAGGTGAGCCCGGTTGCTGAAAAAAAAGCAGTCCAATAAGCAGCAGTAAGCCGGTTAACGCGTGGTTATTGCGTAACAGTTGGCGCTGCCTGACGGGACTTGGGCGCCCGGCTGTGGGGCGACGGCGCAACTGGGGATGGTTTTTGCGGGTTGAGACCCAGATGTATAAGCCCCCTAATGCAGCAATCCATAACCAGGAGGCAGCCAGCTCACTGTAGTGACGGCCAATATCACCCAGCAACAAATTGCGGTGCAAATAGTCCAGCGTCGTGCGGAACGGCAAAATGCCGCTGGTGCCGTACACCGTTAAGGTGCCACGGATGTCGAGTGAAACCGGATCAACAAAAACCGCAAAGCTTTCTGCTGGACCGAGACTCGGCAATGAGTACATTACCCTCGTCGTCTGCCCGGCAGCCGGGGCTGGTCGCACCGCGACTAATCGGGCTTGCTGAGCCTTATCGCCTAGAGTATGGGTAGCGGTTTCAATCTGTTGCGACAGTGAGCGCGGTGCTCCTGCCGTGTTGGTAAGTAACTGGTTAGAATATAGTTTGGCTTCAATCTGAGGTGTAAGCACATAGAGTGTGCCGGTCAAGGCTGCAATAAAGATGAACGGACCGACAAATAAGCCGATGTAAAAATGCAGCCGCATCAATAAGGCCTGTAATGACGCACGTTGCGAGAGAACCAGATTATCGTGGTGCGTATTGCGCGCGGGCGGTGCATTAATGCGCGTTCCTGTCGGTATTAAGGATGTCTCGGTTTTTAACTTGGACATAAAATCTCCGGAATAAAATAAATCCGCTGCCGGCAAGAAAACATGTTTTTTCTGGCGGCGGTGACAGCGATTCAGCGATGTTTGACATGACGGATCCCGCGGTAAACCGAACCGCGTCTGATGCCACGTCAATGAGTTCATAAGCGTTTAATCGTGCTGAGTTACTGCGGAGGGGAGCGGGGCAGTGGCGACAGGAAAGAGGCAATAGGCGGCAGAAAAGAGCGCTGATTGATGGGTTGCCAGCGGGATAACCAAACGGCATGAACCGGTTGAAGCTGGCCGGATAACGTCAGCAGCGGTAAGTAAGAAAGGAGAACGCAATAACCGCATGCGGCATGATCCATCCCCATCTCTCCCATTCCCCCGGTCGGAATAGCGGGAGGGGCGTGGTGATTGTGGTGGGCCGGCATGGATACCATCGCTGAAAGCGAATGGTGCGACGCCATTTGAACATGATGACTGTTTCGCAATGACAGCGAAACAGGCGGGGCCAGGAAGATCATGGCAAAGGCCAGGATCCCAAGCCAGGCAGGGAAGCGCCATTGTCTCAGTTCAAACAAGGACATGTGTTACATGTGATGAATAGAAAAGGGCAACATGGGCGACACTCTACCTGATTCATGACGCGAGAGTTAAGAAAATGTTCTATTTT
The DNA here is from genome assembly GCF_000406105.1 of Dickeya chrysanthemi NCPPB 402. NCBI lineage: Bacteria > Pseudomonadati > Pseudomonadota > Gammaproteobacteria > Enterobacterales > Pectobacteriaceae > Dickeya > Dickeya chrysanthemi. The sequence goes on along the minus strand of NZ_CM001974.1, from coordinate 2,872,394 downwards.
GTTCATGTCAGGTGAAGATATTGCGGTTTGCTTTCCACAAAGCAACGTTGAGTGATGGTCATAACCAGAAGTTTCTTGCTACTACCGCCGTGTGAGAGGAAAATTTACCCTCGTTTCTCAACGGACTATTCTTGGGCCTTTCCAGAAGGATATTCGTTATGGTTTTTCATCCTGAAAAGGCGGTTTACCGTTTAAGCGTGTCGATGGTTGTCTAAACGATGACCTATTATGATGAACCGTTCTTTTCTCGAGTTGTCGGAAAGCTAACTTATCCATTAATATGGGTTTTAGTTGATTTAGGCACACATACAGGGGGAGATGTGCTGGTTAATAAATTTAGGGTTAAGCAGCGGGTTGCAAATCTTCGCTGGGTTTCAGCTGCGGTTATGCTGTCTTTGACATCATTGCACGCTTGGGCTTTTTCCATTGATGATGTTGCGCAGAAGGCGGAAAAGCTTGCTGAAAAGGGGTATGAAGCGCCAAAGAGTAATCTTCCTGCTCAATTTCGTGATATGAAATTTGCTGATTATCAGCAGATTCGCTTCAACCAGGACAAATCCTACTGGAATTCGGACCAGACGCCTTTCAAACTGCAGTTCTACCATCAGGGTATGTATTTTGACATCCCAGTCAAAATCAACGAAGTGACGGCCACTGAAGTCAATGAAATCAAATATTCCACTGATTACTTCGATTTTGGCTCCGTTAATCATGACCCGGAGACGGTAAAAGATCTGGGTTTCGCGGGTTTTAAAGTTCTTTATCCGATCAATAAAGCGGATAAAAACGATGAAATTCTCAGTATGCTGGGCGCAAGCTATTTCCGCATCGTAGGCAAGGGGCAGGTGTATGGCCTTTCGGCTCGCGGCCTGGCGCTTGATACGGCTTTACCTTCCGGCGAAGAGTTTCCGCGTTTCCGCGAGTTCTGGATTGAACATCCGAAACCGGAAGACAAGCATCTGGTGATCTATGCCTTGCTGGACTCTCCGCGTTCTACGGGTGCTTACCGTTTCGTGCTTTATCCAGGTAGCGACAGTATGATGGATGTGGAAGCCAAAGTTTACCTGCGTGATAAAGTGGGTAAATTGGGCGTTGCACCGCTGACCAGTATGTATCTGTTTGGGCCCAATCAGCCGTCGCCAACATTGAATTATCGTCCGGCATTGCATGATTCCAACGGTCTATCGATTCATGCCGGCAATGGCGAGTGGATTTGGCGTCCGCTGAATAATCCTAAACATCTCGCCGTAAGCACCTATACGATTGAGAATCCGAAAGGTTTTGGCTTGCTACAGCGCGGCCGTAATTTCTCGGGTTATGAAGATCTGGACGATCGTTATGACTTGCGTCCGAGCGGTTGGGTGGAAACCAAAGGAGACTGGGGTAAAGGCAAAGTTGAACTGGTAGAGATCCCAACTGCGGATGAAACCAACGATAATATCGTCGCCTTCTGGACGCCTGAAACCCTGCCGGAAAAAGGTAAGCCGCTGGAAGTTAAATATCGGTTGCATTTCACGAAAGACGAAGAAGCCCTGCATTCTCCGGAACAGGCATACGTCATGCAGACCAGACGTTCGACGGGGGATGTGAAACAGTCCAACCTGATTCGTCAGCCTGACGGCACTATCGCATTCCTGGTTGATTTTGCCGGTGGCAAAATGAAGGATCTGGATCCGAATACGCCTGTCGCCTCACAAGCCAGTATTGGCGACAACGGTGAAATCGTGGAAAACAGTGTTCGCTATAATCCGGTAACACATGGCTGGCGTCTGACACTGCGTCTGAAAGTGAAGGACAATAAACAGCCGACGGAAATGCGAGCGGCGTTGGTCAATGGCGATACGACATTGACTGAAACCTGGAGCTATCAGCTGCCTGCTAATGAATAAGTCAACCACTTCCCTCGAGTACATCGAGAAATTGCCTCTGCCTGCCGGGCAGGCAGAGGCCCTTCATGAGGCATTGTCTTCGTCTCAGGATTTTTCTTCCTTACACCAGTCATTGTCTGATGGTTCTGTCGTCAATATGCAGTCATCAGACGATATTCCGCTGGTTTCCGTTCCACGCCGTTTGGAATTGGCATGGGAAGGCGGGCTAAATGGTGGCAAGCAACTGGGTAAAGATCGCGAAGGGCGTACTGCATTACAAGCTATGCCGCGCATTACCCGTGCTTCCATGTTTCCTGACGCCTGGCAAACAAATCCCATGGCACGCTGGTGGGATTCGATAAACGGGCGTACTAAACCGCTTCGTCATCAGTACAAAACTGCAGAAGAGAACGAAGCGGAAAATCGCTGGCGTAAAGTCGGTACGCTACGTCGTTACGTTTTGTTGGTACTGACGTTATTCCAGACGGCTATTGCTACCTGGTATATGAAGACCATTCTTCCTTATCAGGGATGGGCGTTAATCGATCCGTTTGCCATGGCTCATCAGGATATATGGCGTACGATTATGCAATTGCTGCCGTACGTTCTGCAAAGCGGGATATTGATCCTGTTTGCTATTCTGTTTTGCTGGGTTTCGGCAGGTTTTTGGACCGCATTAATGGGGTTCCTGCAACTGCTGATAGGCAAAGATAAATACAGTATCTCTTCGACAATCACCGGCAATGAACCGCTTAATCCCAAGCACCGTACGGCATTAATTATGCCGATTTGCAACGAGGATGTGGAACGCGTCTTCGCGGGATTGCGTGCGACTTACGAGTCGGTTGCAGCGACTGGCGATCTGGACCATTTTGATATTTATGTGCTCAGCGACAGTAACGATCCGGATATCTGTATCGCCGAGCAAAAAGCATGGATGGATTTGTGCCGTGAAGTCGACGGCACCGGGCGTATCTTCTATCGCCGTCGCCGTCGCCGTGTAAAACGTAAGAGTGGCAACATCGATGATTTCTGTCGTCGCTGGGGCAACCAGTATAGCTATATGGTCGTGCTGGATGCCGACAGTGTGATGAGCGGGGAATGCCTGACGTCTCTGGTTCGGCTAATGGAGGCTAATCCAAACGCCGGGATTATCCAGTCTGCGCCACGTGCATCGGGTATGGATACGCTATATGCCCGTTGCCAGCAGTTTGCTACTCGTGTTTATGGACCCTTGTTCACAGCCGGGTTGCACTTCTGGCAGTTGGGTGAGTCCCATTACTGGGGGCATAACGCGATCATCCGCGTGAAACCATTTATTGAGCATTGTGCGCTGGCACCGCTGCCGGGTGAGGGATCTTTTGCCGGTTCTATTCTGTCGCATGACTTTGTCGAAGCCGCGTTGATGCGTCGTGCCGGGTGGGGCGTCTGGATTGCTTACGATTTACCGGGTAGCTATGAAGAGTTACCGCCTAATCTGCTGGACGAGTTGAAGCGAGACCGTCGCTGGTGCCACGGCAACCTGATGAACTTCAGGCTGTTTTTGGTCAAAGGTATGCATCCGGTACATCGTGCGGTGTTCCTGACGGGAGTCATGTCTTATTTGTCTGCGCCGTTGTGGTTTATGTTTTTGGCGCTTTCTACGGCATTGCAGGTGGTGCATACATTGATGGAGCCGCAGTACTTCCTGCAACCGCGTCAATTGTACCCAGTATGGCCGCAGTGGCGACCGGAACTGGCAATAGCCCTGTTCTCGACGACCCTGGTGCTGTTGTTCCTGCCGAAACTGTTGAGCGTCATTTTGGTCTGCGCCAAGGGGGCAAAATCTTATGGCGGTACTGCCAGGTTGTGCCTCTCTCTACTGATTGAAATGCTGTTTTCAGTGTTGCTGGCGCCAGTGCGTATGTTGTTCCATACCGTGTTTGTCGTCAGTGCATTCCTGGGATGGTCGGTACAATGGAAGTCGCCGCAGCGTGATGATGATGCGACCCCGTGGAGTGAAGCGTTTGCCCGTCATGGTTCCCAACTTTTGCTGGGCTTGGTTTGGGCTGGCGGTATGGCATGGTTGGATTTACGTTTCCTCTGGTGGCTGGGGCCAATCGTCTTCTCGTTGATTTTGTCGCCGTTGGTGTCGGTGTTGTCCAGCCGTGCTGGTTTGGGGTTAGCTTGCAAGCGTGGCAAACTGCTGCTTATTCCGGAAGAGTATGAGCCTCCCCGTGAATTGGTGGCGACTGATGAATATTTCCGCCGGAATCGTGAGCGCAAGTTGGAAAATGGCTTCATGCACGCGATTTTTGATCCGTCGATCAATGCGCTGGCTAGTGCGATGGCAACGGCACGTCACCGCCTGAGCAAACCGATTGAAAATATGCGTGAGCAACGCGTCAATGAGGCGCTAAGTCGCAAGCCGCAGGAAGTGGATGGAAATCTACGTCTGGCGCTAATCAGCGACCCTGTTACATTGGCCCGTCTGCATCATCGGGTATGGAGCCAACCGGAAAATTACGGTAACTGGCGAAGTGATTATCAGATGCTTGCTGCACCAATGATCAAAAGCGAATAGGTTGGCGCTCAGGTTTAATGAAAAAGCAACGGCATGTCCGTTGCTTTTTTTATGCTTGTCATTCGGGGCAGGGCAAATCGCACTCATTCCATTTCGGGTACCGTCCGGTGCGCGTTTAATAGAGTGAGAGTTCGCCAGCAGGGCGTGTTTTGAAACGCCGATGCAGCCACATGTATTGGTCTGGTGCCAGCATGATGTTTTCTTCCACCAGGGTATTCATCCATGCAGCGGCGGTTTCCTCATTTTCCAACGGTATATCCAACTGAGCCGGGCGAATGATTAATTCATAACCCTTTCCATCAGCTCGGCGGCGGGGAACGAACGGCACAATAGCGGGTTTTGCTGCCCGAGCCAGCATATAGCTGCCGACGGTGGTAGCAGCGCTTTTAACTGCAAACAAAGGAACAAACACACTGCTGCGTGGGCCATAGTCATGATCGGGGGCGTACCAGATGATTTCACCCTGTTTCAGGGCACGAATCATGCCTTTTACGTCTTTGCGATCCAGCATGGATTTGTTAGAGCGCATTCTGCCCCAGGTCTGCAACCAGTCGATTAATTTATTATCATTGGGGCGATAAACGCCAATACCGGCGTTTTGCATGCCGAAGATGCGAGCCCCTAACTCCAGGGTCAGAAAATGTAGGCCAATCAACAGCACTCCACGCTTCTGCTCACGTAAAGGCTGCATATTTTCGATCCCTATTACGGTAAACCAGCGCGTTACTCTCCAGTCTGGCCAGAACCATGCCATACCGGTTTCCATGACGCCCATACCGACAGATTCAAAGTTTTTCTTAACCAGCGTTTCCCGCTCTTCAATAGGCATATCCGGGAAGCAAAGTTGCAAATTACGGTGAGCGATAGCAACACGGCGCTTCAGAATACGCATAGACAGCCTGCCCATACCGGTGCCGATACGATAGATGAGAGGATACGGCAGTAGTACCACCAGATAGAGCAGAATAATTCCTAACCATGTCGGCCAGTAACGTGGGTGTAATAGTGAGCGATGAAAGGAGGGGATTTGTGTCATAGCATCAGTATCAAAAAGCGGCGCACAGTGCGCCGACGGTTAATGGAGTGATGTGTGTTTCTCAACAAAACAGCCGCCGGTATCATTCTTAAGACGAAGATACACATAGGCTTTTACCCGCAAATTCAATACGGTATTAATCATAGCATCTGTGAAATCCGGATTTTAACGTTTGATGACATTGATAGGGTTTCGTGATGTTGCATGGTAAATCCCCGCATGGCGAGCGCTACGGCATCTTCTTCCTCTGTCGCAAGGATGGCCTCTGCCTGTTCCGGCTCGGTGATCAAGCCTACGGCGATTGTCACTAAACCAGGGGCTGTCGGTTGAGGCTTTTCGACCGGCATGACCGAGCTGGATGCCCAATGGAATGGTCGAATGTTTGCGAATACCTTGTATAGCGGGTGTCATTAATGGTGGTCATTCACTGACAGCATACTATCTCTCCTGTATGATGCAGCGTAAATTTATTATTTGCGCAACATTACATTCATATCACCTTAACGCCATTCACCTCAATAAAAACAGGACAGTACACCATGCCAGTGTTACATAACCGCGTTTCGAATGAGGAACTGAAAGCGCGTATGCTCGCTGAAACCGAGCCGCGAACAACAGTGTCCTTTTATAAGTATTTTCAGTTAGACGATCCGCAGGCTTTCCGCGATGCGTTATACATCGCCTTTCATCAGATTCAGGTATTTGGCCGTGTATATATCGCCAAAGAAGGCATCAATGCACAGATCAGCGTCCCGGCCAGCCGATTTGAGCATTTCCGTGCTGCATTATTTAGTTCTCACCCGGCATTGGACGGGATCCGTCTGAATATTGCGTTGGAGGATGATGGTAAGTCGTTTTGGGTATTACGCATGAAAGTACGGGACCGGATTGTCGCCGATGGTATTGATGACGACAGTTTCGATCCAACACGCGTAGGTCAATACCTTAATGCAGAAGATGTCAACCGAATGGTGGATGAGCCCGATACACTGTTTGTCGATATGCGCAATCATTATGAATATGAAGTTGGTCATTTTGAAAATGCGATTGAAGTGCCTTCAGATACGTTTCGGGAACAATTACCGATGGCGGTCGATATGCTGGCAGACGCACGCGACAAGAATATCGTGATGTATTGTACCGGCGGAATTCGCTGTGAAAAAGCCAGCGCTTATATGCTTCATCATGGTTTCAAAAACGTCTATCACATTGAAGGCGGTATTATTGAGTATGTCCGTCAGGCTAAGTCGCGCGGGTTACCCCTCAAGTTTGTCGGTAAAAATTTTGTTTTTGACGAGCGAATGGGAGAGCGTGTATCAGATGACGTGATTGCACATTGTCATCAATGCGGTGAACCATGCGATACCCACGTCAACTGTAAAAATCAGGGGTGCCATTTGTTGTTTATTCAGTGTCCGGCGTGTGCAGGAAAATATGCCGGGTGCTGCAGTGATGTGTGTCAGGACGAAATCAGTTTACCGTTGGAAGAGCAGCGCCAGCGTCGGAAGGATCGTGAGGCAAGCATGAAAATATTCAATAAATCTAAGGGATTGCTAAATACCACCTTAGGTATTCCCGCACCGGAAGAGAAAAATAATTAATTCGGCGAGACGCGCAGAGCGATTAGGCTCTGCGCGAGATATTACTTCTTGCGGATACTCGCCTGTCTATAACGAGTTGATGTGTTACGCCAAAGCATTATTGAAATCTTTCTCTTTGGTTAACAACCGTTCCGAAAACTTAAAGATATTGAAGAGTAAAATCAATATGTAAATTGAATATTTAAAATAATAAATTTATATGTCAATCGGCATAGGGGAATGGGGGTAATATTATATAAATATTTCTTTATTTTTGTCCATTAATTAATATCAATTATTTATTTTTAATTTTTCTCTGTATTTTATTTTCCTGGTTACTTATCCAAAAGAACAAATAAAGTGATGAATTATTCAGAGTATATACCCAAAATAATTCGAGTTGCAGGAAGACGGCAACCGAGTGAATCCCCAGGAGCTTACTCAAGTAAGTGACTGGGGTGAGCAAGGGCAGCCAACGCACCTGCAACTTGAAGTATGACGGGTATAGTTATGAAAGTGAGACACCGCTCCAGGGAGCGGTGTCAGGGCTGTGAATGATATCGGTGATAAATATGAAAAATTTTAATGTTTAAGGTAGTCAGCAGGGCGGCAGTCTTTTGACTCGATTTTAGCAATGCCAGCTTCCAGAATGGAGATGAGTTGTTTTGCCACATCGGTGGTTAACCATAATGTTCGGTCAACCTGCGCTTCATTCGGCGCCTGATCCGCCGTAGAAAGGTAATGCAGACGGATCATCATCGCGTCATAACTGTCAACGGTACTGATATCCCAACCCACTAACGGGTGCGTTTGAATAATCTCATTCTTTCTGTCCATAAATACCCCTTATTGACTAGTTACTACCGTGAGTGACTAAACGAGGTTTAAGACGGCTCTTGTAGCTGAGCAATATCAGTATATCTCCGCCGGATTCATTTATGGAAATTAAATGTAAAAAAAACTCAAGTGTATGTTTCGGTTAATTATCTGGGAAAGTGAACAACAGGAATTGAACAAAAACAGTACAGTGTCTTAATGTTAAGAGAGGGATTCAGCGCTACGCCTCACAGTGAAACGAGAAGGCAAAACGACAGCGCTGAATCGCTGGATACTTATGTGGTGATGGACGTCTGTGGCGATGGACGTCGGGATTAATCGTTTTGAATAAACCAATCGTCAGCGCTTTCCCATGTCTCCTGCAGGATTTCCGATATTCTTTCTTTATCGTCCTTACTGCCGCCAAAAACACTGAGGTTATTTGTCGCTGCATAACGGATATGCACAGAAGTATCCGGGTAAATACCATGAACCCGATGACTCAATTCGCTTGCCAATGCTTCAAGTGCGCCGGCAGGCAGCGGGGTGGTTTTTGCCAGAGTGAGTTCAATACGCATAGTTGCCTCCTTGTTTTACTGTATTTTTATACAGCACCCAAAGAAAAGCAACAATCGTGAACAAAAAATGTATAGACGCCCCCTCCCGGATCGGGGGGCATGCTATCAGGCAACCGACCAGTTCAGACTCTGACCAGCAAGGAATGGAACGATGCTTTCTTCACCTGCTTGTATCTCTTCTGGAAATTGTACTGGCTGACGGTGCAATTCCAGCGTCTCTTCATTAACCGGTAGCCCATAAAAACGAGGACCGTTCAACGAGCAGAAGGCTTCCAGCTTGTCCAGGGCGTTCAACTCTTCAAACACGGTGGCGTAGGCGCTGAGTGATGCTTGTGCATTGAAAACGCCGGCACAACCACAGGATGACTCTTTACGATGTTTAGCGTGAGGCGCAGAGTCGGTGCCGAGGAAAAATTTCTCACTGCCGGAGGCAACGGCTTCGCGTAGTGCCTGCTGGTGTATGTTGCGCTTGAGGATTGGCAGGCAGTACAGGTGCGGGCGAATACCGCCTACCAGCATATGGTTGCGGTTGAACATCAAGTGTTGCGGAGTAATGGTGGCTGCCACGAAGCGATCGGCTGATTGTACATACTGCGCTGCTTCACGAGTGGTAATGTGTTCGAAAACCACTTTCAGCTCCGGAAACTGCTTACGCAGCGGTTCCATTATTCGTTCGATGAAACGAGCCTCGCGATCGAAGATGTCGACTTCCGGGTCGGTGACCTCACCATGCACCAACAGCGGCATTCCCAGTTTTTGCATCGCCTCCAGTATGGGATAGATAGTTCTGATATCTGAAACCCCATGGCTTGAATTTGTCGTGGCATGTGCCGGGTAAAGCTTGGCGGCAGTAAATACGCTTTGCTGATGACCGGAGATTATCTCGTTTTTGTCCAGCGACTCAGTCAGATAGCAGGTCATCAGCGGCTGGAAAGTTTCACCGTCAGGAACAGCGGATAAAATCCGTTGCCGATATGCTTCGGCCTGTGCCACGCGGGTAATGGGCGGCGTCAGATTCGGCATCACGATGGCTCTGGCAAACAAACGACTGGTATAGGGCAGTACAGCCTTGAGCATCTGATCGTCACGCAGATGAAGATGCCAGTCGTCAGGACGGCGAATCTTCAGGATAGTCGGCAAGGGGGTCATGAAAACTCCGGCAGTCAGTAAGTAGCATCCCTGAAGCAGGGGGAGAAATATGGCGGGGAATAAGCATAAGCGGAAAATGTCGCTAATGCATCCGTTCGTTGAGAAAAGGTTGAAATTAGGTTGTTGTTGGCGTTTTATGGTTGGATATTCAATTGGTTGTTATATAAATGGAGCATTGTGATGGAAATTCGTATCGTTGCCATTATTCAGGCTAAGCCGGAATTTATTAATGAGGTCACAGCAGTTGTTCGTCAGGTTGTAGCACCGAGCCGCCAGGAAGTGGGCAATTTGCAGTATGAATTGCATGAGGAACTGAATAAAAGCGGTTCGTTCGTGTTTTTTGAACGCTGGAAAAGTCAGGAAGCGATCAATGAACATGAAAAGACCGCCCATTTTCAAGCGTTTGTCGCTCAGCTTGAAGGCAAAATTGATAGCATTGATATCAAGTTGCTACAGGTAGTAGCCTAAAAAATGCCCGTCATAGACGGGCACTGAATGGAAGAAAAAGCACCTGAAAACGCCAGGTGCTTTTTTCATGTCATTCTACAGGGCGGGTTGCGGGTGCGCTGGCTTGATTAACGGCTGCATGACCACCTGCGGAACCTTTGCCTGTAAACTCAAACGCCGGGCGTTGCCAGTCACTCACGCGCGGAGCATCCGGAATGTATGCCGGAGCCGGTGCACGCGTCATTGGTGCAGTGGCGCGATGTTGGCGAGGCGCTACCACAACAGGGGCACTCTCGACAAGCGCCGGTGCAACGGCAGGCTCTTCGGCAACGGGCGAGACCTCAGTCTGTGCCGGTGCCTCAGTCACCTGGGGTTGTTCAGCTACCTGATCCGCCATGGATTCATCGCCGTCGGCTACGGTCTCATTATCCGGAACAGCATCAGCAGACGTTTCTTCAGCATCGGCAATCTTATCCACGACCTGAGGCGCTGGCACCTGGGGTTCCGTCGACGTCGATATGTCTTCCTGAATCTGTTCCTGTGCCGGCACATTGATTTCGGCAGGCTGAGTATCGTTGCTGGATACGGTTGTCTCCTGCTGTGTCGGAGACGATGCCGGTATTTCTACGACTGGAGTGCTTGCAGGCGTTGCATCCGCAACCTCAGTCAATACCGCTGCCGCAGTGAGTTCCGGAGCGGCAGAATGCTGCACATCGTCGGCAGGCGTAGCGGTACGTTCTTCAACCCATTCCGCCTGCTGCGGCTGTGCGATTGGGTAATGAACCCAGACTTTACCTGAAGCCATTTCCGGTGAGGCGGAAGCTTGCGCCAGTGGCATCGGTGATTGCGTCGGGTAGCGCTCATCACGGTAGCGACGACGGCGTTGACCGCTAACACGCAGATGACGAGGTGAACGGCGGGAACGACGAGGCAAGCCATTTTCACGGCTGTTTTCCGTTGCGGCAACGTCATTATCCGTATCCGCGACATCCGTGACCGGAGCAACGGACTCCTGCGTTTCTTCTGCCTGAGAGGACGGCGCGTACGTAACGGCAAGAGGTGCTGCGCCGGCGTCTTCTCCTATGGCGTTACTCTCTTCAATCCTTACTTTTTGGGTCAACTGACGGCGTTGACGACGCGGCATTACCTGTGCTGGTTTTTCCTGCTCGGTAACGGCATCTTCTGTCTCGGCGGCGGCATTGTTCAGCTCTTTGACTTCACCCTGCACCTGACGTTTTTCTTCCTGGCGGCGACGTTGACGCTCAGCGCGTTGTTCGCGGCGTTGCTCATCACGTACGGCTTTATCCTGAACCGACGTATCTGCTACAGGGGCGTTTTCAACGTCTGCATTCTGCTGCTGTACGCGTTTGTTACGACGCTGCTCATCACGTTCACGCGGTTCGCGATTGTCGCGAGGACGATCCCGACGGCCGGACTGGCGACGATTGTTCCGACGTTCCTGCCTTTGTTCCTGCTCGTCGGATTCCGCTTTAGCGGTATCGGCAGGCTGCTGGTCTTTGCCGTCGTCAGATGATGCGAAAATCCCCTTCAGGGCGCCGATAAAACGTCCGAATAAACCACGTTCAGGAACAGCGGGTTTGGCTGTGACAGGCGGAGTCGCCGTGACCACCGTCGTCGACTTGGCTTCATCGGCCGGAATATCCGGCATAGTGAACGAAGCCAGCGCCGGTTGTTCTGGTGCACGACGTTCAGCGACTTGTTCTTCCGTTGCCTGCTGAGATTCAGCATCCAGTAACTGAGGCAACATGTAGCTCAGGGTCTGTTTTTCTTCACCTTTGCGGATGCGCAGTACAGAGTAGTGCGGTGTTTCCATACCATCATGCGGCACGATAATAGCGCGAACGCCGCCCTGACGTTTTTCGATTGCATTGACGGCGTCACGTTTTTCGTTAAGTAGATAAGACGCGATAGGCACCGGTACAATCGCATGGACTTCTTGGGTGTTTTCCTTCAGCGCTTCTTCTTCAATCAGGCGCAGGATAGACAGCGACAGCGATTCATTGTCACGAATAGTGCCGGTGCCGCTACAGCGCGGACAGACGTGGTGACTGGATTCGCCCAGTGACGGGCTCAGGCGCTGACGGGACATTTCCAGCAGGCCAAAGCGGGAAATTCGGCCAATCTGAATACGAGCACGATCCTGGCGTACCGCGTCACGCAGGCGGTTTTCCACCTCACGTTGATGGCGAACCGGAGTCATGTCAATGAAGTCAATGACAATCAAACCACCCAGATCGCGCAGGCGCAACTGACGAGCGATTTCATCGGCAGCTTCCAGGTTGGTGTTGAATGCAGTTTCTTCAATGTCGCCGCCGCGGGTTGCCCGGGCGGAGTTGATATCAATAGCGGTCAGCGCTTCGGTGGTATCGATGACGATGGAGCCGCCGGAAGGCAGACGCACTTCACGCTGGAAGGCGGACTCGATCTGCGACTCAATCTGATAATGGCTGAATAACGGGATTTCACCGGTATACAGTTTGATTTTGCTACTGAAATCCGGGCGACCCAGCGCAGCGATATGCTCTTTAGCCAGATCCAGAATTTTGGGATTGTCGATCAGAATTTCACCGATATCCGGGCGCAAATAGTCACGAAACGCGCGGACAATCACGTTGCTTTCCTGATGAATTAGGAATGGCGCCGAGCGGCCTTCCGCTGCTTTTTTGATAGCCTCCCAGTGCTTCAGACGAAACGCCAGGTCCCACTGCAACGCATCGGCGGATTTACCCACCCCAGCAGTACGGACGATGAGCCCCATCCCATCCGGCAGTTCCAATGAGCCAAGCGCTTCTTTCAATTCGGTACGGTCATCGCCCTCAATACGGCGGGAAATGCCGCCAGCGCGGGGGTTATTTGGCATCAGCACCAGATAGCTGCCAGCCAGACTGATGAACGTCGTTAAAGCAGCCCCTTTGTTGCCGCGTTCCTCTTTATCCACCTGAACGATAACTTCCTGACCTTCACGCAGCACGTCTTTGATGTTCGGGCGACCGTGAGAGTTGTAATTGCTGGGGAAGTATTCGCGGGCGATTTCTTTGAGAGGAAGGAAGCCATGTCGCTCTGCGCCATAATCAACAAAAGCGGCTTCAAGGCTGGGTTCAATGCGGGTGATTTTGCCTTTGTAAATGTTTGCCTTTTTCTGTTCGTGCCCAGGGCTTTCAATATCCAGATCGTAGAGCCGCTGACCATCAACCAAGGCAACACGCAACTCTTCCTGCTGAGTTGCGTTAATCAACATTCTTTTCATCGTACTTAACTCGTTATTTTTACTTACATTATTGATAGAGCTGCGGATGAACGCGGTGCATGACCGGAAGGGACCGATGGCCTCGTGTCTTATCGCAGGGGCGTCAACCTCACGGTTGTCGCCTGCATAGAGGCGCATGTTTCGGTAGCCTGTATTTTCTGATGAAATACAGCACGTTTACTGCGGGAACAGCTTCTGAAAGTAGGTTGCCAGATCTGATTCCATATGCCGGCCAAGCTGTAAACCACAGCTCGCTAACTGCCTGATTATTCAATACGTCTTACGCCATTGCTGCGTTTATGAGTAATCAGGCAAATATAATAATTCCGCAATTTCCCTTGTTTTACCGGAAATCAGCACGGAAAGCCAAAGCATTATTCCATTGCTGACACGTCGATAGCAAGGTGACTTTGCCTGTCAATATAAAGTTTATTGTGCTGTTTTTAATCAAACTGATGCCGATTGATGCTGAAACCAGTCTGGTCATGGACAGTAACAATATCTTCATAAGCCAGACTGACAGTTAACCATAGAAAAAGATGTGGCGCTATCGATGTGTGCTCTTTAGAATCCGCCTCCATGAAAACAGAGAATCCAACCGTACAATTTCTGTCGATTTCCGCCGAAGAAGCGGGCCAGCGGATCGACAATTTTTTGCGTACGCAACTTAAAGGCGTACCGAAAAGCATGATTTATCGCATTTTGCGTAAAGGCGAAGTGCGGGTAAATAAAAAGCGCGTCAAACCGGAATACAAATTACTGGATGGCGATGAAGTGCGTATTCCGCCGGTGCGCCAGTCGGAGCGTGAAGAGGCAGCGGTTTCCGCCAGCCTGGATAAAGTCTCGGCGTTGGCAAATTGCATCCTTTATGAGGACGATTACCTGTTGCTGCTGAATAAGCCGTCAGGTACAGCCGTGCATGGTGGTAGCGGACTCAGTTTTGGGGTGATCGAAGGGCTGAGAGCATTGCGTCCTGAAGCACGCTTTCTGGAACTGGTACATCGTCTGGATCGCGATACGTCCGGGGTGTTGCTGGTGGCCAAGAAGCGTTCGGCGCTGCGTGCGTTGCATGAGCAACTGCGCGCTAAAGGCATGCAGAAGGACTATCTGGCGTTAGTTCGTGGGCAGTGGCAGTCACATTGTAAGTCCGTGCAGGCACCGTTGCTGAAGAATGTGTTGCAAAGCGGTGAGCGTATCGTGCGGGTTAACAGTGAAGGTAAACCGTCGGAAACCTTGTTTAAGGTGGAGGAACGATTCGATTGCTCCACACTGGTACGCGCCAGCCCGATAACCGGCCGAACCCACCAGATTCGCGTACATACCCAGTATGCCGGTCACCCGATTGCGTTTGACGATCGGTATGGTGATCGCGATTTTGACGCGCAACTGACGCGGACTGGGCTCAAACGCCTGTTTCTCCATGCGCAGGCATTACGTTTCGAACACCCTCATACCGGAGAGATACTGCGTATTGAAGCGCCGCTTGATGAGGCTTTGCGCCATTGTCTGCAGGTTTTGCGGCAGCGACAGAACCCGAAATAACCTTGTACGCACGCCGGCCTGACAACGGTGAGGCGTGCGCAACGGTTTTCAAGGCAACACGGTTTCAAGGCAATAAAGGATTCACACCTTCCTCGCGCAATAACTCCAGCAGTGTAATCAACGGCAGTCCTATCAGGGTATTGGGATCGCGGCCGGATAATCGGTCGAACAAGCTGATGCCAAGGCCTTCGCTTTTAAAGCTGCCGGCGCAGTCAATCGGATGTTCAATCGCCACATAACGCTCGATTTCCTGAATGCTGAGTGGGCGGAAATGCACATCGAATGGTTCTGCGACACAGTGCACGCGGCCTGTTGCGCTGTTGAGCAACGCCAGGCCGGTATAAAAGGTAATGCATCGCCCGCTGGCTTGTTGCAACTGACGTATGGCATTCTCCAGCGTGTGAGGTTTTCCGGTAATCGTTCCTTCCAGTACACAGACCTGATCGCTACCGATAATAAGGTGGTTCGGATAGCGGCTGGCCAGTGCTCGCGCCTTGCTGATAGCCAGTCGGCGAACCAGCGAGACGGCATTTTCACCATTATGAGGCGTTTCATCAATATCAGGTGCGGCACATACAAACGGCAATCCTAATTTTTCCAGTAGAGCTTTGCGATAAATAGACGTGGAAGCGAGCACAATCCGGGACATAAATTTAAACCAGGCCATAGCGTAATCAGGGAATGCATTTTAAACTGCTTGTCGCTCAGGAAGCGAATTGGGGTGTGCGAAAGCAAATTTGGGTGAAAGTACTGACCTCGCCACCTTTTTCTTTGACTCTCCGTCGTTACGACGTTAATATGCGCGCCCTATGCAAAAGGTAAAATTACCCTTAACCCTTGATGCGGTTCGCACTGCTCAAAAGCGTTTAGATTATGTTGGTGTCTATACGGCTGAACAGGCGATGCGTGTTGCCGACTCAGTGGTTAGTGTGGACAGCGATGTGAATGCGACGCTGTCGTTCAGCATTGACAGCCAGCGGCTGGCGGTGATTGATGGACAGGCTGATGTAACGGTGACGTTGCTGTGTCAGCGCTGCGGCAAGCCTTTCGAACATCAGGTCCACACCACGTTCTGTTTTAGCCCGG
The DNA here is from genome assembly GCF_000406105.1 of Dickeya chrysanthemi NCPPB 402. NCBI lineage: Bacteria > Pseudomonadati > Pseudomonadota > Gammaproteobacteria > Enterobacterales > Pectobacteriaceae > Dickeya > Dickeya chrysanthemi. Next base: position 2,856,461 of record NZ_CM001974.1, on the reverse strand, counting down.
TCATCAGTGATGAGCAGGCCGAAGCCTTGCCGGAAGCTTATGAGCCTATCGAAGTCAATGAGTTCGGTGAGGTTGATTTGCTGGCGATGGTTGAAGATGAGCTTATCCTCTCTTTGCCCATTGCGCCGGTGCATGATTCTGAACACTGTGAAGTGTCCGAAGCGGATATGGTGTTTGGTCAGTTGCCCGCTGAGGCGGAAAAACCGAATCCATTTGCCGTATTAGCCAGTTTAAAGCGTAAGTAATTAAGGAGTAAGGTCCATGGCCGTACAACAGAATAAACCTAGCCGTTCCAAACGTGGTATGCGTCGTGCTCACGATGCGCTGACCACTTCCGCTGTATCCGTAGATAAAGTTTCCGGCGAAACACATCTGCGTCATCACGTCACTGCGGATGGTTACTACCGCGGTCGCAAGGTTGTTGCCAAGTAATTCTTGCGATTTAGCAAGGAAACACTTTGACGCGCCTAACCTTGGCGTTAGATGCAATGGGCGGGGACTTTGGTCCCCGCATTACAGTGCCTGCAGCGTTGCAGGCACTGGCTTCTAATCCAGACCTCCATTTGCTGTTGGTTGGCGATCCTTCCGCGCTTACTCCATTACTTGCCAAAGTCGATTCTTCTTTATCTTCCCGTTTGGAAATTGTGCCAGCTGAATCGGTCATTGCTGGCGATGCGCGCCCGTCTCAGGCTATTCGTTCGAGCCGGGGGACATCTATGCGCATTGCTCTGGAGCTGATCCGGGAAGGACGGGCGCAAGCCTGTGTCAGTGCAGGTAATACCGGCGCGTTGATGGGATTGGCGACACTGTTGATTAAACCCATTGAGGGGATTGATCGCCCGGCGCTGGTGACCATGCTGCCTCATCAGCAACATGGCAAAAGCGTCGTATTGGATTTAGGGGCGAATGTTGACTGCGACAGTTCGATGTTGGTCCAGTTTGCCGTGATGGGGTCCGTCATGGCGGAAGAAGTGCTCGGATTATCGAACCCGCGCGTGGCGTTGCTGAATATCGGTGAAGAAGAAAGCAAAGGGCTTGCCAGTATTCGGGATGCAGCAGCGCAATTAAAAATGATGCCTTCGATTAACTATATCGGTTATCTGGAAGGTAACGAATTACTGACCGGCAAAACGGATGTGATGGTCTGTGACGGCTTTGTAGGTAACGTCACATTAAAAACTATGGAAGGTGTAGTGCGAATGTTTCTGTCTCTCCTGAAGGGGACGTCCGTTAGGGGCGAAAGTAGGCAAGCACAGCCATGGTGGTTGAAATTTTTAGGGCGTTGGCTGCAAAGACGTCTGGCCAGGCGTTTCGGACACCTGAACCCTGACCACTATAACGGTGCATGTCTGTTAGGATTACGTGGAACTGTCATAAAAAGCCACGGTGCTGCGAACCAAAATGCGTTTGCTGTAGCGATTGAACAGGCGATGCAGACGGTGCAGCGGCAACTCCCGGAACGGATTGCGTCGCGACTAAAGGCTGTATTACCCAAGAGTGACTAAGCGTACATGTATACAAAGATTCTCGGAACGGGAAGTTATTTGCCCGAACAAATCAGAACGAACTCTGATTTAGAAAAAATGGTGGATACGTCGGATGAATGGATCGTCACACGTACCGGTATTCGTGAACGTCGCATTGCTGCGCCGGATGAAAGCGTTGCTTCAATGGGGTATCGCGCTGCGCAGAACGCCCTTGAAATGGCAGACGTCGATAAGAGCTGGGTGGGATTGCTGATCGTAGCGACGACATCTTCCAGCCATGCGTTCCCCAGTTCGGCTTGCCAAATCCAGCAGATGCTGGGTATCAAAGATACGATCGCCTTTGATCTTGCAGCCGCCTGCGCCGGATTTGCCTACGCGTTGAGCGTGGCTGACCAGTATGTGAAAAGCGGTGCGGTGGAATATGCGCTGGTCATCGGGTCAGATGCTTTATCAAGAACACTGGATCCGGCTGATCGCGGCACGTTGATCCTGTTCGGCGACGCTGCCGGCGCCGTGCTGTTAGGCCGCTCGGACGAGCCGGGTATTCTTTCTACACATCTGCACGCCGATGGCAGCTATGGCAATCTTCTGACGCTGCCTCATGCGGATCGTCATGAACCGCAGCCTGCTTATTTAACGATGGCGGGTAATGAAGTATTTAAAGTTGCGGTAACAGAACTGGCCCACATTGTAGAAGAAACGCTGGATGCGTCCGGCCTGGATAAAAGTGAGCTCGACTGGCTGGTTCCCCATCAGGCGAATTTGCGCATTATCAGCGCTACCGCTAAAAAATTAGGTATGGGGATGGATAAAGTGGTCGTCACGCTCGATCGCCATGGCAATACCTCTGCCGCGTCCGTCCCTTCGGCGCTGGATGAGGCCGTTCGTGATGGGCGGATTCAACGTGGACAGTTGATTCTGTTGGAAGCATTTGGCGGCGGCTTTACCTGGGGCTCCGCTCTGATTCGTTTTTGATTAATCTGGACGTATTACTATGACGAAATTTGCAATGGTATTTCCCGGTCAGGGATCTCAGTCTGTCGGTATGTTGGCTGAACTGGCCGAACAGTTTCCGTTGATCAAAGAAACGTTTGATGAAGCGTCCTCGGTGTTGGGATATGACGTGTGGCAGCTTTCCCAACAGGGGCCGGCGGAAGAACTGAATAAAACCTGGCAGACCCAGCCGGCTTTATTAACCGCCTCAGTCGCGCTTTGGCGTGTCTGGCAGCAACAGGGCGGCCCGTTGCCGGCGTTAATGGCGGGCCACAGTCTGGGAGAGTACTCCGCACTGGTCTGTGCCGGGGTTATGGATTTCAGACAGGCGGTTAGTCTGGTTGAGCTGCGCGGTAAGCTGATGCAGGAAGCCGTGCCGGAAGGGACTGGTGCGATGTATGCTATCATCGGTCTTGATAATGACGCGATTGCTGCTGCCTGTGCCGAGGCTGCGCAAGGCCAGGTGGTTTCACCGGTCAATTTCAACTCGCCGGGTCAGGTAGTGATTGCCGGTAATAAAGAAGCCGTTGAACGTGCCGGTGCCGTGTGTAAAGCCGCGGGTGCGAAACGTGCTTTACCGTTGCCGGTCAGTGTGCCGTCTCACTGTGCGTTGATGGAACCGGCAGCACGTAAGCTGGCGGAGGCGCTGGAGGCTATCACGTTCAACACACCGAACGTGCCGGTAGTGAATAATGTGGATGTGCGCGCTGAATCTGCGCCGGAAGCCATCCGCAGCGCGCTGGTGCGCCAACTGCATAATCCGGTTCGCTGGACGGAATGCGTCGAATACATGTCTGCGCAGGGAGTCTCTTCCCTGCTAGAGGTTGGCCCAGGCAAGGTACTGACCGGGTTGACCAAACGAATCGTCGACAACCTCACGGCGACGGCGATTAATGATCCTGCTTCCTTATCAGCAGCGCTTGAACAGTAAAACGGTGAAGATAATGAATTTTGAAGGAAAAATTGCCCTGGTGACGGGCGCTAGTCGTGGTATTGGCCGGGCTATCGCCGAGACGTTGGCTGCCCGCGGCGCCACCGTAATCGGTACCGCCACCAGTGAGAAAGGGGCGGCGGATATCAGCGCATGGCTGGGGCCGAAAGGTAAAGGTTATGCGTTGAACGTTACGGACAGTGCCTCAATAGAAAGCGTTTTGGCCAGCATCAAAGAAGCATTCGGCGATATTGATATTCTGGTGAACAATGCCGGGATTACGCGCGATGATCTGATGTTGCGTATGAAAGATGAGGCCTGGCAGGAAGTACTGGATACCAACCTGAGTTCCGTTTTCCGGCTGTCCAAAGCAGTGTTGCGCGCCATGATGAAAAAACGTTTTGGTCGCATCATTACCGTAGGGTCCGTGATCGGTTCCCGCGGCAATTCTGGTCAGGCCAACTATGCCGCTGCCAAAGCGGGGTTGGTTGGTTTCAGTAAATCACTGGCTCAGGAAGTGGCGTCTCGCGGTATCACCGTTAACGTGGTGGCGCCTGGCTTCATCGAAACCGATATGACTCGGGCATTGACAGAGGAACAACGTGCGGGCATTTTGGCGAATGTTCCGGCCAATCGTCTGGGCGATGCTAAAGAAATCGCCAGTGCTGTAGCGTTTTTAGCCTCTGATGAGGCAGGTTACATTACTGGCGAAACATTGCATGTCAATGGTGGCATGTATATGATCTGATAAGTAACACCGTAATTTGCGTTAATTTGCAGCGAAAACTGCAAAAAGCACAAAATCTTGGTTCGACCAGTATTGATTTTGTTGCATCTTTTTCAACATTTTATACACTACGAAAACCATCGCGAAAGCGAGTTTTGATAGGAAATTTAAGAGTATGAGCACTATCGAAGAACGCGTTAAGAAAATCATCGTTGAACAGCTGGGTGTTAAGCCGGAAGAAGTCGTGAACAATGCCTCTTTCGTTGATGACCTGGGCGCTGATTCTCTTGACACTGTTGAACTGGTAATGGCATTGGAAGAAGAATTCGATACCGAAATTCCAGACGAAGAAGCTGAAAAAATCACGACTGTTCAGGCAGCTATTGATTTCATTCAGGCTAACCAGCAGTAATCGAACATATCTAGGCGGTCGCTCGACCGCCTAAGTTTTCTTCTACCTCAGTATCATTTTTTTCCCTCCCTGGAGGATAAGCGTGTCTAAGCGTCGAGTAGTTGTGACTGGTCTGGGCATGTTATCTCCTGTCGGCAATACAGTAGCGTCAACCTGGAATGCTCTTCTTGCCGGTCAGAGTGGTATCAGCCTGATTGATCATTTCGATACTAGTGCCTATGCAACGCGTTTTGCTGGCTTAGTAAAGGACTTTAACAGTGAAGATTTCATTTCGCGCAAAGAAGCGCGCAAGATGGACGCCTTCATTCAATACGGAATTGCAGCAGGCATTCAGGCCATGCAGGACTCAGGCCTTGAGGTAACAGAAGCTAATGCGGGTCGTATCGGGGCTGCTATCGGGTCGGGTATTGGTGGTCTGGGGCTGATCGAGGAAAACCATGGCGCGCTGATGCATGGTGGTCCGCGTAAAATCAGTCCGTTTTTCGTACCGTCAACCATTGTGAATATGGTCGCCGGGCACCTGAGCATCATGTTCGGTCTGCGTGGACCTACCATTTCGATTGCCACCGCTTGTACTTCCGGTGTGCATAACATCGGCCACGCTGCGCGCATTATCGCGTATAACGATGCCGATGTTATGCTGGCCGGCGGGGCTGAAAAAGCCAGTACGCCGCTGGGCGTCGGTGGATTCGGCGCGGCGCGTGCTTTGTCGACCCGTAATGACAATCCACAGGCGGCAAGCCGTCCGTGGGATAAAGATCGCGATGGTTTTGTATTAGGCGACGGCGCCGGCATTCTGGTACTGGAAGAGTATGAGCATGCTAAAAAGCGCGGAGCGAAAATCTATGCCGAAATCGTCGGTTTCGGCATGAGCAGCGATGCCTACCACATGACGTCGCCGCCGGAAAACGGTGCCGGAGCGGCCCTGGCGATGGAAAATGCCTTGCGTGATGCCGGTATCACGACAGAAAAAATCGGATATATCAACGCGCACGGCACTTCAACGCCGGCAGGCGATAAGGCTGAAGCTCACGCGGTGAAATCGGTTTTCGGTGCGGATACCCGGGTGTTGGTCAGCTCAACCAAATCCATGATCGGTCACTTGCTGGGTGCTGCGGGTGCGGTAGAGTCAATCTTCTGTATTCTGGCGCTGCGTGATAATGCCGTTCCGCCAACCATCAACCTGGATAATCCGGATGAGGGTTGTGATCTGGATTTTGTGGCACACGAAGCGCGTCAGGTTGCCGACATGGAATACACGCTGTGTAACTCCTTTGGCTTCGGCGGAACCAACGGTTCTGTGGTGTTCCGTAAAGTTTGATGTGATGCTTTAATTTTGATGTGATGTTTTAATAATGAGCCCGGTTCTGCCGGGCTTTTTTTTGTCTGTCAAATAGGATATTGCTGCTTGCCGGACGCACCAATGATTGACAGGCTTGCACTCTGACTGGGGAGACGAATATGTGGTGGATTGACGGAAAAGCGGAGCAGCAACTGCCGGTATCGGATCGCAGTGTGCAGTTTGGTGATGGCTGTTTTACCACGGCAAGAGTGGTGGAAGGCCAAATCGTCTGGCTCGAACGTCATATTCAACGCTTGCAGCAAGGCGCGGAAAAGTTGCTGCTGCCTGATGTCGACTGGTCACTGTTGCGTGAAGAGATGCAACAGGCCGCTGCGGGTTGTGTCGAGGGTGTGGTAAAAGTCATCATCAGCCGGGGTAACGGTGGCCGCGGCTACAGCCCGGCAGGGTGTCAACAACCGGTGCGTATCGTCATGCAGGCGCCTTATCCGTCGCAGTATGCCAGGTGGCGTCAGGATGGTATCCAATTAGCGCTCAGCCCGGTACCGCTGGCGCAGAATGCCTGGCTGGCGGGAATCAAACATCTCAATCGGCTGGAACAAGTGCTGATTCGTATGCATCTTGAACGCTCCGGTGCGGATGAAGCGCTGGTGCTTGACACTTCCGGGGCGCTGGTGGAATGCTGTGCGGCTAATTTATTCTGGCGCAAGGGAAAGCGAGTATTTACGCCGGATATCGCGCTTTCCGGCGTTGACGGTGTGGCGCGCCGACATATTATGGCGTTGTTGCAGGCCTCCGTGTTTGAGCTCCATGTGGTGTCCGCATCACTGGACGTACTGGCGGATGCTGATGAAGTGCTGGTATGTAACGCGCTGATGCCGGTGATACCCGTGAATCAGGCGCATACCTGGTGTTATCGCTCACGAGAGTTATATGACTTTCTGAGCCCTAACTGTGAGTCATGATGTGTTATGAAGAGAACAAAGTGGGTTCTTGGGGTTATTGTTCTGCTGGTCATCGTAGTCTGGGGCGGGTGGAAGCAAGTACAGCACTTTGCTGCTTCGCCGCTGGCTATCAAACAGGAAACCATTTTTACTCTCCCTGCCGGCACGAGTCGTGAAGGTTTGCAAGCGCTGCTGGTAGAACAGCAGGTGATAAGCGAGAGTCGGTGGTTTTCGGGGCTGCTGTATCTGGAGCCTGAACTGGCGACGTTCAAAGCGGGAACTTATCGGTTGATGCCTACCATGACGGTGCGCGACATGCTGGCGTTGTTGGCCAGCGGTAAGGAAGCGCAGTTCGCGGTGCGATTTGTGGAAGGCACGCGTTTGAAGGACTGGCAGGAAACGTTGAAGTCGGCACCTTATCTCAGGCATACGCTGGAGGATAAAACCTCCCAGGAGATCGCCGATGCCGTAGGGTTGAAAGACAAGCCCAATCCTGAAGGCTGGTTTTACCCGGACACTTATCTTCACACGGCCGGGATGAGTGATAAGTCTATCTTGCAGCGAGCACATCAGCGGATGGCAAAAGTGCTTAACGGTGTCTGGAGTGCCCGTGATGAGGGATTGCCTTATAAAACCCCGGAAGAGCTGTTGGTTATGGCATCATTGATTGAAAAAGAAACCGCAGTGAATGATGAGCGGCCATTGGTTGCATCGGTATTTATCAACCGACTGCGAACCGGGATGCGGTTGCAGACCGATCCGACGGTGATCTATGGCATGGGTGATAGCTATAACGGCGTCATTACCCGCAGTGCGTTGGATGCCCCTACGCCGTACAATACTTATGTGATTAGCGGGCTGCCGCCCACACCGATCGCCATGCCGGGAAAGGCGTCTCTTGAGGCGGCGGCGCATCCGGCGAAAACCCACTATCTCTATTTTGTGGCCGATGGTAAAGGTGGGCACACATTTACGTCTAATTTGAACGATCATAATCGCGCCGTGCAGGCATATCGTTCCGCGCAGGCTGCCGCCGCCGGAAAGGAAAAGAATGAATAACAGTAAATTTATCGTGATTGAAGGCCTGGAAGGTGCGGGCAAAACCAGCGCTCATGCCGTCGTCGTCGAAACACTGCGGTCGTTTGGTATTCATGATGTCGTTTTTACCCGCGAACCCGGTGGTACGCCGTTGGCGGAGAAATTACGTACGCTTATCAAACAAGGTGTGGCAGGGGAAACGTTAACAGATAAAGCGGAGTTGCTGATGTTGTACGCCGCGCGCGTGCAACTGGTGGAGAACGTGATTCGTCCGGCACTGGCGCGCGGCGCCTGGGTAGTGGGTGATCGGCATGATCTCTCTTCTCAGGCTTATCAGGGCGGTGGACGCGGGATCGACCCACATCTGATGACCTCGTTGCGGGATACCGTGCTGGGCGACTTTCGTCCTGACCTGACCCTGTATCTGGATATCCCGCCTGATCTGGGGCTTAAGCGCGCGCGCCAGCGCGGCGAGCTGGATCGCATCGAACAAGAGTCGCTGGCGTTTTTTGAACGTACCCGTGCTCGTTACCAGCAGTTGGCGGCGGCCGATGCCGCTATCGTGACGATTGATGCCTCCCGCGAATTGGCTCAGGTTAACGCCGATATTCGTCAGGTTCTGTCTGATTGGCTGCAGCGGCAGCACGGGCGAGGGGAGTGAGTCGTTAATGGAGTGGTACTCCTGGCTGAACGCGCCTTACCGGCAGTTGCTGGCGTCGCATCAGGCGAAACGCGGTCATCATGCGTTGCTGCTGCATGCGATCGATGGCATGGGCGATGCTTCGCTGGCGTATGCATTCAGCCGTTGGTTATTGTGCCGGCAGCCGGAAGGCGCCAAAAGTTGCGGACATTGCCACGCCTGTGAATTGATGAACGCCGGCACGCATCCGGATTGGCATACTCTCATCCCCGAAAAAGGCAAACAGAGTCTGGGCGTTGATGCGGTGCGTGAGGTGCTGGAACGGGTGTACCAGCGTTCACGTCAGGGCGGCGCCAAGGTTATCTGGTTGCCGCGGGCAGAAAGCCTGACGGAGGCGGCGGCCAATGCGCTGTTGAAAACGCTGGAGGAGCCACCGGCGCAAACCTATTTCCTGTTGGGCTGCCGCGAACCGGGTCAGTTGCTGGCGACGCTGCGCAGCCGTTGCCTGCATCTGTACCTGGATGTGCCGACTGAGCCGCAAGGGATGCAGTGGCTGCGTACACGCGGGCATGATGATGACCTTGCGCTACAGACGGCGTTGCGGCTGTCGGCGGGAGCGCCGCTGGCGGCTGACGCCTTGCTGCAACCAGAGTGCTGGGCGGCACGGCAAATGGTCTGCCGGCAGTTAAGTCAAAGCCTGCAATCTGGCGATGCGCTGGCATTGCTATCCGTGCTAAATCATGATGATGCCGATCGTCGGATCCACTGGATCAGTACACTGTTTATGGATGCGCTGAAATGGCGTTATCAGGCTGCTGAGCAACGAACCAACCAGGATCAGGCGCTGCTGATAGCACAATTGGCATCCCAGCTTGGAGATACTCGCCTGCACCATAGCCTGCGGCGTTGGTTGCACTGCAGACACCAATTGTTAGCGGTGACGGGTGTAAACCGTGAGTTATTATTAACGGAGCTGTTGCTGGCGTGGGAGACGCTGTTGTCGTCTCCCACGCTGCCGGTGCCGTCATCTTTTTCCTGAATACCGGAATTCCTGATTATGTTGTTAGTTGATTCCCACTGCCATCTTGATGGTCTGGATTATCAGTCGTTGCACAAAGATGTCTCTGACGTGCTAAACAAAGCCCTTGAGCGCGATGTGGGCTTTTTTCTGGCGGTCGCTACCACGTTGCCGGGATTTCGCGCCATGACCGAACTGATTGGCGAGCGTGATAATGTGGCCTTTTCCTGCGGCGTGCACCCGCTCAGCCAGGAAACACCGTACGATGTTGACGAGTTGCGTGCGCTGGCTGCATTGCCGTCCGTCGTCGCATTGGGGGAAACCGGGTTGGATTATTATTATCAGCAGGAGACCATCCCTCAGCAGCAGGCGTCGTTTCGTGAGCACATCCGCGTCGGTCGTGCGTTGAACAAGCCGGTGATTGTGCATACGCGTTCCGCCCGTGAAGATACGTTGGCTATTCTGCGGGAAGAAAAAGCGGATGAATGCGGCGGTGTGCTGCACTGTTTTACCGAAGATCGGGAAACAGCGGAGAAACTGCTGGATCTGGGGTTCTATATTTCTTTTTCCGGGATTGTGACCTTCCGTAATGCGGATGCATTGCGCGATGTTGCGCGTTACGTACCGTTAGATCGGTTGCTGATCGAAACGGATTCTCCATGGCTGGCGCCGGTTCCCTACCGCGGCAAGGAAAACCAGCCTGCTTATGTGCGTGATGTGGCTGAATATCTGGCTATCCTCAAAAATGTCAGTCTCGAACAGCTGGCATCCACCACCACCGAAAATTTTGCTCGGTTATTCCATATTGATGCAGCACGGTTGACCGTGGCCTGATCCTGGTTGAGAATACGCGAGTTTTTTTTGGCTTCGTAATTAATCGCTAATAACCCCTGCTATTTTCTGTTTCATCGGCACTGTGGCTGGGGTTGTTTTTAGCGTTAGATCACAAACCATAAGACTTCTGATAGTAACGTGGGTTTCCCATGAGTTGAAACGTGACTGCTATCAAACATTTGGTGCAACATTTATTTTACTCTGCGTAAAAATTAATGAGGATGCATATCACATCCCGACCGCGTGAAGGATGACCTCCCCACCTTCATGCGAACTATCAGAAGTAGAAGCACTATTACTCAGGAGCACTCTCTATTATGTTTAAGAATGCATTTGCAAACCTGCAAAAAGTAGGTAAATCGCTGATGCTGCCAGTGTCCGTGCTGCCTATCGCCGGTATTCTGCTGGGCGTCGGGTCGGCCAACTTCAGCTGGCTGCCGGCAGTGGTTTCCAGCGTGATGGCGCAGGCGGGCGATTCGGTTTTTGCCAATATGCCGCTGATTTTCGCCATTGGCGTGGCGCTTGGCTTTACCAATAATGACGGCGTATCTGCGCTGGCTGCGGTGGTGGCTTACGGCATCATGGTGAAAACCATGGCTGTGGTCGCGCCGCTGGTGCTGCATATGTCGCCGGCAGATATCGCCGCTAACCACATGGCCGATACCGGCGTGTTGGGGGGGATTATCGCCGGTGCGATTGCCGCTTACATGTTCAACCGTTTTTACCGCATTCGGCTGCCGGAATACCTGGGCTTCTTTGCCGGTAAACGTTTCGTACCGATTATTTCCGGTTTGACCGCCATCATCACCGGTGTTGTGCTGTCGTTCATTTGGCCGCCGGTAGGGAGCGCGATTCAGGCTTTCTCACACTGGGCTGCTTACCAGAACCCGGTGCTGGCGTTCGGTATCTACGGTATTGTTGAACGTAGCCTGGTGCCGTTCGGTCTGCACCATATCTGGAACGTACCTTTCCAGATGCAGGTAGGGGAATTCACCAACGCCGCTGGTCAGGTGTTCCACGGCGACATTCCGCGCTATATGGCGGGCGACCCGACGGCGGGCAAACTGTCCGGCGGTTTCCTGTTCAAGATGTATGGCTTGCCGGCTGCCGCATTGGCTATCTGGCATTCGGCTAAACCGGAGAACCGTGCCAAAGTGGGCGGTATCATGATCTCCGCTGCGCTGACCGCATTCCTGACCGGTATTACCGAACCTATCGAGTTCTCCTTCATCTTCGTGGCGCCGATTCTGTATGTCATCCACGCCGTGCTGGCCGGTCTGGCGTTTCCGATCTGTATCCTGCTCGGCATGCGCGACGGCACCAGCTTCTCTCACGGCCTGATCGACTTCATCGTGCTGAGCGGCAACGGCAGCAAACTGTGGCTGTTCCCGATTGTTGGTCTGTGCTACGCCGCGGTGTACTACACGATATTCCGCGTGCTGATCGCCAAACTGGATCTGAAAACGCCGGGTCGTGAAGAGTCTGCGGCTGAACAGACTACCCAGGAGAGTTCTGAAATGGCGGCGTCTCTGGTGTCTGCGTTCGGTGGTAAAGACAACATCACCAATCTGGATGCCTGCATCACTCGTCTGCGTGTTAGCGTGAGCGATGTAGCCAAGGTTGACCAGGCCGAGCTGAAGAAGCTGGGTGCGGCGGGCGTGGTCGTTGCGGGTTCTGGTGTTCAGGCCATCTTCGGTACCCGGTCCGACAACCTGAAAACCGATATGGATGATTACATCCGTAACCACTGATATCTCCGTCACTCGTGACGGATGACCGGGAGTTGACGAAAAGGGGCTACGGCCCCTTTTTTACATCCTGAATTCCGCCGGCCAAGGCAGAATCGTTTCCCTTCGCAGGAAGTTCGGCAGTAGGATGATTGACGCTGTCGTGCGCGATACCTCCGTTGTCATGGCGACGGCGCGATAATCACCGCCGCACTGAATAACAATATCGTTGGAACAACAATATCGTTGGAATAACAACATTCGTTGGAATAACAACATCGTCCATCAGCGGCGTATCACAACATCACTTTTTTCGAGGGAACAGGATGCAGATTTCAGCTGAGCGTTTAACGCAGATAGCCTATGAGCTGTTACGCCATACGGGATGTGATCACGATGAAGCCGAGTGCGTGGCGCACCATCTTGTCGGTGCGAACCTCAAAGGGCATGACAGTCATGGCGTCGGCATGTTGCCGGAATACGTTAACTTTATCGCCGCAGGCACCATGCATCCCAACACGCCGGCCCGGTTGGTGCAGGATGGCGGTGCGATACTGCAATTCGCCGGCGATCGCGGATTTGGGCAGCGCACCGGCCGTGAAGCGATGCAGGCGGCGATCGCTCGCGTGAAAACCACCGGCGTTTGCCTGATGACGCTGTCGTCAACCTGTCATTTGGGGCGGATCGGGACGTATGGTGAAATGGCGGCGCAGGCTGGCCTGATTTCTGTCCATTTCGTTAATGTCAGTGATATCGCGCCGTTAGTGGCGCCGTTTTCCGGCAGCGATGCCCGTTTTGGCACCAATCCGATTTGTATTGCGTTTCCGGGCAGTGATAACAACCCTGATTTTATTCTGGATTTCGCCACCAGCATGGTGGCGCTGGGTAAAACGCGCGTCGCCTGGCTGGCAGGGAAAACCTTTGATGAACCGGTGATGCTGGATCGTGACGGTCGCCCGAGCGCCGATCCTCGGGTGATGTGGGAAGGTGAGCAAACCGGCGCATTGTTGCCGATTGCGCGTCACAAGGGCGGTGGTCTGATTCTGGCCGCCGAGTTACTGGCGGGCATTCTTTCCGGCGGCGGCACTATTCATCCGGGTAATCCGCGTGAAGGCGCCATCGTGAACAATATGACTACAATCCTGATTGACCCGACGAAACTGGTGGGGATGGCGTGGCTGCAACAGGAGTATGATGCCATGTTGGCGTACGTTCGTGCGTCGCGGGTGTCGGACCCGGCCGTACCGATTCTGGTCGCCGGGGAACCGGAGCGACAGGTCAGCCGGCAACGACTGGCTGACGGCATCGCCATTTCCGAGGGGGAGTGGCGGAAAATTACCGATGCCGGATGTTCGCTGGGAATGTCGGCGTCGTTTTTCGCGGTGTAACGCCGGTGACAAAGCACGGCAAGCGCCGACAATAGGGAGTTGAAAAGTATTGGATTTATCACTCATACTGCAAGCCGCATCGCGCAAGAGCGCTCATTTTTGAAGGAACAGTGTTATGGCTGAAGAAACCATTTTCAGTAAAATCATTCGTCGGGAAATCCCCGCCGATATCATCTATCAGGACGAACTGGTGACGGCCTTTCGCGACATTGCGCCACGAACTCCCACCCACATTCTGATTGTGCCGAATGTGCTGATTCCCACCGTGAATGACACCGCGCCAGAGCACGAAGCCGCGCTGGGCCGCATGATCACCGTTGCGGGCAGCCTTGCCCGTCAGGAAGGTATTGCGGATGACGGTTACCGTCTGATCATTAACTGCAATCGCCACGGCGGGCAGGAGGTGTATCACATCCATATGCATCTGCTGGGCGGTCGCCCGCTGGGGCCGTTGCTGGCCGGTTGATGCGGTTATGCGCGTATTTTTATCGGGCGTAATGGTCGCTTTGCTGCTGGGGATGTCGCTTACCGGATGCAGCAGGACGGCCGGCCTGAACATTAATGCCAAACAGACGCTGGTGCTGGACGCTTCGATAGTGGCGGCCGGCATTAGCGCTTCTCGTCCGTCGCTGTCGCGTGGCAGTGCAGGTCAGCAGGCATCGGCTCGTGTCGGCAATACATCGGGAAAGCCGGTGACGCTGCACTATCGCTTTTACTGGTATGATCAGCAAGGGTTGGATGTGTCGCCGCTGGATGTTAGCCAGACGGTAGTGATCCCTGCCCATACGGATATCTCCCTTGTGTCCACGCATGCCAATCCGGCGGCCAGCCAGGTGCGGCTTTATCTTTTTCTCTGATGCGTGATTGAGAGGACAGACATGAAAAAATATCTTGGCGTCGTGCTGATGGCGCTGGTGATGGCAGGCTGTAGCAGTCAGGTGCAGCAAACGGAACAACCCGCCGCCATCGAGCCGGCCGTGCCTCCTACACCGGTAAAACCGTCGTTGCCGCCGTCGGAAAGTCAACCGTTGCCGACGCCACCGAAAATTCAGGTGCCGGTATTGAACTGGTCTGCTGCGGTGACGCCGCTGGTAGGGCAGATGGTGAAAACCGACGGCATCGCCAAAGGCAGCATTCTGCTGTTGAACAAGCTTAAAAATAACACCAACGGTTCGCTGCAGACCTCGCAGGCGACGACGGCGCTGTACAACGCGCTGACGGCAGCCGGGCAGTTTACTATGGTCTCGCGTGAGCAGTTGGGGGTGGCCCGGCAGTCGTTGGGGTTATCGGAAGAGGATAGCCTGGAATCGCGTAGCAAAGCGGTGGGGCTGGCCCGGTATGTCGGTGCGCAGTATGTGCTGTATGCCGATGCCAGCGGAGACGTGAAATCACCGGATTTGTCGATGCAACTGATGCTGGTGCAGACCGGCGAGATTGTCTGGTCCGGCAATGGTACGGTTCGCCAGCAGTGATGCGCTAAGCGCGCTGCTACAGCAGGTTCTGCCGGCGGTAGCAACCGCCGGTTTTCATTTACAGCCGGTTTCCGGGCTGAGCCAGCAGAGCTGGCGCGTACATTCTCCGGCCGGGCTGTGGCTGGCGCGTGGAGAAACGCCGCAGGGACGACAGTTGGGGACGTCCCGGCAGCGTGAGTTTCATGTGCTGCGTAAATTGCGCGGGCAGTCGTTGGCGCCTCATCCGGTGTGCTGGCGTAATGGCTGGTTATTGGTGCCATGGCTGGCGGGCGAACCCGCCGATGGCGCGCAATTTTCGGCGGCGCTGGCGCAAGGGCAGTTAGCGGCGTTAATGGCGCGCCTGCACCATCTGCCGCGTTATGGCTATCCGCTACCATTGAAACGCCTGATAGCGCACCACTGGCAGAATATGGACCCGACCCGACGTGCGCCGCGGCTGCAGCGCGCCTGCCGGCGACTTATCGATAAACCGTTGCCGCCGCCGCTATTGATTGCGCCGCTGCATCTGGATGTCCATCCCGGCAATCTGCTGCGTACCGATAACGGCTGGCGGCTGATTGACTGGGAATATGCGGCGGATGGCGATATCGGACTAGAGCTGGCGTTGCTGTTCCGGAGTGGTGAACTCAATGACGCACAGCAACAGGATTTTTTACACGCCTACTGCCGCCACTGGCGCGGCATGCGCCCGACATCATTGCGGCGACAGGTGGCGCGCTGGCAATATTGGGCGGATTATCTGGTGTTGATGTGGTTCGAAGTCCGTTGGCGACAGACCGGCGAGGCGTATTACCGGCAGACGGCCGATGCGCTGCGTGGTGCGACAGTGCGTGATGCGACGGAATAGTGTGTGATACGACGGAATAGTGCCGCCGGGACGGCCGTGTAAGCGGTTTGACAACCAGAGCGATGTGCAATTAACAAAAGAGGTTTTTGTGGGTCCGTTAATGTTAGATGTGGCTGGCTATGAGCTGGACGCGGAAGATCGCGAGGTGCTGGCGCACCCGCTGGTCGGCGGCGTGATCCTGTTCAGCCGTAATTTTCACGATGTCGACCAACTGGCGGAATTGGTGCGTCAAATACGTCGTGCCTCGCGTGAACGGCTGGTGGTGGCGGTCGATCAGGAAGGCGGCCGGGTACAGCGGTTCCGTAACGGTTTTACCGCACTGCCGGCTGCGCAGTCGTTTGCTGCGTTGAATTCGCTGGCGCAGGCGCAGCAACTGGCTGAAGACGCCGGCTGGGTGATGGCGGCGGAGATGACTGCCCTGGATATTGATATCAGTTTTGCGCCGGTGCTGGATGTGGGCCACCAGAGCGCCGCAATTGGCGATCGTGCTTTCCACGACGACCCGGATACCTTGCTGGCCGTGGCGGAGCGTTTTATCACCGGTATGCGCACGGCAGGGATGAAGGCGACAGGCAAGCATTTCCCCGGCCACGGTGCGGTAACGGCGGATTCCCATAAGGAAACACCGCGAGACGAGCGCCCGCTGGCGCAGATTCGTGAGCGGGATATGCGGGTCTTCCGGGATTTGATTGCCCGGCAACAGTTAGATGCCGTTATGCCGGCGCATGTGATTTATAGCGATGCCGATCCTCGTCCGGCCAGTGGGTCGCCGTACTGGCTGCGGCAGGTACTGCGTCAGGAACTGGGATTCGGCGGTATCATCTTCTCGGATGACCTGTCGATGAAGGGGGCCGCGGTGATGGGCGGTTATGCCGAGCGCGCCCAGGCGGCGCTGGATGCCGGCTGCGATATGATCCTGGTCTGCAATCAACGGCAGGGGGCAATCAGCGTATTGGATAATCTGTCTCCGGTCAAAGTACCGGGTCTGGAGACGCTTTATCATCGGGGCGTGATCACGCGTCGGGAACTGCTGAATTCATCGCGCTGGAAGCAGGCGACGTCGCAGTTGACGGCACTGAGTGAACGCTGGCAGGCACATAAAGCCGCCGGTTGAGTCACCCGTTAAACAAGGCTGGAAGGAAGGCACAGATGATCATCTATTTGCACGGTTTTGATTCAAGCAGTCCGGGTAATCATGAGAAAGTGCTGCAGTTGCAGTTCATCGACCCGGATGTCCGACTGGTGAGCTACAGCACCCTGCATCCGCGCCATGACATGCAGCATTTGCTTCGGGAAGTCGACAAGATGCTGCAATTGAATACAGATAATCGCCCGCTGATTTGCGGTGTCGGGCTGGGGGGATTCTGGGCTGAACGCATCGGTTTTCTGTGCGATATTCGCCAGGTGATGTTCAACCCCAATCTGTTCCCGCAAGAAAATATGGCCGGTAAAATCGATCGCCCGGAAGAATACGCCGATATCGCCACCAAGTGCGTGGAGAATTTCCGTGAAAAAAACCGCGATCGCTGCATGGTCGTGCTGTCGCGGCATGATGATAGGCTGGACAACCAGCGTAGCGCCCAGTTGCTGGGTGAATATTACGAGGTAATCTGGAACGAGACTGAAGGCCACAAGTTCCGTGATATTTCTTCGCATCTGCAACGCATCAAGGCCTTTAAGTCGCTGGGCTGATCGTTTCCTCCCTGCTTTTCATGGCTGTCCGGCCCGTACCTTGGGGCCGGCGGCTTATTTCCCCTCCGCCGCACTTTTATGCTAACCCCTTGGTTATCAAAGTCTAATTTTTCAGGTCGACAATCTGTAATTAAAGTAAATTGATATAAATCAATTTTGGTATGACCAAATGACCTTACATGTTATCCTCATCACAAATATCCAATTTGTTGTGACATAACCATATGTAATTCAAGGATATTGTTTTTTACCCTTTATTAACTGTTGGTTCACAAATTTTCAGGGGGTCATTTTGACATCATTGCCAATCAAGAAAATCGTGATTGTCGGCGGTGGCGCCGGGGGATTGGAACTGGCCACCAGCCTGGGGCGCAAGCTGGGCCGCAAAAATAAAGCGGAAATCACACTGGTGGATCGTAATCACAGCCATCTGTGGAAACCGCTGTTGCACGAAGTGGCGACCGGCTCGCTGGATGACGATATGGATGCACTGAGCTATCTGGCGCATGCCCGTAACCATCATTTCAACTTCCAACTGGGTTCCCTTATTGACATTGACCGTGAACAGCGCACCATCCAGTTGGCTGAAATCCGCGACGACCAGGGAGAATTGCTGGTGGCGGCCCGCTCGCTGTCGTATGACATTCTGGTGGTGGCGCTGGGCAGTACCTCTAACGACTTCGGCACCGCCGGTGTCAAAGATCACTGTATTTTCCTGGATAACCCGAAACAGGCCCGCCGTTTTCATAACGAAATGCTCAACCTGTTCCTCAAATTCTCCGCTTCTCAGGGCGAACAAGAGAAGGTCAATATTGCGATTGTCGGCGGTGGTGCCACTGGCGTGGAACTGTCCGCCGAGTTGCATAATGCGGTCAAGCAATTGCACAGCTACGGTTTTGACAGCCTCAGTAATCAGGCACTGAACGTGACGTTGGTAGAGGCGGGCGAGCGTATTCTGCCGGCATTGCCGCCGCGTATTTCCGCTGCCGCGCACCATGAGCTGACCCAACTCGGGGTTCGCGTGTTGACCCAAACTATGGTAACCAGCGCCGAGCAGGGCGGCCTGAATACCAAAGACGGTGAATTTATCGACGCCGACCTGATGGTGTGGGCCGCCGGCATTAAAGCTGCTGACGCCATGAAAGACATCGCCGGTTTGGAAACCAACCGTATTAACCAATTGGTGGTGGAACCGACGTTACAGACTACGCGCGACCCGGCGATTTTCGCCATCGGCGATTGCGCTTCCTGCCCTCAGCCGGGTGGCGGCTTTGTACCGCCGCGCGCTCAGGCGGCGCATCAGATGGCGTCACGTTGTTACAGCAACATTCTGGCGTTGCTGAGCGATCAGCCGATGAAACCCTATGTTTACAAAGACCACGGTTCGCTGGTGTCCTTGTCTAAATTCAGCACCGTCGGCAGTCTGATGGGTAACCTGATGCGCGGTTCGGTGATGGTGGAAGGGCGCATTGCGCGTTTCGTTTATATTTCGCTGTACCGCATGCACCAGATTGCTCTGCATGGCTACCTCAAAACGGGCCTGATGATGCTGGTCGGCAGCATTAATCGGGTTATCCGCCCGCGTCTTAAACTGCACTAAGGCGATATTACCCGTCGTTGCCTCCCGATTGTCCGCCGTCTGGCGGGCAATGTTCCATTCTCGCCGCCGTCTGGCGGCTATGATTTTCCGCATTGTGTTTATTTCAGAATAAAATATTGCTCTAACGCCAACTAAAGGTAAGAAAACTCTCAAACGTGACAGTTTTGTTATCTGTGCAACCTTTTTGAGGTAGTAATCCGATTGAGAGTGCTGGGGGGATTAGGCAGACTTCATCACATCGGGCGGTGTAGCGCGCACACCGCGCCCCGGTAGTGGGTTTCGGGTCAATCATCACCTTGTCATGTGTCGTTAAAGGCGCAGCGGGTGAGATGGAAGATGCGTGATTATTTATTCAGGAGGTCTCCTGTGAACAAGTCAATGTTAGCGGGTGTGGGTATCGGTATGGCTGCTGCTCTGGGCGTGGCGGCCGTTGCCAGTCTGGATGTGTTTGCATCCAGACCGCAGTTTGCCCAGGTGCTGGCGGCTACCCCCATTAAAGAAACCGTAAAAACACCACGTCAGGAATGCCGTAACGTCACGGTGACGCATCGTCAGCCGGTACAGGACGAGAATCGTATCGCCGGGTCGCTGCTGGGTGCGGTTGCCGGCGGTGTGCTGGGTCATCAATTCGGCGGCGGGCGAGGGAACGATGTAGCCACGGTCGCCGGCGCGCTGGCCGGTGGCTATGCAGGTAATCAGGTGCAGGGAAAAATGCAGGACGGCGATACCACCACCTCTACGCAGCAGCGCTGCCAGACGGTGTATGATAAATCGCAGAAAGTGCTGGGCTATGATGTCACCTACAAAATCGGCGATCAGGAAGGCAAAATCCGGATGGATCGCGATCCCGGTACACGTATCCCGCTCGATCGCAACGGCCAGTTGATTATCAATCAGTCAAGTTAATGCAACAGACCCACAGGCCCGCGTAGTCATGCAGCCGACCGCGGGCCTGATACGGTTAATACCGTCAGTTTGAGTCAAGTATCATATAAGTCGGTGTCCTGCACCGGCGAATGGCGTTGACTGGGTCGAATGCGTTTTACCGAATCTCTGATCACCAGTGTACCGTTGAGCAGAATGTTGCTGCTCCCTCGTTCAGGTTGCATCAACTGAAGCTGTAATAACCTGACGGCTTCCCGCCCCAGTTCTTCACGCGGAATCAGCACCGAAGTGAGCGGAATATCCTGTATCGACGCCAGATTGGCGCCATCCATGCTCATCACCGAGATATCCTGCGGCACGCGCAGTCGGGCTTTATGTAGCGCATTGACTGCCCCCACCGCCATAAAATCGCCGCCCGCCAGTATGGCGGTAGGGTAATGTTCTTGTGGGCAGGTGGCCAGAAAATCGCTGACCGCCTGTTCCGTTTCCACACTGCCGAAACCGTGAGGGGTCAGCAAGTGGAGGTCATCAATAAAGGGCAGATTGTGCTGTTGATAAGCATCGCGGATCCCTGCCAGTCGCCACTCCATCGTATAGCGCCGCAGGCACAATACGGTGAGAATCTGCCGGTGCCCCTGTTCAATCAGATAGTTGGCGGCAAACTCGCCGATGAGCTGGTGTGCCGGCGACACACCCGATAATTTCATTTTGTGATCAAGACAGTTCACCAATACACAGGGCTTATTCAACTCCACCGCCAGGGCATGGATATACGAATCATCGATACCCAATAAAATGGCGCCCTCGGTTTCCGGTGATGACATCTTTTCCAGAAACAGCGACGCATCGCTGTCGTTTTCCGCCAGTCCACAGTAACGCAGGCGGACATCGTGCGAGTCCAGCGCATCAAGCACCCCTTGCAACACCTTGTGATAAAAAATGTCCGCCCGGCTGTTAAACGCGCGCTCCGGTGCAAACACCGTCAGGCTATTGAGCAGTAAACGGCCGGTGGCCAGGTGATCCATCACACCGTATTGCCGGGCCGCCGTCAGAATGCGAATACGTGCCGCCTCGCTGGTATTCGACTTGCCCGCCAGCACCCGCGAAACCGTGCTGACGGAAAAACCGGTTTGCAGAGCAATATCGCGGATCCTGAGGTTTTTTGTCATTTTGTGATCCTGCTCAATTTGAGTGATGAAAATATTTTCATGGCCGAAAAATAGGCGGTTTTAGGTATGAAAATGACCAAAAACAGCGGATACCGACGCTACCATGAAAATAGTTGCAAAAAAGTGAGTATCTCCGGCTTTTTTATTTTCTTACGCTGACTACGTCGTGATTCTTCTGGCCGTACTACGCCGGGGGAATGCGCTTACAGACATAAAAACCTTATAAAAATCTGATTATTAGAACATCAGGATAGTGTGTGCCGAAAGGTATTCACTCTCGTCTGCTGCAAGGAGATCACCATGAGTCTCGACGTTAATTCCTCTCCCGTTGTGAATGAAAAACGAAAATTTAAACAATTGCGCTGGTGGGTACTGGCGTTATTTCTGTTTGGCGTCACCGTTAATTACATTACCCGTAATTCTCTGGGTATTTTGGCACCTGAATTAAAAACCGTATTGAATATCACCACCGAGCAATATTCCTGGATTGTCGGTGCGTTCCAGTTGGCCTATACGATATTTCAGCCGCTGTGTGGATGGTTGATCGACGTTATCGGCCTAAAGATGGGCTTTATGATTTGTGCGGTCATCTGGGCGCTAATGTGCCTGTTGCATGCCGGTGCCGGCAGTTGGGTGCAGCTTGCTATCTTGCGTTTCATGATGGGAGGCGCTGAAGCGGCGGCCACGCCGGCCAACGCCAAAACCATCGGCGAGTGGTTCCCGCGCCAGGAGCGGCCTGTTGCTGCCGGTTGGGCCGGCGTTGGGTTTTCCATCGGTGCAATGCTGGCACCGCCGATCATCGTCGTTGCTCATTCTTTGTTGGGCTGGCAGGGGGCATTCATCTTTGCCGGGGTGCTGGCCATGCTCTGGGTGGTGTTGTGGTGGCTGTTTTACCATGACCCGGAAAAGCACCCGCACCTGAGTAAAGAAGAGCTGGCGTTTATCCGTCAGGACAACGAACCGGCACCGGTGAAACAACCCTTTTTCACCGCCATGAAAACGGTGCTGAAAAATCGCCGTTTCTACGGTATCGCTATTCCGGCGTTTATGGCCGAACCAGCCTGGGCGGTGTTGAGCTTCTGGGTGCCGCTGTATCTGGCGAAAGAGCGTGGTATGGATCTGAAACAGATCGCCATGTTTGCCTGGCTGCCGTTTCTGGCTGCTGATTTTGGCAGTATCGCCAGTGGTTACCTGACCAAGCTTTACACCCGCTGGTTTGGTTGCTCACGGATTAATTCTGTGGTGGGCAGCTCGGTGACCGGTGCCTTTTTGATGTTGTCGCTCGCACTGGTCAGCGTGACCCAAAATCCTTATCTGGCCATCATTCTGATTTCCATCGGTGGTTTTGGCCATCAAATCATCTCCTGCATGTTGAGTGCGGTGGTGGTGGATTCGTTCGACAAAGGCCAGATGGCGACCGTTAACGGTATGCGCGGCGCCAGCGCCTGGATTGCCAGTTTCCTGTTCTCGCTGCTGATTGGTGTGACCGCCGACACGATTGGCTTTAACCCGCTGTTTGTGGCGATGGGCTTTTTTGATTTGTTTGGCGCGCTGTTTTTGGTGGCGTTCATTGCCGAGCGTCGTCAGCGCGCACATTGATAACGTTTCAGTATTGACAGAATTTCCGAATAGACGAGTGATGTTATGAAGACATTGAAACATTGGGTATTGCACCATCAGGCCGAGGATCGGGTTGAACTCCTGGTGGACGGCGCACATCGTTTTATGTTGTACGTGCTGGCGCCGGGATTGATGCGGGTACTGATTAAGCAGGATGATGCACTACGATTGAACCGTACCTGGAGCATCGCACCGCAGCAGGATGTTCCCTGGCAGGGGCGGGAGCGGGAGAGCAGCGACGGTTTCGCGCTGCCGGGTTATACGCTGTGCCGGCAAGGCGATGCGTTGCAGGTAAGCACCGCGCAGTTACGGGTGACGGTACACCAGCCGTTGTGGCTGTCTTGGGAATACCGCGATACGCACGGGCAGTGGCAACCGCTGGCGTCCGACCGGCCGACCGGCGCCTACCTGCTCAATCGGCACGGCGATGGCGTGGCGCACTACCAGCGGCGCACGGCGCAGGAGCGTTGCTACGGGCTGGGGGAAAAAGCCGGGGATCTCAACCGCGCCGGTCGTCGTTTTGAATTTCGTAATCTGGATGCGATGGGCTATAACGCGCAAAGCACCGACCCGCTGTATAAGCACCTGCCGTTTACCATTGTGAACCAGCCGGGTGCCAGCTATGGCGTGTTTTATGACAATCTCAGCTCCACCTGGCTGGATCTGGGCAACGAAATTGACAATTACCATCAGGCTTACCGGCGCTATCAGGCTGAAGCCGGGGATCTGGATTACTATTTTCTGTTCGGCCCGGCGATCCTCGATGTGACCAAAGCGTTTGTCCGGCTCACCGGTAAAACCTGCTTCGGCCCAAAATGGAGCCTCGGCTATAGCGGTTCCACCATGCATTACACCGATGCGCCGGATGCCCAACGGCAACTGTTGTCCTTTATTGCGTTGTGTCGGCAGCATGCGATCCCGTGCGATTCGTTCCAGCTCTCGTCCGGTTATACCTCAATCGGCAACAAGCGTTACGTGTTCAACTGGAACTACGACAAAGTGCCGCAGCCGGAGCAGATGAGCCAGGCGTTCCATGACGCAGGGTTGCATCTGGCCGCCAATATCAAACCTTGCCTGTTGCAGGATCATCCCCGCTATCAGGAAGTGGCCGCGAAAGGCTTGTTTGTGCGTGATTCGGAGTCGGATAGCCCGGAACGTTCCAGTTTTTGGGACGATGAGGGTTCTCATCTGGATTTCACCAATCCGGACACCGTCAACTGGTGGCAGGAAAACGTCACCCGACAATTGCTGGAGAAAGGCATCGATTCTACCTGGAACGATAACAATGAATTCGAGGTGTGGGATGGTGAAGCGCGCTGTCATGGCTTCGGTCAGCCGATTGCCATCAAGCATATTCGCCCGTTGATGCCGTTGCTGATGATGCGGGCGTCAATGGAAGCGCAGCAGCGCTTTGCACCCGAACTGCGGCCCTATCTGATTTCACGATCCGGCAGCGCCGGGATGCAACGTTACGTACAAACCTGGAGCGGGGACAACCGCACCAGTTGGCAGACGTTGCGTTATAACACCCGGATGGGGGTCGGTATGAGCCTGTCTGGTTTGTATAACGTGGGGCATGACGTGGGGGGATTTTCCGGCAATAAACCGGATGCCGAGCTGTTTGTCCGCTGGGTACAAAACGGCGTGATGCATCCACGCTTTACCATTCACTCGTGGAATGACGACGCCACGGTTAATGAACCCTGGATGTACCCGGCGGTGACGCCGATTATCCGTGATGCCGTCCAATTGCGTTATCGACTGCTCCCTTATCTGTATACCTTGCTCTGGCAGGCGCATGCCGACGACGAGCCGATGCTGCGCCCGACGTTTCTCGATCACGAGCATGACCCGCAAACCTTCGAGGAAACCGATGACTTCCTGCTTGGCAGAGATCTGTTGGTGGCGAGTGTGGTGGAACCGGGGCAGCGCCAGCGGCAGGTCTATCTGCCGGATAATGACGACGGCTGGTATGATTTTTATCGTGGCGACTGGTTCAGCGGCGGCCAAACAGTGACGCTGGATGCGCCGCTGGAACGATTGCCGCTGCTGGTCCGCGCCGGCGCCATGATACCGTTGTCGGCGCGTACCGATTTTGTCTGCCCGGCCAGCGACGATCAGCGCACCTTGCTGCTGTTCCCGCAGACAGGCAACGGCATCCGGCAAGGGCTGCTGTTTGAGGATGACGGCGAAACGCACCGTTGGCGTGACGGACAGGCATTGTGGCTGCGCTGGGAAGTCTGTTGCAGTGCGCAACGCATCGACGTGACCTTTCGTGCCGAAGGGGCATTTATCCCGGCCTGGCAACAATTGACGGTACAGTTGCCGCCTGATGAGCGGCGCACGCTCTATATCAACGGCGAGCGCACCATGCAGTATCGGTTGTCTTCCCGCAGCTAGCGGGACGCGCGGCGCATCCCTGTCGGCTGCGCCGCTTCGTGACCGTTATCGCCTTTATTATCAGCCGAATAGGACGTCCCGTTTATCAATAGGCAGCGAAGGGGTATTATCGACGGCATATTGCCAATGCCACCTTGGGATAGGCTTTTATTCAGGCACCGGGAAGACATATGCTGAATCATTCGGAAGTTCAACGCTATTTGCAGCGCATTGGCGTCAGTGCATTGCCTGCTGAACCGGCTTTACAACTGCGCACACTTCATCTTGCCCACCTCATGCATATTCCGTTTGAAAACCTGGATGTGGTGTTCGGAAAACCGATACCCCTTAACCAATCGGCCATTTATCGTAAAATCGTGGATGATCGGCGCGGCGGGTTTTGTTACGAGCTCAACTACGGTTTTTATTTATTGCTGCAGGCGTTGGGGTTTGAGGTACAGCTGTTGGCCGGCCAGGTGTGGAACGATGACGGCCATTATGGGCAGCCTTTTGACCATCTATTTTTAAAAGTTGAATTACCGCAGTCGGCGGTGATTGCCGATATTAGCTTTGGCGATTCATTTTGCGTGCCGGTACCACTGTCGGGGACGGTGTCTGACGAGGCTTTTGCCCGTTATCGGGTAGTGACGGAAGCGGGAGAGTATCAATTACAGCAACAACAGCCCGGCAAGGCATGGAAGACGCAATACAAGTTTACGCTGCAACCTCACCAACTGGCGGAGTATGCCGGGATGGCGCACTACCATCAAACCTCGCCGTTATCGCCGTTCACCAACAAGGCGCTGTGTACCCGCGTCACCCCGGAAGGGCGGTTAACACTGTCGGATAACCGCCTGATCGTAACCCGACAGGGCCAGAAAAGTGAGCGTCTTATCGGCAGTCATCGCGATTATCTGGATTGTCTGCAACAACATTTTGGCATTGTGCTGGCGGACGACTACGACAGCCAGCACTGGTTTGCACGTCTTACGACAGCGGTTTCCTGAGGCGTTAGCCCGGTGAAATGGCGTTTAACGGAACAGCGTCTGCGCCCAGCGTGCGAGGCCCGCGGTCACGGAACCGAAATCGTCGCCGCTTTCGATAGGAACATCAGGCAGACAGTGGCTGATGGCAGCACGCAATAACGGCGAGCGGGCGCTGCCGCCGGTCAGATAAATCACGTCCGGCCGTGTCTGGCTGTTTTTTTGCGCCTGAATCAGTTGCTGTTTGATGTGGTCCAGCGGCTGGACGATAGCCTCTTCCAGTTGGCTGACGCTGACGTGGGTTTCCAGACCGGGTGTGATAAACGGCAGACAAGCCAGCGAAGTATCTGATTGCGACAACGCGATTTTTTGCTCTTCAGCCAGCCGCACCAGCCGATAGCTGAGCCGTTGACGCCATACGGTCAGCAGGCGTTCCACCCTGTGGGGCTCGCGCGCATCGCGGATCAACGCGCGCAACAAGGTGCCGCAGGCGCTACTGTAGAACTCCGCCTGCGCCGGTACATCGTTGACGGCGACCGCATTCCACCAGGGTAATATCGGCAGCGCCGTGCCTTTTTCGGTATTACCGTTCATTCCCAGCAACGGGCAGAACTCCCTGAATGCCAGCATGATATCCAGATCGTTGCCGCCGACCCGGCAGCCGCTGTGGCCCAGTAAACTTTCCGCACGCTCGCGGCGATTGCGCCAGTCAGGGCCCATCAACAGCATCGAACAGTCGGTGGTGCCACCGCCGATATCCACCACCAGCACCCGTTTTTCCTGTTGCAGTGTGGCCTCAAAATCCAGCCCGGCGGCGACCGGTTCAAACTGAAACGCCACCTGACGAAACCCGGCGCGCTGTGCGGCCCGTTCCAGGATCCCTTGCGCCTGACGGTTGGACTCTTCGCCGCCCATTCCCTGAAAGTTGATCGGCCGCCCGATGACCGCCTGTTCAATCGGCTGGTCGAGTTGTTGTTCCGCCTGCTGGCGAATATGCAGCATCATGGCGCAGACCAGATCTTCAAACAGCGCAATTTGTTGCGGCTTTAACCCGCTGGCGCCGAGAAATGATTTCGGCGATTTAACGAACCAGACGTCTTCCGGGTCATCCATATAGTGCGCCAGCGCGGCCAATCCGAATCGCACGCTGTCTGGTTGCACCTGAATATCTTCTTCGCGATTGTGGCTGATGGCGCGTTGCAACAGACGGGCGTTTTCTCCCTCCGTCGCTACCTGATGATGCCGCCACAACCATTCGCTGACCGCTTCGCGGCTGGGCGCGCATAGCATCGATTGCAAATAAGACGATTGTTGCTCCAGTTGCAACAAGCGTGGCGTTCCGTGTTCCATAACGGCCAGCGAGCAGTTGGCCGTACCGTAGTCAAAGCCGACAAACATGATTGTTATCCCCATGCCAGTAGAGAAGGGGCGGGAATTTACCGCTTGCTCCGGGGGTTGTAAAGAGAGAAGACGGATAAAAATCGGTTGTCGCTAAGCACCTCTTCCAACAGGCTCTAAGGCATCGTCCCGCCAAACCTGGCTCAGCGTTTGCCGAGCCAGGTTTGCGCCAGTTCATCAAACGGCAGTGGTCTGGAGAAGAAATACCCTTGCATGAAATTGATGTGTTTACGGGACAAGAATTCGGCTTGAAATTCGGTTTCCACCCCTTCGGCGATCGTCATCAGCTTCATCTGTTGCGCCAGATCGATAACACAGTTCACCAACGTGCTGGATTGCGGATCATTTTCATCAATCATACTGACAAACGACTGGTCGATTTTAATGACATTGACATGCAGTTTTCTGAGGTAGTCGAAATTGGAATAGCCGGTGCCGAAATCGTCCAGCGCGATCAGCACGCCGGCATCGCTAAGCTTCTTAAAGAAGGCGATGGTTTCCGGCGTAATGTCGACTTTTTCCCGCTCAGTAATTTCGATCATCAAATGCACGTTTTTATCGCCGAAAGCGGCGATAAAATTCTGACAGTCGGTAATGAAATCGTCGGACTGGCAGTGCTGGGCGCTGATATTGATGGCAATATGCAAATTGTCCGGCAGGGTGTTGAGATGGGGCGTTAAATCACGTACCACACTACTCATTAGCGAACGCGTCATCGGAATGATCAGCCCGCTTTGTTCACACAGCGGAATAAAAATATCGGGAGAAATAAAACCGCTTTTCGGGTGATGCCAGCGGGCCAGCACTTCTACGCCGTAAATTTCCCGCGATACCGTGGAAATCACCGGCTGGTAATAGGGCAACACTTCCTGGTTTTCAATCGCACGCCGAATGCCATCATAAGGCGAATTAATACGCGTCGAATATTTGTAAGCCAGGAATCCGGAGCCAAGGGCAATAAGAAAGACTATCAGAAACGTCATTTTTTCCTTATACCAAAAATCGGCAAGAGAATACTTTTCGTTGAGAGAGTACAGAATAGAAAAATGGTAATGACCTGAAGGGATGATAACGAAATTGGGTAGATCTTTGGGATTAAATGTCGATACCTGATTCTCGCGGGATATCCAGGTGTTGCCGACTAATAAATAAAGGTTGCGCCGCTTACTGAGTAGATCCAGCACACTGGTCAGGTGCTGACCGTGTATCGCCACGCCGACGCTGCCGTATGCTGTGCTGGCGAGATACATAATCAGGGTTCTGTCCGGCGTGACGGAATTCCCCGCCAGCAGCGCCAGCTCGCGCATATGGAAACGTTCCAGCGCGGCAGGGCGATTATCCACGCCGTATAATGATGAACAGTACACCACATCACGTTTGATCAGACTGACGGTACGCAGATGGCTGGCAACCGCCGCCGTCATATTCAATTGTCGGATCACTTCAGGCGTACAGGAGAGGGCCAGTAGCGGTTTGCTGTCTTCCACCGCGTTTTTGGCCTCGTCGAGAATTTCTTCGATATTTTTGACCGCTCTTTCCGCATTGGCGTAAGCGCCCTGACGATCAGCACGATAGTCCTGATAGTAAATTGCCCATAAGCCCATGGCGAACATCGCTACAAAGGTCAACAAAGCGATTAGTTTATTCATTGGTATGGCCCTTGCTCTGACCTTATAGTTGTTCTATAACCGTCATCGTCAATGTTACAGGTATGTTGGCGATATAACCTGACCATCCATGGGCCTCGCCCGTTGGGGCGCAAGGCAAACCGCGCCCGGCACAGTTTTAGGCTGTGCCGTCGCATTATGGCAATAAGCGCCGAAGATTTCCCGGTTGCCATGTTACAAGCCTCTGAACGGGGTTTGTAACATGGCGTGTTGTTCAAAACGCAAAACGTTTTGTCCTGCAACGTTAATTAATCGGAATATTTATACCCGTCATACTTCAAGTTGCAGGTGTGTTGGCTGCGTTCGTTCACCCGAATCACTTACCTGAGTAAGCTCATCGGGATTCTCTCGCTTGCCGCCTTCCTGCAACTCGAATTATTTAGGGTATATCGGCGGTTATTCCTTTGATTTTAGTCGGGCCATCACAATTTAGGACAGAAAATATAATCAGGCGGCACTTGTGTGTTTCGTCATCTCTTCCAGCAACTGGGTGATAAACGTCAGTCGTTGCGGATATCCCGCCAGATCCTTGATGAATTTCAATCGGCTAGGGCCATCCAATCGATATACTTTAGCATCGCGTTGCAACAGACCGATCAGATACGTCGGGTCGACGCGATTATGCTGGCTGAATTCGATGAACCCCCCTTTGTCATTCCCTTCAACCCGTTTGATACCCAGCACTTGTGCCTGTTGACGCAGTGCCGCCACCAGCAACAAGTGACGAGCGGCATCCGGCAGCTTGCCGAAACGGTCGATCAGTTCCGCTTTCAGGTCATCCAGTTCACCATCGTTTTTGGCGCTGGCGATACGCTTGTAGAACGACAGACGGGTATTGACGTCAGGAATAAAATCGTCCGGCAACAGCGCCGGCAGACGCAGCTCGACGTCGGTCTGGCTGCTGATCAGATCTTCCAGCGACGGTTCCCGGCCGGCTTTGAGCGATTCCACCGCGCTTTCCAGCAAGTCCATGTACAGCGAAAAGCCGACGCTTTCCATCTGGCCGCTCTGGTCTTCCCCCAGCAATTCGCCGGCGCCGCGAATTTCCAAATCGTGGGTGGCGAGGGCAAACCCTGCGCCCAAATCTTCCAGTGAAGCGATAGCCTCCAGGCGCTTGTGCGCATCGCTGCTCATCGCTTTGGGATTCGGGGTCAGCAGGTACGCGTAAGCCTGATGGTGGGAGCGCCCGACGCGGCCGCGCAACTGGTGTAACTGCGCCAGGCCGAAATGGTCGGCACGTTCGATGATGATGGTATTCGCGTTGGGAATATCGATACCCGTTTCAATAATGGTGGTACACACCAGTACATTGAAGCGCTGGTGGTGGAAATCGCTCATCACCCGCTCCAGATCGCGCTCGCGCATTTGACCGTGACCAATGGCGATGCGCGCTTCCGGCACCAGTTCGCTCAGTCGCTGGGTGGCCTTGTCAATATTTTCGACGTCGTTGTAGAGGTAGTACACCTGGCCGCCGCGCAGAATTTCACGCAGAATCGCCTCGCGCACCACCAGACTATCGTACTCGCGCACAAAGGTTTTCACCGCCAGACGGCGCGCCGGCGGCGTGGCGATGATCGACAAATCACGGATGCCGCTCATCGCCATGTTCAGGGTGCGTGGAATGGGGGTGGCGGTGAGCGTCAGAATATCGACGTTGGCGCGCATCGCTTTGATGCGCTCTTTGTGACGCACGCCGAACCGGTGTTCTTCATCGACGATCAGCAATCCCAAATCCCGCCAGCGGACATCGCTTTGCAGTAATTTATGCGTGCCGATCAGGATATCCACTTTGCCTTCCTGCGTTTGTTCCAGCACCTGAGCCTGTTCTTTCTGGCTGCGAAAGCGGGATAGCATGTCAATGCGCACCGGCCAGTTGGCGAAACGGTCGCGAAAATTGTCAAAGTGCTGCTGCGCCAGCAAGGTCGTCGGTACCAGTACCGCCACTTGTTTATGGTTTTCTACCGCCAAAAACGCGGCGCGCATCGCCACTTCGGTTTTGCCGAAGCCGACATCGCCGCACACCAATCGGTCCATCGCCAGCGGGCGGCACATATCGCTCAGTACCGCATTGATGGCCTGGGCTTGATCCGGCGTGGTATCGAACGGAAAGCCCTGACAGAACAATTGGTACTGTTCCCGATCGTGTTTGAACGCAAAACCGGTATGAGCGGCGCGCTGGGCATAAACATCCAGCAACTCGGCCGCGACGTCGCGTACTTTTTCCGCCGCTTTCTGCCGTGCCCGCGTCCAGGCGTCGCCGCCTAACTTGTGCAGCGGCGCGCTGTCTTCCGCCCCGCCGGCATAACGGCTGATAAGGTGTAATGAGGATACCGGTACGTACAGCTTGTCTTCGCCGGCGTAGTGCAGAATCAGGTATTCCGCCTTGATGCCGCCGGCCTCCAGCGTGGTCAGCCCGGCGTAACGGCCGACGCCGTGTTCAAGGTGTACCACCGGTTGGCCTGGGCGCAACTCCGCCAGATTGCGGATCAAGGTATCGGTATTGATGGTGCGGCGGCTGTCCTGACGGCGGCGGCTGACGCGCTCGCCCAGCAAATCACTTTCGCAGATCAGCGCGCGTTGACGCAGAGTATCAATAAAACCGTGCTCGCTGGCGCCTATCATCAAATAGCAACCCGGCGACGCGGCTTGTTCAAGGTTTTTTACCGCCAGCGGAGACAATTTGATGCGGGACAGCAGTTCCTGCAACGTTTCCCGACGGCCTTCGCTCTCCACGGAAAACACCACCTGCCCGCTAAATTGCTCGACGAACCGGCGCAGCGCATCCAGCGGCGATTTGTGTTGATGCTGGACTGCCAGGTCAGGCAACGGCTGATAGCCCAGATTCAGGTTGGCGGCTTTGTCCGGCAGCGTATCCTGGCGCAATTGTACCCGCGGCCATTGTTTGAGTTCGGCAAAAAAACCATCAACGGATAGCCACAGCGCATCCGGCGGCAACAACGGGCGCATCGGGTCGACGCCGCGGCTGGCGTGGCGCTGCTGAACATCCTGCCAGAAACGCTCCGCACCCTGCTGAATGTCGCCGGTATTGACCAGCAACGTACCGGACGGCAAATAGCTGAACAGCGCCGGTAGCGGCTGGCTGAAAAACAGCGGCTGCCAATACTCGATGCCGGCGGGCAGGGTACCTTTGCTCACTTGCTGGTAGATGTGCTCGGCGTCGCGCCGGACATCGAACTGCTCGCGCCATTGGCTGCGAAACAGCTCAATGGCGTTTTTGTCGGTTGGAAATTCCCGCGCCGGCAACAGATAAATGTGTTCGACTTCATTCAACGTGCGTTGGGTATCCGCGTCGAACAGCCGCAAACTGTCGATTTCATCGTCGAAAAAATCGATACGGAACGGCTCTTCGCTCCCCATCGGGAACAGGTCGAGCAGTGCGCCGCGGGTAGCAAACTCACCGTGCTCCATCACCTGGTCGACGCTGCGGTAACCAGCCTGCTCCAGTTGGTTACGTAGCGTATCGCGCGACAGCCGCTGCCCTTTTTTCAGCATCAACGCATGGCCGTGCAGAAACGGGTGTGGACACACTTTCTGCATCAGGGTATTGACCGGCAGGATCAAGATGCCGCGCGTCAGTGACGGAAGCTGATAGAGCGTGGATAAACGGGCGGAGATAATTTCCTGGTGAGGTGAGAAGCTGTCGTAAGGGAGGGTTTCCCAATCAGGCAGCGTGATGACCGGTTGCCCGGTAAACTGCTGAATTTCGTCACGCAACCGCAGGGCATTCTGCATGTCGGGCGTAATCAGCACCACCAGTCCGGCGTGACGTTCAACGATTTCTGCGCATTCGACGGCGCAAGCCGCGCCGGTAAGCTGACCCAGCAGGCGTTGTTCGCCGGCTTTGCCAGGCAAGGTATAGCGATATTGTTCAGGCATCATCCGATTATCAGGTCTCGATATCCACTAAGAAAAAGTCGTGAAGAGAGGGGCTTAGGGTTCCATAAAGCGGTACTACCCTTTATTATCCTTGTTCACTTTGCTTTAGCAACCTCATCCAGACGGATTTCATGTATCAACCTGTCGCACTTTTTATTGGCCTGCGTTATATGCGAGGGCGGGCCGCGGACCGCTTTGGGCGGTTTGTTTCCTGGTTATCCGCTATTGGTATCACCCTCGGCGTGATGGCGTTGGTTACCGTGTTGTCGGTAATGAACGGCTTTGAGCGGGAACTGGAAAACAGCATCCTGGGGCTGATGCCTCAGGCACTGATCACGACGCCGCAAGGCTCCCTTAATCCACAGATGTTACCGGCTTCTTCGTTCTCTGCGCTGAAGGGTGTGAACCGTATCGCGCCGCTCACGACCGGCGATGTCGTGCTGCAAAGCGCCCGCAGCGTGGCGGTGGGCGTAATGCTCGGTATCAATCCGGACGAACAGGAACCGCTGGCGGCCTATTTGACTAAGGCGGCGTCGCTACAGCAACTGCAGCCGAGTCAATATCAGGTGATTCTCGGTGAACAACTGGCCAGCCAGCTCGGCGTTAAGCCGGGTGATCACGTGCGATTGATGGTGACCGGCGCCAGCCAGTTGACGCCGATGGGACGTGTGCCGAGCCAGCGGTTGTTTACCGTCGCCGGGACGTTTTACGCCCACAGCGAAGTGGATGGTTATCAACTGTTGGTTAACCAGCAGGATGCGTCGCGCCTGATGCGCTATGCGCCCGGCGACATCACCGGCTGGCGGCTGTGGCTTGACCAACCGCTGACGGTGGATACGCTGGGTCAGCAGGCGTTGCCGGCAGGGACGGCATGGAAAGACTGGCGTGAGCGCAAAGGCGAGTTGTTCCAGGCGGTCCGGATGGAGAAAAACATGATGGGGCTGTTATTGAGCCTGATTGTGGCTGTCGCCGCGTTCAATATCATTACTTCACTGGGTTTGCTGGTGATGGAAAAACAGGGCGAAGTCGCTATTTTGCAGACGCAAGGACTCACCCAGCGGCAGATCATGGCGGTCTTTATGGTTCAGGGCGGCGGCGCCGGTGTGGTGGGGGCGTTGGTCGGCGCGATACTGGGTATGGTGCTGGCCAGCCAGTTGAATACCCTGATACCGATGCTGGGGTTGTTGATTGACGGTGGCGCGCTGCCGGTACAGATTCAGCCGTTGCAGGTGATTGCGATCGCGCTGGTGGCGATGCTGCTGGCGCTGCTTTCCACGCTTTATCCTTCCTGGCGCGCGGCCGCCACCCATCCCGCAGAGGCTTTACGTTATGAGTAATTCACCTTTATTACAGTGCCGTCAGCTGTGTAAACGCTACCAGGAAGGCAACCTGTCTACCGATGTGCTGCGTGATGTGTCGTTCGACATGCAGACAGGCGAAATGATGGCGATTGTCGGCAGTTCCGGCTCAGGTAAAAGTACCTTGTTGCATTTGCTGGGCGGGCTGGATGCGCCGACCTCCGGCGAGGTGGTGTTTCAGGGTAAAACGTTGAATCAACTGTCGGCGGCGGCGAAAGCCGCGCTGCGTAACCGCGAACTGGGGTTTATCTAT
This sequence comes from Dickeya chrysanthemi NCPPB 402, assembly GCF_000406105.1. Classification (NCBI taxonomy): domain Bacteria; kingdom Pseudomonadati; phylum Pseudomonadota; class Gammaproteobacteria; order Enterobacterales; family Pectobacteriaceae; genus Dickeya; species Dickeya chrysanthemi. The sequence continues at coordinate 2,821,802 of NZ_CM001974.1, read as the reverse complement.
CAGTTTCATCATCTGCTGCCGGATTTCACCGCGCTGGAAAATGTGGCGATGCCGCTGCTGATCGGCAACGTGGCGCCGAAAGAGGCCAAAGAACGGGCGCAGACCATGCTGGCGGCGGTCGGCCTGGCGCAGCGCAGTCAGCATCGCTCCTCGGAGCTGTCCGGCGGCGAGCGCCAGCGTGTGGCGATTGCCCGTGCGCTGGTGAATAACCCATCGCTGGTACTGGCGGACGAACCGACCGGCAACCTTGATCAGCGTACTACCGATGCAATTTTTGAACTGTTGGGTGAACTGAACGTCCGTCAGGGGACGGCATTTTTGGTGGTGACGCATGACCTGCGCCTGGCCAGCCGCCTCGGCCGGCAGTTGGAAATGCGCGACGGCCAGTTGCAGCAGGAGTTAACCCTGATGGGGGCGTCGCAATGACCTTTCCTCCGCTTTCGCTGCTGGTTGGGTTGCGTTTTAGCCGCGGCCGTCGCCGCAGCGGTATGGTGTCGTTGATTTCGGTCATCTCCACTCTCGGCATTGCGCTTGGCGTGGCGGTATTGATCGTCGGCCTGAGTGCGATGAACGGTTTCGAGCGCGAACTCAACAACCGTATTTTGGCTGTCGTTCCGCATGGCGAGATTGAAGCCGGCGAGCAGCCGTTCAAAAACTGGCAGCCGCTGTTGCCGAAGGTTGAACAGGTGCCCGGCGTTGCCGCGGCGGCGCCGTACGTCAGTTTTACCGGGTTGCTGGAGAACGGCGCCAGCCTGAAGGCGATTCAGTTCAAAGGCGTGGACCCGCAACAGGAACTGAAACTCAGCGCGTTGCCGCAGTTTGTGCAGGATAACGCCTGGTCGCGCTTTCATGCCGGCACGCAGCAAGTGATTATCGGTAAGGGCGTGGCAGACACGCTGGGTGTGAAAAGCGGCGACTGGGTCACGGTGATGATCCCCAACAGCGACCCGCAGATGAAGCTGTTGCAGCCGAAGCGAATCCGCTTGCAGGTGGCGGGGATATTGCAGTTAAGCGGTCAGTTGGATCACAGCCTGGCGCTGGTGCCGCTGGCTGATGCACAGCAGTATCTGGAGTTGGGCGATGGCATTACGGGGATCGCCATCAAAGCCCAGGATGTGTTTGCCGCTCAGAAGCTGGTGCATGACGCGGGTGAAGCGACCAATCGCTTTGTCTATATCCGTAGTTGGATCGGTACTTACGGCTACATGTACCGCGATATCCAGATGATCCGTACCATTATGTATCTGGCGATGGTACTGGTGATTGGCGTGGCCTGTTTCAACATTGTTTCCACGCTGGTGATGGCGGTGAAGGACAAAAGCAGCGATATCGCGGTATTGCGCACGCTAGGGGCGGGCGATGGCCTGATCCGCGCGATTTTTGTCTGGTACGGGTTACTGGCCGGGTTGCTCGGCAGCGTAGTCGGTACCGTGGTGGGGATTGTGTTGACACTGCAATTGACGCCGATTATCCGTAGTCTCGAAACGTTGACGGGTCACCATTTTTTGTCCGGTGATATTTATTTCATCGATTTTCTGCCCTCGGAACTGCATCTGCTGGATGTGGTCATCGTGTTGGGCACCTCGCTGGTGTTGAGTTTGATTGCCAGCTGGTATCCGGCTCGCCGCGCCAGCCGTATCGATCCGGCCCGGATATTGAGCGGCCAGTAATATTCACGGCACCATGGCGAGGACGCCGTGGCGCCGTTCTCTTGTCTGAAGCTGAGGGCGCGCCTATGTATTACGGTTTTGACATTGGCGGTACCAAGACAGAGCTGGCGGTGTTTGATGCCGGGCTGCGGCGCATCTGGCAAAAACGCATTGCCACCCCCCGGGACGATTATGACTGCCTGTTGCAGGCATTGCTGAACTTAACGCAAGAGGCCGATGCGCTGATCGGCGGTCGCGGCTCGGTCGGCGTTGGCGTGCCGGGGATGGAGAACGCGGATGACGGCACCTTGTTTGCAGCCAATCTGCCCGCCGCGATGGGGCGCACGTTGCGCGCCGACCTCAGCCGGCTACTGGCACGTGAAGTGCGCCTCAGTAATGACGCCAATTGTTTTGCGCTATCAGAAGCCTGGGACGACGAATTTCGCGTTTACCCGGTGGTGTTGGGGATTATTCTCGGCACCGGCATGGGGGGCGGGCTGGTAGTGAATGGCCAGGTAGTGGACGGGAAGAACGGCGTTACCGGCGAGTTGGGGCACTTCCGTTTGCCGGTCGATGCGCTGGATATTCTCGGTGAGTCCATTCCTCGGGTAACATGCGGTTGCGGCCGTCGCGGTTGTGTCGAAAACTACCTTTCCGGGCGCGGGTTCGAATGGCTATACACGCATTTTTACCATTGCACGCTATCAGCCCCGGAGATTATCGCGGCATTCTATGCCGGCGAACCTCAGGCGCGGCAGCATGTAGAGCGTTATCTGGCCTTGCTGGCCGTGTGCCTGGGGAATCTGTTAACGTTGGTTGACCCGCATCTGATTGTTTTTGGTGGCGGTTTGTCGAATTTCGATGAAATTTACCGGCAGTTGCCGCAGCGGCTGCCCGGCAGTTTGTTACCGGTGGCACGTGTTCCGCGCATTGAAAAAGCGCGGCATGGCGATGCGGGCGGCGTGCGCGGTGCAGCATTGCTACACTTGATAAATCAGCCGCAGCCGCCCGGATTCTGATGGCGGCACACTGATACCCCGCGGTCAGCGCGGGCCTGGAGCAAAGCCTCGGCGGGTTGCAGAGGTGCGCTTAAAACATGCTAAGGAGCAGACATGCACTCGCGTCAGCGATTACACCGTTTTCGGCAGCGAAAACGCCTGCGTCATCAGCGTTTGTGTGCCCGCATTTTTCATCTTGATTATCTGGTGGTCAAAAACGTGAATAAACCACGTGTTGTTGTACTTACCGGAGCAGGGATTTCTGCTGAGTCCGGTATTCGCACGTTCCGTGCTTCGGATGGGCTATGGGAAGAGCATCGGGTGGAAGATGTCGCCACACCGGAAGGGTTTCATCGCGATCCGCAAACGGTGCAGAACTTTTATAATCAGCGTCGTCGTCAGTTGCAGCAACCGGAGATTGTGCCTAACGCGGCGCATCTGGCGTTGGCGGAGCTGGAAGCGGCGCTCGGCGATCATTTTCTGTTAGTCACCCAGAATATCGACAATTTGCATGAGCGTGCCGGCAGCAAGCGCATCATTCACATGCACGGCGAGTTGCTGAAAGTCCGTTGCAGCCACAGTGGGCAAGTGTTTGAGTGGACAGACGATGTATCTGTCGACGATCGCTGCCATTGCTGCCAGTTTCCGGCGCCGTTGCGTCCCCATGTGGTGTGGTTCGGAGAGATGCCGCTGGGGATGGACCGCATCTATCATGCGTTGTCGGAAGCGAATTTTTTCATCGCTATCGGAACATCGGGCCATGTCTATCCGGCCGCGGGTTTTGTTCACGAAGCGCACGTACACGGCGCGCATACCGTGGAACTGAATCTGGAGCCAAGCCAAATCCAAAGCCAGTTCGATGAGCATATTTATGGCCCCGCCAGTAAGGTTGTGGTGGAGTTTGTCCACAACTGGCTTGCACAGTATGCCGCGACGTCAACCTGAATCTGATGATTTGCCCGCCCGGCGCGGATAAATGATGCTGGGCATCGATTCGGCTACCGGCGGGCGTTCCTGCATCAGCGCATCACGACGGGCGCGTAAACATTCTTCGAGCTGGTCGAACGGCAGGCAGGCTTCGTGGTTGTAGAAGCTGTATTCGCATTCGACGCAGGTGTGGGCGGTGGCGCTATCTCGGTGTTTGTCTTTACGTCGGGCGCGATACAGCATGCGCATAAGAAATGCCAGCATAACATTACCCCGCGAGATGGTTGATTACGGTCTTTCTATAGGGTAGTTGAGATTTGATAGATCGAAAAGTAATCAAATTAGATGGAGTAATCACATTTCATACCCTACCTCGGTGGGTATTCGTCGCCGTTCTTTGCGGCAGATTTTTCGAGCCGTCTTCCATTCTTTAGCGGAATTTTCCCGCATCAGCTTGATATCACTGTGGATATACGCATCATGAGTCATTATCCGACTTTTTTATTGCAGGCTTTCTCATGCAATTAACCCCGTTAGGCTATACCCAACTGAAACAACGTCAGCAACAGCGAGATCGTCAGCGCCTGCTGGTTCTCTGGCTGTTGCTGGTATCCGGTATTGTAATGAGTCTGTGTGCCGGCGAACGCTGGATTGGGCCGACGCATTGGTTGGATCCTGAGTCTTCACTCTTTATCTGGCAGCTCAGGCTGCCGCGTACGCTGGCGGTGATGCTGGTGGGCGCAGGGCTGGCAATGGGCGGCGCGGTTATGCAGGCCGTATTCGATAACCCGTTGGCTGAGCCGGGGCTGCTTGGCGTATCCAACGGTGCGGGCGTGGCGCTGGTCGTTGCGGTGTTGCTCGGGCAAGGCGCGTTGCCGGTCTGGATCCTCAGTGTATGCGCTATTGCCGGTGCGCTGCTGGTAACATTGCTGTTGCTGCGGTTTTCCCGGGCCGGGGTTTCTAACGCCAGGTTACTGCTTATCGGCGTCGCCCTCGGCATTATTTGCAGCGCCTTGATGACCTGGGCGGTCTATTTCAGCACCAGCGTTGATCTGCGCCAGTTAATGTATTGGATGATGGGCGGATTCAGCGGTGTGGATTGGCGCTACGGCGGGTTAATGCTGCTGATATTACCTCTGCTGGTGTGTCTGGCGCGCTGTGGTGGCGTGCTCAACCAACTGGCGTTGGGCGAATCGGCGGCCCGGCAGTTAGGGGTTGCGGTATTGTACTGGCGCAATGCGCTGGTTCTGGCAATGGGCGCGCTGGTCGGTCTCAGTGTGGCGCTGGCCGGCGTGATCGGTTTTGTCGGCCTGGTTATCCCGCATATTTTGCGCTTGTGCGGGTTGACCGATCAGCGCTATCTATTAACCGGATGCGGCCTGGCCGGCGCCGTTGTGCTGATGCTGGCGGATACGCTGGCGCGCACTGTGCTGGCGACGGCAGAACTGCCGGTCGGCGTAGTGACCGCCACACTGGGGGCTCCCTGGTTTATCTGGCTGCTGTTGCGCCATCAGGTGTGATTCCCACGAGGATACAGCGATAAGGCGCAATAATTCAGGTGCAATACATCGACCGGCGAACACGCCGGTTCGCGATGATAGGCAGTTCGACAATGATAAGTAGTTTTAATAACAGGAACAGACAATGAGCAATGACATCTACGCAATTCCCCTGCAAACCATCGATGGCCGTCAGTCAACACTGGAAAACTGGCGTAATAACGTGCTGCTGGTGGTGAATGTCGCTTCGCAGTGTGGGCTGACCCGGCAATATGAAGCCCTGGAAAATCTGTACGAAACGTATCGTGATCGCGGGTTTGCCGTATTGGGTTTTCCTTCCAATGAGTTTGCCGGGCAAGAGCCGGGCAGCAACGAAGAAATAAGCGCGTTTTGCCGCGGGACTTTCGGCGTACAGTTTCCGATGTTTGGCAAAATAGCGGTCAACGGCAGTGATCGCCACCCCTTGTATCAGGCATTGATTCAGGCACAACCGCAAGCGTTACGGCCGCAGGGGAGTGAATTTTACGAGCGCCGCGTCAGCAAAGGCCAGGCTCCCGTATATCCTGGCGATATTCTGTGGAATTTTGAAAAATTTTTGATTAATCGCCGCGGTGAGGTGATAGCGCGCTTTTCACCTGATATGACGCCGGATGACGGCGTGATTATCAAAGCCGTTGAACAGGCGCTGGCGCAGTAATCGTGACGGCTCAACCCTTGCTCAGTCTGCGAAATGTCAGTGTCGCCGGACGGCTATCTTCAGTGTGTCTTAACTGTTATCCCGGCGAACAGGTTCATATTATTGGTCCCAATGGCGCGGGTAAGAGTACGTTGCTGGCATTGATGGCCGGTTTGCAGCCGGGTGAAGGCGAGGCGCAACTGCTTGGGCGGCCGATAGCGGACTGGGCGGCGGGTGAGCTGGCGAGGGTGCGAGCTTATCTGCCGCAACATCACCGCGCAGTGGCGCTGATGCCGGTGTTTCAGTATTTGCAGTTGCATCAACCCTCATCTGGTGATGCTCATGCGGTGGATACTGTCGTGCAGCGGCTGACGGAGCGGCTATCGTTGGCGGATAAATTGCGACGCCCGCTGACCCGGCTATCCGGCGGGGAATGGCAACGCGTCAGGCTGGCGGCGGTGTTATTGCAGGCCTGGCCGACACTGAATCCGTCAGCCCGGTTATTACTGTTGGATGAACCCGTCGCCAGTCTGGATATTGCCCAACGTGTTGCGCTGGATTCATTGCTGGCGGAGTTATGTCGGGAGGGGATGACGGTGGTAGCTTCAGGCCATGACTTGAATCATACCTTGCATCATGCCGATCGTGTCTGGCTGATGTCCGGTGGTGAGGTGGCGGCGCAGGGAACGGCCGCCGATGTGATGCAACCGGATAGGCTATCTGCGGTGTTTGGCGTGGCATTTACGGATTATGTGCTGGAAGGGCGGCACTGGATGCTGGCGCAACAGGAATAATGCCCCACAGAGGATAACGTGTCGGGCTGTCGGCGCATGGTTACCGACTGAGCGCGTACGGTGTGAGGGGCGATATTCACCGTAATCTGGCGTTATGGTAGAAAAACTCTCTGTTTTCTAACGATTAACGTCAAAGCGCAAATGATAATATGACGTAATTCGGTTTTGTGGGGCGATCCCGTCAATGGTGAGTATAAGCGCATGAGGTTCTGGAGAGTCTGGCTAATACTGGTGGCATTGTTTCTGGCGGGGTGTAGTAGCCATGTGCCGCAAAGTACCCGCCTGGGTGATACCAGTGAGGTGAGCGCGCAACTGCATGCGCAACTGGCACAGTGGCATGGTACACCATACCGCTATGGCGGGTTGGATCACGATGGCATTGATTGCTCTGGTTTCGTTTATCTGACGTTTCGGGATAGATTCGGCCTGACGTTGCCGCGTTCGACCGAGGAGCAAACGGCGGTCGGCACGCGTGTCGATCGTGGTGACCTGCTGCCGGGCGATCTGGTCTTTTTCCGTACCGGTAGCGGTGAGAATGGGCTGCATGTCGGCATCTATGATAGCAACGACCAATTTATTCATGCTTCGACCAGCCGCGGGGTGATGCGCTCGTCGCTAAACAACGTTTACTGGAAACGGGCCTACTGGCAGGCCCGCCGTATCTGATTTTTCGGCCGCCTGACTGCGGCCTGTTGCATTGGTCACGGTCGGCGAGCAATTACAGACGGATTACCCTCAACATCATCACGAAATAAACACATTAATTGTCTGGTTGTCGGAAAACATTCGTTAATAATTTGAAATCTGTATTAGGGCTTTGTCTGAAAAATGAAAAACGGATTGTTTTTCGGTAGAGGTAAATTATAGATTAGCGTTGGTTTTGGCAGTAACCAAATGGTATTCGCGTGAAAAAGGATGAGAGCGATTTATTATATTTTCTTACGAATGCTGGCGGGTTGGGTAGATAAAATACGCGCTTCGTTTGATTATTATTAATCTCTCTTAATGTTTCAGGAGTGGTAGCAGCGAATAGGATCTGGTCAGGCATGTTTTCCTGCCTGACGGCTCGTTACGGCGGGTTTAATCTTTTAACTCTGGCTATAACACTATGCGTATCCAACTTGAAGTTGACTATGTCAGTCAGTACCATTTTTCTCCGATTTATCGCCTTGATTCACGGTTACTGGCACTGGAGATGAGCGGCCGCTTTCAGAGCGAAGCCGGGCTGTCCATACCACAGGATATTCTCCTGGGGGTGTTGAGTCATCGGCAGAAGCAAACGTTGCTGAGAGAGCAACTGGCGATCTTGAAGGATAAATCAGCATGGTTTATCAATCATCGTATCGCCGTTGTGTTGAAAATCGATCATACATTGACGGAATTTCTGGTTGACGATACGCCGCTAGGGCGTGAATTCCGCTCACTCCCTTTTCTGCAACTTGAAATTAATGAAAATTTCCCCGATATATCGTATGGGCGAGATAATGCTCTGCTGATGAAATTAAGCCAATCTTTTCATTTGTGGCTGGATAATTTTGGTGCAGGTAAAGTAAATATGAAACCATTTTATGATGGCGTTATTTCCAGCGTAAAAATGGATGCGGCATTTATCGGTAAATTATTAACGCGTCCTGTCTCGGTTTCTATTATTAATCCGATGTTACATGCGATGAAAAAACAGTGTCCTTCACTGAATGTGGTCGCGAAAGGGGTGGATACTGTTGCCGGTTTTGAGAGCGCGCTCGAGCTTGATATTAATGCCGTCCAGGGGCAATTATGGCCGTCTTTGTCCCCGGAGTCGCTGGAGAATCTGTTAATTCCGGCGGCTTGTTATAGTTAAGGGTTAGGCCGGTACAGGCGCTCGACAACCGTCGGCGTCTGCTGTTTTTGTGCCGCGTGCACCGGCATGTTTTTCTGGCTGACTGTTTCTATACCCTACATCATTCGCGTGACAGGGCAACACGCCGGTGCGTTGAACAACGCAACTTACCTGCAAGCTGAGGTAGGCAAGGAATATCGGTTAATGCCCCTGTGGTTACTCCGTGTTAATTCTCCTGATGCAGTTCTACACTGAGGAGAAAAGGGGGAGTTATGCCACATCACCTGCTGTTCAATAACCACTATCATCAACAATTGCCGGGCTTTTATACCGAACTGACGCCTACGCCATTACACGGGGCGCGTTTGCTCTATTACAACGCCCCCTTGGCCGAGACACTGGGGTTATCCGCTGACTGCTTTGAGGGGGATAACCGCCGTATCTGGAGCGGGGAAAAAACACTGCCGGGAATGGCGCCGTTGGCTCAGGTATACAGCGGTCATCAGTTCGGCGTCTGGGCCGGGCAATTAGGAGACGGACGCGGGATTTTACTTGGACAGCAGCAACTGGCCGATGGTCGAACACAAGACTGGCATCTCAAAGGGGCGGGATTGACCCCTTATTCACGTATGGGTGACGGGCGGGCGGTGCTGCGTTCTGTGGTGCGTGAGTTTCTGGCTTCTGAAGCATTACATCATCTTAATATTCCCACCACGCGAGCATTGACGATCGTCACCAGCGACCACCCCGTTCAGCGTGAACAGGAGGAGCGGGGGGCGATGTTATTGCGGGTCGCAGACAGCCATGTCCGTTTCGGTCATTTCGAGCATTTTTATTATCGTCGTGAGCCTGAAAAAGTTCGTCAGTTGGCCGAATACGTGATTGCCTGTCATTGGCCGCACTGGCAGCAGGAGACTGATCGCTTTTATCTGTGGTTCAACGATGTTGTGGAGCGGACCGCAAGGCTGATTGCCCACTGGCAAGCGGTGGGCTTTGCACACGGCGTCATGAATACCGACAATATGTCTATTCTTGGCCTGACTATTGATTACGGCCCGTTCGGATTCATGGATGACTATCAGCCCGGTTATATCTGCAATCATTCAGACCATCAGGGGCGTTACGCGTTTGATAATCAGCCGGCGGTGGCCTTGTGGAATTTACATCGTCTGGCACAGTCCCTCTCGGGATTGATGTCTGCGGATAAGCTACAGCAAGCGCTGCATCGCTATGAGCCGGCGTTGATGCAACGGTTCGGCGAATTGATGCGCGCCAAACTGGGGTTTACTACGCCGCTGACGCAAGATAATGAGGTGTTGGTCGGATTATTACAACTGATGAAGCGGGAACAAGCCGACTATAGCCATATTTTTCGGTTGTTGTCGGAAACGGAACAGCATAGCAGCCACTCACCATTACGGGACGTGTTTATCGATCGGGCGGCGTTTGATGAATGGTTCAGCTTGTATCGCCAACGGCTGATGCTGGAAAGCACCGATGATGCGGTGCGTCAGCAACAGATGAAGCTGGCCAACCCGCGTTATATTTTGCGTAACTATCTGGCGCAACAAGCGATTGAACGTGCTGAGACGGGGGATGTCGGTTTACTTGCCCGCCTGCATCAAACCTTGTGCCAGCCATATAATGATCAACCCGAAAGGGCTGATTTGGCCGGTTTGCCGCCAGACTGGGGAAAACATCTGGCTATCTCCTGTTCAAGCTAGATTGCGCGTGCCCGATATGCAACGGGAGTGAAGAAAAACGTGATAACTGGTTGTATGATGTTTGAATTATTGGTGCATCAGGCCTCGTTATTTCCCTTGTCTCGCCGTAAAATCAGAATAAACCGGCGTTGCATCCCGCCATTTTTCGTGATGTAGAGCCGCACGACAGGATGGATAACTCCGGGGCGTAATAATTGCCGTTTGTTGTAACGCGCCGCGCGGTATTTGAAATACCGGGTGCGAAAACCGTATTGGCCGACAGAAACAGGTTGGTAGAAACAGGCCGGTAGATAGAACACGGTGTAATAAAAGCAGTGTCATTTTATGTACAGGGGATAAATGGATGTTGGTAGTTAAACGAAATACACAAAAACTGCTTTTGGGCGTGGCCGGTTCGATTTGGCTGGGTAGCGTGTTGACTTCGTTTTCTGTTCAGGCGGCTTCATCGGCGGCACCCGACAGTGTGGCGGCGTCGACGGCGATAAAAAATCACTCCTCTGTTACAAGCGGTTTGCCTGCCGGTATTTCGCCTTATTATCTCGGCGAGTTGACCACACTTTATGCACGCCAACATAGGCGGCCGATGTGGAGTGATGCCCAGTTAGTTAAAGTTTTTCAGCAACAACTGGCGGAAGTGGCGCTCTCTGGGGTACAACCGCAATTTAACACCTGGGTGACCTGGCTGACCGATCCAAAATTAAGCGATTTTTCCCGCGATGTGGTGCTATCAGATGCCATGTTGGGCTATCTCCAATTTGTTGCCGGGGTAGAAAAAAACGGCAGCAACTGGCTGTATGGTAGCGTTCCTTATAAGCTGGCGGCGCCGTCGGCGGCGATGATTGAACAGTGGCAGCAGGCGATAACATCCGGCAATGGTGCGGCGTTTATTGCCTCACTGGCGCCTCGTCATTCTCAGTATGAAAAAATGCACACGGCATTGAAAAACATGCTGACGGATAATCGCCCCTGGCCGAAGCTGGTGTTGGCGGACTCATTACGCCCCGGCGATGAAAGTAATGCGCTGCCGGTGTTGCAAGAAATTTTGTTGCGAACCGGCATGCTGAGTCAGGATAGCGCGGCTATGCCGCTGTTTAACGATGCGACGGCAGCAGGCAATACAGCCTCGTTGCGTTATGACGGCGAAATGGTAGAGGCCGTAAAACGTTTTCAGCATTCACAAGGGCTGCAAGATGACGGTGTCATTGGCAAACGCACGCGGGACTGGCTCAATGTGTCTTCGCAGATGCGTGCGGCGTTGCTGGCGTTGAATATCCAGCGCCTGCGCCTGGTGCCGGATAAAGTCAGCAGCGGCATTATGGTGAACATCCCCAATTATTCGCTGAGCTATTACCAGAATGGCGCGGAGATTCTCTCGTCGCGGGTGATTGTCGGCCAGCCTAAACGAAAAACGCCGCTGATGAGCAGTTCGCTCAGCAATGTGGTGATGAATCCGCCCTGGAATGTGCCCACCACGCTGACCCGTCAGGATATTATTCCTAAAGTGATTCAGGACCCGGGATATTTGCAGCGCCACGGTTATACCGTGTTATCAGACTGGACCGACAGCGCCCAGCCCATTGATCCGTCAATGATCGACTGGCCGATGATGTCGGCCGGTAACTTCCCATATCGTTTGCGTCAGGCTCCGGGAGACGGTAACTCGCTGGGGCGCTACAAGTTCAATATGCCTAATACGGACTCTATCTATCTGCATGACACGCCGAACCACAATCTGTTCCAGAAAGATATCCGGGCGCTGAGTTCGGGATGTGTGCGCGTCAATAAAGCATCGGAGCTGGCGGCGTTATTGTTGCAGGATGCCGGCTGGAACAATGCCCGTATCTCGTCAACGCTGGAGCAGGGGAATACCACCTATGTCGCTGTGCGCCAACGCGTGCCGGTGAATTTCTATTATCTCACCGCCTGGGTGGCCGATGACGGCAAGCCGCAGTTCCGCACAGATATTTACAATTATGATGATACGGTAAAAACCAGTGCGCTGGCATTGTCCCGAGCCGGATTATTATTACAGTAACTATCCGTAATCTGGGCAATTCCCGGATTACGTCGACAGGCGGGCAGAGCGAAAACCACAGCGGTGGCCGCAGATAGGCTCAATCACGTGGGTTGACGGGCTACTCTCAGGCAGTTAAGGTGCAAAGCGGTGCTTTTACGTACCGCTTCATTGGTTGTTTTTCTCTTCGCTTTTTTAGCCCAGGGTACGCGATCTTTATGGAATACATTGATAATCATCGACGCAAATGGCTGGCGCTCGGCGGCGCAGCGTTAGGGATAGCACTCTTGCCGGGTCAGTCATTCGCTTCATTATCTACGGCTCGTCCGCGCATTCTGACATTGAACAATCTCAACACCGGTGAACGTATCAAAGTCGAATTCTTTGATGGCCGTCGCTATAACAAAGAAGAACTCTCCCGGCTGAACCACTTTTTCCGTGATTATCGGGCGAATAAAGTTAAAACTATCGACCCCTCGCTGTTTGATCAGCTCTACCGCCTGCAGGTGATGTTAGGTACGACCAAGCCGGTACAGCTGATCTCGGGTTACCGTTCTTACAGTACCAATGAAGATCTGCGGTCGCACAGTAAGGGCGTGGCGAAACAGAGCTACCATACCTTGGGTAAGGCCATGGATTTCCATATTGAAGGCGTCCAACTGGCGAATATACGCAAAGCGGCGGTAAAAATGCGTGCCGGTGGCGTTGGCTATTATCCGCAGAGCAATTTCGTGCACATCGATACCGGCGCGATCCGTACCTGGTAATACAGGGGATAGATAGGCGAGGCGGAGCGTTTTCCCTCGAATAAGGATTTGGAGTAAAGACGGAGTGGTATGAAGTACCAAATTATTCCTGTTACGGCCTTCGGTCAAAATTGCACCCTGTTATGGTGCGAGAAAACCTTGCAGGCCGCTATTGTCGATCCTGGCGGTGAAGCAGACAAAATCAAACAGGCCGTTGCGCAGGCGGGGGTGACGATAACCCAGATTTTGTTGACGCATGGTCATCTGGACCATGTGGGTGCCGCAGTGGCGCTGGCTGAGCACTTTCAGGCGCCGATTGTCGGCCCGCAACGTGCCGACGCGTTCTGGCTTGACGGATTACCGGCCCAGAGCCGCATGTTTGGTTTGAGTGATTGCCCGCCGTTGACGCCGACGCGTTGGCTGGAGGACGGCGATACCATCACCCTTGGCGAGTCGGTGTTGTCTGTTCTGCATTGTCCTGGGCATACACCGGGGCATGTGGTGTTCGTGGATAAGTTATCGCGTTTCGCTCAGGTCGGGGATGTCATTTTTCGTGGCGGCGTGGGACGTAGCGATTTCCCGCAGGGCGATCACCAGGCACTGATAGCATCCATCCGCAATAAGTTATTTCCTCTCGGTGATGATATCGCGTTTATTCCGGGTCATGGGCCGATGTCTACCTTCGGTGAAGAGCGTCGTACCAATCCGTTTGTGCGTGATACCGAGTGATTTGCGTATCAACGCGATAAAAAGGCCTGCGAGTCTGCCTAATGCCAGCCAGTGAACCTGACTGGCATTATTTTTTGTCCGTTTTGTTACAGGGTATTTTTGCAGGAATGGTATTTTTGTGGATTCGCCAGCAGACACTGGGAAACCCGCTCTCTTTTAACTGACAAAACAAGCCATTCCGCCTGTGGCTCCCGTTGCGCTAATTTCCGCGATGTACAGGGATAAAAAGCCATCGCCGCAGCCCTTGGCAGCCGGTATAATGCGCGACCAGAATTTTTCAGGTGGTCAAAATGCAACCGATAACCCCGCTCTTCTCCTATCCCCGCTATTGGGCTGAATGCTACGGTACCGCGCCCTTTCTGCCCATGTCTCGCAACGAGATGGACAAGCTCGGCTGGGACAGTTGCGACATCATTCTGATTACCGGTGATGCTTACGTGGATCACCCGAGTTTTGGTATGGCGGTGATTGGCCGTATGCTCGAATCCCAGGGCTTTCGGGTCGGTATCATCGCTCAGCCGGATTGGTCCTCCAAAGCGGACTTTATGCGTCTGGGCAAGCCTAACCTCTTTTTTGGGGTAACGGCAGGCAATATGGACTCGATGATCAATCGCTACACCTCGGATAAAAAGCTGCGCCACGATGACGCCTATACCCCCGGCAACGTCGCCGGCAAAAGGCCCGATCGCGCAACGCTGGTCTATACCCAGCGCTGCAAAGAGGCCTACAAGGAGATACCGGTTATTATCGGCGGTATTGAGGCTTCGCTTCGCCGTATCGCCCACTATGACTACTGGTCCGAAACGATTCGCCGTTCCATCCTGTTTGATGCCAAAGCCGACCTTCTGATTTACGGCAACGCCGAGCGACCGCTTATCGACGTGGCGCACCGTATCGCCGCAGGCGAAAGCATCGAAACCATGCAGGATATTCGCGGCACCGCCGTCATCCGCCGCGAGCCGCTGCCGGGCTGGAGCGGAGTCGACTCGAGCAAGCTCGATCAGATTGGTCGTATCGACCCTATCCCCAATCCTTACATGGAAGGGGCACCCTGCTCGGACGATGCCAGCGATGCCGCACCGGCCGCACAAGAGGCCAGACCGGTGCGGGTTCAGCCGGCCAAACCCAAGCCCTGGGAGAAAACCTACGTCAAGTTGCCGGCTTTTGAGCGGGTCAAAGAAGACAAGGTGCTCTATGCCCATGCTTCGCGCATTCTGCACCACGAGACCAACCCCGGTTGCGCCCGGGCGTTGGCTCAGGCTCACGGCGATCGCATCATCTGGGTTAATCCGCCGGCATTCCCGCTCGAAACCGACGAAATGGATGGGGTATTTGGTCTGCCGTACCAGCGGGTGCCGCACCCGGCTTACGGTAAGGAGAAGATCCCGGCCTATGACATGATCAAGACCTCGGTCAACATCATGCGTGGTTGTTTTGGCGGCTGCTCGTTCTGTTCCATCACCGAGCACGAAGGGCGTATTATCCAGAGCCGTTCGGAAGCGTCGATCTTGACGGAAATCGAAGAGATCCGCGACAAAGTACCGGGTTTTACCGGCGTCATCTCCGATCTCGGCGGCCCGACCGCCAATATGTACAAGCTGCGCTGCAAAAGCCCGAGAGCAGAGCAAACCTGTCGCCGCGCTTCCTGCGTCTGGCCGGGCATCTGCCCGCATATGAACACTGACCACACGCCGACCATCAATCTTTATCGCAAGGCGCGCGACCTCAAAGGCATCAAGAAGATCCTGATCGCCTCCGGTGTGCGCTATGACCTCGCGGTGGAAGATCCGCGCTATGTGCGTGAGCTCGCCAGGTATCACGTGGGGGGTTATCTCAAGATTGCGCCGGAGCACACCGAAGAGGGCCCGCTCGCGATGATGATGAAGCCGGGTATGGGGACTTACTACAAGTTCAAGGCACTGTTTGACAAGTTCTCGAAAGAGGCGGGCAAAGAGCAGTACCTTATCCCGTATTTTATTGCTGCGCACCCTGGCACCACCGATGAAGACATGGTGAATCTGGCCCTGTGGCTCAAGTCCAACCGCTTCAAGCTCGATCAGGTGCAAAACTTCTATCCATCGCCGCTCGCCAACGCGACCACCATGTATTACACCGAGAAAAACCCACTTTCCAAAGTGAGCCGGAGCGATGGCGACGTGTTTGTAGCCAAGGGCGAGCGCCGCCGCCGTCTGCACAAGGCGATTCTGCGCTACCACGATCCGGCAGGCTGGCCGATTATTCGTGAAGCGTTGCTGGCCATGGGAAAAGGCTATCTGATTGGTTCCGGCACCGAGTGTCTGGTCCCGGCAGAAAGCCGCGGCGAACGTACGGCTCGGGCCGCCGGCAAGGGCGCCAGGCCGGCGCTGACCCGGCATAGTGATATCAATTATCAGCGCGGTAATGGTCAAACCCCGCGTGGGCAAGGCAATGCCAAACCGGCTCAAGCCAGGCCGGCAAACACAGGCAAGGCACCGGTCCGCACAGGGGCGGGTAAATCGGGTACTCAGAGTAAGCGCCCAAGAGGATGACTCCTCGTCAGGACGCTCAGACCTCATAAGATATCGGTGAATACTGACAGCGTGGTGTAGCGCAGACGTAGAATGTAAAAAACGAACAAAACAATGCCAGTCAGGATTAAGAGCCTGGTGGGCCTGGTGGGATAGGCTCTGACTGACTGGCATTAAACCGGGGCGCTGGCCTTTCTATGGTGACATTAAAAGGCAGCCGGCGTCATCCACATTACAGTACGGCGACAATGGCTTCGCACAGCGGCGCCATATTTTCCGGTGTCATACCTGCTACGTTGATTCGGCCTGAGTTCACGGCGTAAATACCAAATTCATTGCGCAGACGCAGCACCTGGTCCTTATTCAACCCGCTGAAGGAGAACATGCCATTCTGGTTGATGATGAAGGAGAAATCCTGATTTGCGCCTTTTTCCTGCAAGGTACTGACGAACAAATGACGCATGCGTTGAATGCGCTCACGCATCGCGGTTAATTCCTGTTCCCAAATATTACGCAGCGATTCATTGGACAGCACCGTCGCCACCACGGCCGCACCGTGTGACGGTGGGTTGGAGTAGTTGGCGCGGATCCCCGCTTTGACCTGGCTGAATGCCGTATCGGCAATTGCTGCGTCTGCCGCTACGATAGTGCAGGCGCCGACACGTTCGTTGTACAGGCCAAAGTTCTTGGAGTAAGAACTGGCGACGATTAATTCCTGGTGTTTGGCGGCGAAAATACGCAGACCTTCGGCATCTTCATCCAAACCCCGGGCGAAACCCTGATAGGCAAAGTCAAACAGCGGTAACCAGCCTTTATCCAGCGCCAGTGCGGCCAACTGTTCCCACTGTTCTTTGGTCGGATCAATACCGGTCGGATTATGACAACAGCCGTGGAACAGGACCACATCACCAGCCTTAGCCTCGCTGAGGCTGCTCAGCAGCCCGTCAAAATCCAGCTTGTGGTTAGCGGCATCATAGTACGTGTAATCACAGACTTCGAGGCCGCCGGCCGAGAAAACATTTTTGTGGTTCGGCCAACTTGGGTTGCTGACCCAAATGCGTTTGGCGCTGGTCTGGCTGGCGATGAAGTCGGCCGCCACACGCAAACCGCCGGTGCCGCCCGGCGTCTGTGCGGTGCGTGCGCGTTTATTCGCAATGATTTCACTCTGCTTGCCGAACAACAACTCCTGAGTGCAGCGGGCGAATTCCGGGATGCCGTCAATGCTCAGGTAGTTTTTAGTGGTTTCTGTTTCCAGTAACAGCTGTTCTGCTTTTTTTACGCTGGTGAGTACGGGGGTTTTACCGGTTTCATCCTTATAGACCCCGATTCCCAGGTTGATCTTGTGAGGACGCTCATCAGCGCGAAACAAATCAGCCAGACCCAGAATCGGATCGGCAGGTGCGGCAGAGATTTTTTCAAACATTGCGAAGTAATCCATGACAGAGAATAAACAGAAATAGCAGGTTAACGCCAGCGTCTGGCTTTGCCAACCGTTTGCATCAAAAGAAACGGAAATAATGGCAGAAGATAAAGTGATGGTACAAATACCTTATGAGGAAGGTTGGGGCAGGGCGGCATGGCAAGGTGGTGTGATAAAAGCGGTACGTACGTGGTAAGTATTCCTGAATGTAAAAAGCCGGGAGAGAGGGTTCCCGGCTTGACACAGGTACTCAATAAAGCAAAAGCAATTAGAACTGGTAAACCATACCTACGGCAACGCGGTCGTCAGTTGCCATTTTGTATACATTGCTACTGCTCAGCAGGTTCATGTCATATTCGGTATAGGTCGAGAAATTCTTATTGAAAGAATAGGTCAGAGCATAGCTAACATATTTTACAATATAATCGTTCTGGGTGGTTGCGGCAGTATCGTCTTTTGCTTTAGCCGAAACATAAGCAATAGACGGTTTCAAACCGAAGTCAAATGCGTACTGGGCAACGGCTTCAAAGACTTGTGTTTTGTCAAAGGCAGTATTGCCAGATCTGGTTGAGCCGGTGTTGAAGGAACTGAAACCAACGTAGGACAAGTTACGGTATTCGCCGTAAGTTGCTGCTACATAGATGCTGTTGGCATCGTATTTCAGGCCGGTAGCCCACATTTCTGCATCAGTGCCGCGACCATCGTTGATTACAGAAGAGCCATTGGCTTTGTTTGCACGATTAACATGGCCGTAAGACCCGGTAACACCTACGCCAATAGGAGAGGTGTAAGAGGTAGACAAAGCATAGCCAGCACCGAGGTTGTTTCTGACATTACTGGAGTCAGTATGTGCAGACTGGTAGCTCAAGCCGAAGTTCAGGTCTTCAACCAGACCGAAGAAGTTCTTGTTGCGATAGTTGGCAACACCAGAACTACGACCAGTAAAGCTGTTGGTATAAGCGGAATCACCGCCCCATTCCGGTAGCACATCGGTATAAGAGATACCGTCGTAAGACACGTTGCGATTACGACCGTAATCCAGAGAACCAAAATCGGCAAACTTCAAGCCAGCATACGCATAACGGGTTTTGCCGTTGCCACCGTTAGTATCTTCAGCGTTAGCTGCGTTGAATTGGTATTCAAAACGACCATAACCAGTCAAATCGTTGTTGATTTTGGTTTCACCTAAGAAACCCAGACGGGCGTAAGTTTTGTCGCCGCTGTTGCCGGTATCTTTGGAGAAATAGTGCAGACCATTAATTTTACCGTTAAGATTCAGCTTGTTGCCATCTTTGTTATAGATCTCAGCCGCGTTAGCTGCACCAGCGGCCAACAGTGCCGGGATTATCACTGCCAGAATATTACGCTTCATCATTATCAATACCCTCGTTGTGTTATATCACCTGCGCCGGTATTACAGAAAAATCTGTAAGGAACTTCTCGTCTAAGCAGGTGTCGTTCTGTGTCCGCAGGCAGTGTTTCATCAGGTATTGGGTTTATCTACAATGAATATGCTACTGACATGATCAAATAGAAACATTTAAAAAAAATACGTATCCAAAAGTTAATATCATATTGCTTTTTATAAAAATGAAATAAAACGGAAATGTAATAGACATGTAAGTGATGGAATTTTGCTCATTAATGTGGGTTGTGGCTTATAATTGGATTAGTAATTTATTGTTTTAATTTAATAAAAAATAAATTTTTCTGCCATGTGGCGGTAATGGTTTAGATGGACGATGAAGTGTATTCAAACGGGGGAATTTTTGTTACGTCATGCCTATGCATAATAAATATGAAGGCTATGTCAGGCGTTCAAGAAAAAACCGCCGACCAAAATACATTAGTCGGCGGTATAGATGATATTGCTACAATAAAATCATGCAACAATAGCCAGTCTATTTAGATTAGAACTGGTAAACAACACCAACAGCAACGATGTCGTTAGTGGACAAACCGTAAGCGTTGTTGCTGTCCAGCAGGTTGATATCGTATTCTGTGTAGGTAGAGAAGTTCTTATTAAATGAGTAAGTCATACCTAAGCTAACATATTTGGTAATGTAATCATCGGTACGTGCAGCAGAGGTATTGTCTTCGCCTTTAGCTGTGACATAACCAATACTTGGTGTCAGGCCGAAGTCAAAGTTGTACTGAGCAACGGCTTCAAAGACTTTTGTCTTATCGAAAGCATTGTTGCCGCGGATTGTACTAGATGTGTTGTTACTGAATGTGCTGTTAGCAATATAGGTCAGGTTGTGGTATTCGCCATAGGTGGCAGCAACGTAGACATTGTTTGCGTCGTATTTCAGACCGGTCGCCCAAGCTTCGGCTTTATCACCACGGCCATCGTTAATTTGAGTGTCGGAGCGATTGGCTTGAGTATATGACCCAACAACGCCGACACCAAACGGTGCTGTATAGCTAGAAGACATTGCCCAGCCAGCGCCAGTTTGCTTCTGAATTCTGCTTGAGTCGCTATGTGCTGATTGGTAGCCCAGAGCGAAATCCCAACCATCTACCAGACCAAAGAAGTTCTTGTTACGGTAAGTAGCAACACCAGAGTTACGACTAGTCAGGTTATCGGTGTATGCCTGGTCGCCACCAAATTCCGGCAGTACGTCGGTGTAAGAGATACCATCATACGCAACGCTACGGTTACGACCGTAATCAATAGAACCGAAATCACCAAATTTCAGGCCGGCATACGCATAACGAGTTTTACTAGCATTAGCGCCACCATTGGTGTCTTCAGCTTGGCTAGCGTTAAAATTCTGTTCAAAGCGACCATAGCCGGTCAGATCTTTCGTAATCTGTGTTTCGCCTTTGAAACCCAGACGAACATAGCTCTGATCGCCTTTGTTACCGTCATCCTTGGTGAGGTAGTGCAGGCCAACAACTTTACCGGTCAGGTCCAGCTTGTTGCCGTCTTTATTGTACACTTCAGCCGCGTTAGCTGCGCCGGCAGCCAACAGAGCAGGGATTACCACTGCAAGAACGTTGCGCTTCATCATTATTAATTACCCTCATTGGTGTTATTAAGACATCTGGATCACAATAAAAAACCTTAACGGAACTTTATTGCGAATACAGTTGTCTTCCTGTGTCTGCACGCAGTTTTCCATTCACCCGCTCGTTAATCTACCCTTTAAATGATACTAATTTCGAATTCAGGTAACCATTGGAAAATATGTATTTCAAATTGTAAAATTAAGGGAACTTTGTGAGCAACGTCTAAAACAAAACAAGAAGGGCACCTTATGGGTGCCCTTCCTATTACATATATCTGTTTTTCTTATGTTATTTTTTGCTTAGAAAGTGGCGTTGCGTGGTGTGCGCGGGAACGGAATAACATCGCGCACATTTTGTACACCGGTTACATAAGCAATCAAACGTTCAAAACCGAGGCCGAAACCCGAATGGGGGATGGTGCCGTAACGACGCAGGTCGCGATACCACCAGTAGTCCTCTTTACTGAGCCCCATTTCTTCCAGGCGGATGTCCAGTTGTTCCAGACGCTCTTCGCGCTGAGAGCCGCCGATGATTTCGCCAATCCCCGGCGCCAGCACGTCCATTGCCGCCACGGTTTTACCGTCGCTGTTCATGCGCATATAAAAGGCTTTAATGTCTTTCGGGTAGTTTTTGACGACGACAGGGGCCTGGAAGTGCTTCTCCGCCAGATAGCGTTCGTGCTCGGAAGACAGGTCGATACCCCAGGACACCGGGTTTTCGAACGTCTGCCCGCAGTTTTCCAGAATGGTGATGGCATCGGTGTAGTCAACCTGGGCGAAATCGGAACTGACAAAACGCTCCAGACGGCTGACGGCGTCTTTATCTACACGTTCAGCAAAGAATTTCATGTCGTCGGCACGCTCTTCCAGCACTGCCTTGAACACAAACTTCAGCAGGTTTTCCGCCAGTGCGGCAATATCGTCCAGCGTGGCGAACGCGACTTCCGGTTCGATCATCCAGAACTCTGCCAGATGGCGGCTGGTATTGGAGTTTTCCGCGCGGAAGGTGGGGCCGAAAGTATAGATTTTAGACAGCGCGCAGGCATAGGTTTCGCCGTTAAGCTGGCCGGATACGGTTAGAAACGCTTCTTTACCGAAGAAGTCTTCACTGAAATCGACTTTGCCCTGATCGTCACGCGGCAGGTTTTCCAGATCCAGCGTGGATACCCGGAACATTTCACCGGCGCCTTCGGTATCGGAGGCGGTAATAAGCGGGGTGGATACCCAATAGAAACCGCTCTGATGAAAGAAACGATGGATAGCCTGGGCCAGCGTATGACGCACACGGGCGACGGCGCCGATCAGGTTGGTGCGCGGGCGCAGGTGCGCCACTTCACGCAGGTATTCGATACTGTGGCGCTTGGCGGCCATCGGATAGGTATCAGGGTCGTCCACCCAACCGACCACCTTAAGCTCGGTTGCCTGCAGTTCAAAACTTTGGCCTTCGCCGGGAGATTCCACCACCTTGCCGGTCACTTCCACTGAACAGCCGGTAGTCAGACGCAGCACATCGCTTTGGTAATTGGCAAGATTATTATTGACGACAGCCTGTAGCGAATCAAAGCAGGAACCGTCATAGACGGCAATAAAGGAAATACCGGCTTTAGAGTCTCTCCGGGTACGTACCCAGCCGCGCACGGTGACGTCACTGTCAACGGCGACACGGCCTTGCAGTACGTCGACTACAGGCACTACGCTCATAACATTCTCTCTATTGGTGAAATTTAATGGGTAACTGTCACTGCCCATAAATGGGCGTTTCGTTATGTTACTTGTCGTCGGGCAGGACACAAGCAGAAATCACCGGAACGTGGCAAGTTTTATGCGATTCCGGTGCTGCTGGCTTAAAGAGTAGTCAGTCGTGCGGGATGGGTATGACTCAGGAGGCTTTTTTCACGAGTGGCAGATCAAACGCCTTGCGCAGTTCGCTGACGAATGCCTGATCCTGACAAATGGTTTTTCCCGGGCTGTCCGACAGTTTAGCGACCGGTTTACCGTTGCATTCCACCAACTTGATGACGATATTCAGTGGCTTCACGCAAGGAATATCACAGGTCAGCCGGGTGCCGATACCGAAGACAACATTAATGCGTTGGCCGAAGTGGCGGTAAAGATGCAGTGCTTTTTCCAGGTTAAGGTTATCGGAAAATACCAGCGTTTTGCCCATTGGGTCGATATCCAGCGCATGATAATGCGCAATGGCTTTTTCGCCCCATTCGAGCGGATCGCCGGAATCATGGCGCAACCCCTGATAGCGACTGGCGAAATGCCGGTCAAAGTCACGCAGGAAGGCATCCATGGTGATGCAGTCGGTCAGTGCGATGCCGAGTTGATCAGGATATTCCAGCAGCCAGGCATCCAGCGCGGCGCGTTGGCTGTTGGCAAGCGTTGGGCTGATTTGCTGATGAGCCTGAAACCATTCGTGCGCCTGCGTGCCAACCGGCGTCAGTTGCAGGCGGCGCGCCAGATCATAGTTACTGGTGCCGATCAGATAAGGGAAGTCCGCTTTCAGGGTGCGGACGATCTGGTGCTGAACGTCGTGAGAGAAGCGGCGACGGGTACCAAAATCCATGAGTTTAAAACGGCTGAGATCGACATCAGCACTTTGCCGGCGAAAGTGGGACAGTGTTCCCTGTAACCGGTCGATAGCGGTCTCGACATGCACGCCCGGCGTTCGGGCACGGTGAACCACTTCACTGATGACGGCAAGCAGCGGAACTTCCCACAAAATCACTTCACGCCATGGCCCGGTGATGCGGATATCCAGTTTGCCCTGATGATTGCCGATGCGGATTTGCGAGGGATCAAAACGGAAGCTTTTCAGCCAGTCCAGGTAGTCGGTTTTGAAAAACGGCAGAGAGGCGAGGTAGGCATGTTCATCGTCATGCAACGACAAGTGGCTCATGGCCTCCACTTGTGCCCGAATCTCATCGGCGTAGTGCCCTAACAACTCATCGCCGCGACAGCGAAACTCCGCCGCCACATGGACATCATAGTAGTGGTGGAATACCGCCTGCTGCATATGCAATTTGTAGGCGTCGGTATCCAGCAATGAGGTTAGTATCGGGGCTGTGTGTAAAGTCATAATGCGTTACCGCATCCTCGTTTAATACAATTTACAAGTTAATGCAAGTGACTGGTATGGCCATCGGCAGCGAGAGCACACTGTCTGTTTAACCGGGCTTATCACATCATATTGGGAGAGCGAAGGCGAGATTCAATCGTGCGATTGTGACAAAAAAGTAGCTGTTTTTACGTGCTGTTTACCATGAGTAATTGAATTATAATGTTTTTTATACTAAACAAAAATGCCGGAAAAATTGTCCCGCCGCCGTGGCTGCGACGCGCTGGCAGGAAAGTTTGCATTCCGACAGTCACTCCCCTTTAATAGACGTAACAGCCTGTTGAATAACGGAACTGCGCACAAAGTAGACGGTGTCAGTCGTATTATGCGGCGGCCTGGGTACTCGCAGAGAAAAGCGGGTACGGACGGGGGCTGTTTACCCTTGTTTATTGTGTGAATTTAGATAAAGACGGATATCGTCGTCCGGCGAGTATTACGGCGTGACGGAAATTCGATAACCTTCGGTGTGTTTACTACGGATCTTCCGCTCTTAGTAGATAAAAGGCGGCATGGGTACGCTGCCGCATCACGCCGTACCGCCATCATTACTGCTGTCATTAAGGTAATCAGTCATGAGTCAACAACCACAAGTCAAATACCGGCACGATTACCGCGCGCCGGATTACACCATTACCGATATCGCACTGGATTTTGATCTGCATGCTGAAAAGACCCGGGTGGTCGCCGTCAGTCAGGTCGTGCTGCAAGGGGAAAAGGGCGCAGCGCTGAAACTGGACGGCGAAGGGCTGACATTGCTGAGCGTTCAGGTCGATGGACAAGACTGGCAGGCACATCGCTTACTGGAAGACGGTCTGGAGCTGACCGGGCTGCCGGAAAAATTCACCCTGCGGATTGAAACGGAAATCAACCCGGCGGCCAACAGTGCGCTGGAAGGGTTGTACCAGTCGGGAGAAGCACTGTGTACGCAGTGTGAGGCCGAAGGGTTCCGCCATATTACCTACTATCTGGACCGGCCGGATGTTCTGGCGCGTTTCACGTCCCGCATTACCGCTGACAAAGCGCGTTACCCATACCTGCTTTCCAACGGTAACCGTATCGGGCAAGGCGAGGCGGACAACGGGCGTCACTGGGTGGAATGGCAGGATCCGTTCCCGAAACCCTGCTATCTGTTTGCGCTGGTTGCCGGTGATTTTGATGTGCTGCGCGACACCTTTGTCACCCGTTCCGGCCGTGAGGTGGCGCTGGAGCTGTTTGTCGACCGCGGTAATCTCGATCGTGCCGACTGGGCGATGACTTCGCTGAAAAACGCCATGAAGTGGGATGAAACCCGTTTTGGTCTGGAATACGACCTCGACATTTATATGATCGTGGCGGTGGATTTCTTCAACATGGGGGCGATGGAAAACAAAGGGCTGAACATTTTCAACTCCAAGTATGTGTTGGCTAAAGCCGAAACCGCCACCGACAAGGACTATCTCGGTATCGAAGCGGTGATCGCCCACGAGTATTTCCATAACTGGACCGGTAACCGCGTCACCTGTCGCGACTGGTTCCAACTGAGTTTGAAAGAAGGGTTGACGGTATTCCGCGACCAGGAGTTCAGCTCCGATATCGGTTCTCGCCCGGCCAATCGTATCGACAACGTGCGGGTGATGCGCGGCGCGCAGTTTGCCGAAGACGCCAGCCCGATGTCCCACCCGATCCGCCCGGATCAGGTGATCGAAATGAATAACTTCTATACTCTGACGGTGTATGAAAAAGGGTCGGAAGTGATTCGCATGATGCATACGCTGTTGGGCGAAGAGAAATTCCAGGCCGGAATGCGGCTCTATTTTGATCGTCATGACGGCAGTGCCGCGACCTGTGATGACTTTGTGCAGGCGATGGAGGACGCTTCCAGCGTCGATTTGTCGCAATTCCGCCGCTGGTACAGCCAGTCCGGTACGCCGGTGGTGACGGTACGTGACGACTATGACGCGGCAACCCGTCAGTATCATCTGCATGTCAGCCAGATGACGCCGGTCGGTGCCGACAAGCAACCCAAACTACCGCTGCATATTCCGCTGGATGTGGAATTGTACGACGGCGAAGGCAACGTGATCCCGCTGCGTCAGAAAGGGCAAAAATTGGCATCGGTACTGAACGTGACCGAAGCCGAGCAAACGTTCGTGTTTGATGACGTTCCCTGCCAGCCGGTGCCGTCGCTACTGCGTGAATTCTCCGCGCCGGTCAAACTGAATTACCCCTGGAGCGATGAGCAACTGACGTTCCTGATGCGCCATGCCAGCAATGCGTTTTCCCGTTGGGATGCCGCCCAGAGCCTGCTGGCGAATGCTATTCGCCTGAATGTGGCGCGCCACCAGCAGCAACAGCCTTTGTCGTTGCCGATGCATGTGGTGGACGCGTTCCGCGGCGTGCTGCTGGATGACCAACTGGATCCGATGCTGGCCTCGCAGATTCTGTCGTTGCCGGGCGAAAACGAAATGGCCGAATTGTTTGAGGTTATCGATCCGGACGCCATTGCCGCGGTTCGTCATGCGCTGACGCAGACGCTGGCGCAGGAAATGGCGGACGAATTGCTGGCGGTATATCGTGCCAACAAGCTGGCATCCTACCGTGTTGATCAGCAGGACATGGCGAAACGTGCGCTGCGCAATGTGTGCCTGCACTATCTGGCATTTGTCGATCGCGAGCAGGCGGATACGCTGGTGGCGGCGCAATTTGCCGGGGCCGACAACATGACGGATTCGCTGGCGGCGTTGGCGGCCTCGGTAGCGGCGCAGTTGCCGTGCCGGGATAAGCTGCTGTCGGCTTTCGATGAACGCTGGCATCAGGATGGTCTGGTGATGGACAAATGGTTTGTTCTGCAAGCCAGCAGCCCGGCCAGTGATGTGTTGAACCGGGTGCGTGAACTGCTTAATCACCGCTCGTTCAGCCTGAACAACCCGAACCGGCTGCGTTCGTTGATCGGCTCGTTCTGTGCGGGCAATCCGTCGGCGTTCCACGGCAAAGACGGCAGCGGTTATCAGTTCCTCACCGAGATGCTCACGGAACTGAATACCCGCAACCCGCAGGTGGCCTCGCGTCTGATTGAACCGCTGATTCGCCTTAAACGCTACGATTCGGCCCGTCAGGCGCTGATGCGTCAGGCGCTGGAAACCCTTAAAGGGCTGGAAAACCTCTCCGGTGATCTGTTTGAGAAGATAACTAAAGCGTTGGACGCGTAAGACCAGCCATACAACATCGATATCTGTTTGATATCATAAGAAATAAAAAGCCACCGCTGCCAGCAGACGGTGGTTTTTTTTATACCTGAACCGGGAGAGCGTATCAGGCGTGCGCCTGTGATTGATACGCTGTGTCGCGGAGAGCCGCAGGCGCTAAAAATCCGCTCCAGCACTTGCGCTTCCAGCTCCGCCAGTCGGGCGGAGCCGCGGCGGCGCGGGCGCGGCAGGTCAATCGCCACATCCAGCCCGACCTGACCGTCTTCGATCAGAATCACCCGGTCGGCGAGCGCGACGGCTTCGCTGACGTCGTGGGTCACCAGCAAGACGGTAAAACCTTGTTGCAGCCACAGGGATTCAATCAGCCCCTGCATCTCGATGCGGGTCAGCGCATCCAGCGCGCCCAGCGGTTCATCCAGCAGTAACAGGCCGGGGTGATGGATCAACGCCCGCGCCAGCGCTACCCGCTGTTTTTGCCCGCCGGACAGCGCCGCCGGCCAGTCGGCGGCGCGTGATGACAGCCCGACGGCTTCCAGCGCCTGATGCGCGGCGGTGCGCCAGTCGCCGCGCAACCCTAATCCTACGTTGTCGATCACCCGTTTCCATGGCAGCAGGCGGGCTTCCTGAAACATCAACCGGATATCATCGCGCGCCTGATGCAGCGGAGCGCGGCCAGCCAGCAATTCCCCGTGGTTTGCCTGTTCCAGCCCGGCCAGCAGCCGCAGCAGGGTGCTTTTACCGCAGCCGCTGCGGCCGACCACGGCGACGAACTGGCCAGCCGGAATATGCAGATGCACCTCATTCAGAATAGTGCGATGCCCATAACGCTTGGTGACGCCGTTGATTAACAGCGGCGTGCCGGCATTCAGGCGGGATGGGGCGGCGTAATGAAACGTCATACGTGTTCCTCCGTTAATTGCCAACTGGGGTGCCAGCGCAGCCAGATGCGCTCCAGCGTCAGGGCGATGACATCCGCCAGTTTACCCAGCAGGGCGTACAGGATGATTGCCACCACGACGACGTCGGTTTGCAGGAATTCGCGCGCGTTCATCGCCAGATAGCCGATGCCGGAACTGGCGGAGATGGTTTCCGCCACGATCAGCGTCAGCCACATCAAGCCGAGCGAGAAGCGCACGCCGACCATGATTGAGGGCAGGGCGCCGGGTAGCACCACCTCACGGAACAGCCGAAAGCCGGATAAGCCGTAGCTGCGCGCCATTTCCAGCAGGCCGCCGTCGATACTGCGGATGCCGTGATAGGTGTTGAGGTAGATGGGAAATAAGGTGCCGAGCGCCACCAGAAAGATCTTGGCGCTCTCGTCAATGCCAAACCACAGGATCACCAGCGGGATCAAGGCCAGATGCGGCACGTTGCGCAGCATCTGCACCGAGGTGTCCAGCAGGCGTTCGCCAGTGCGGGATAGCCCGGTGATAAAACCCAGCCCCAGCCCCAGCGCACCGCCAATGGCAAACCCGGTCAGCGCACGCCAGGTACTGATGCTGAGGTGCTGCCACAGTTCACCGCTGCGGGTTAGCCGCCAGAACGTCACGGTAATCGCTTGCGGCGATGGCAGAATGCGGCTGGAAAGCCAGCCGGCGCTGGAGGCGAGTTGCCAGACCGCCACCAGCAACAGCGGCAGCAGCCAGGGCGTCAGGCGAGAAGCGATGAGCGTCAGGATCCTCTGCATCAGTTGGCCCTCAGCTTTGCGCCGCTTTCAACAGCGGGACAAATTCGTTGCCGACGATTTCGCCCTGCGAACGCAACGGCTGCGGTTGCGGCACCTCCGGCACCGCCACATCCAGCAGCGGGAACAACAGCTCACCCACTTTGTAGGCTTCTTCCAGATGCGGATAACCGGACAGCACAAAGGTATCGATACCCAAATCGGCATATTCCTGAATACGTTGCGCCACCGTCTGTGGGTCACCCACCAGCGCGGTGCCGGCACCGCCGCGCACCAGACCGATACCGGCCCACAGGTTGGGGCTGATCTCCAGCTTGTCGCGACGGCCGCCGTGCAGCGCCGCCATGCGCTGTTGTCCCACCGAGTCAAACCGTTTCAGCGACGCCTGCGCCTCGGCGATGGTTTCATCATCAAGCTTCGAAATCAGCCGGTTAGCGGCTTGCCAGGCTTCTTCGTTGGTTTCACGCACAATCACGTGCAGGCGAATACCGAACCGTACGCTACGCCCTTGTGCGGCGGCTTTGGCGCGTACGCGATCCAGCTTTTCTTTCACCTGTGCCGGCGGTTCGCCCCAGGTGAGGTAGAGTTCCACCTGTTCTGCCGCCAGATCCAACGCCGCATCCGACGAGCCGCCGAAGTAAAGCGGCGGGCGCGGCTGCTGTACCGGTGGATAATGCAGTTTGGCGCCTTTTACCTGAATGTGCTTGCCGTCGTAATCGACGGTTTCGCCTTCTAATACCCGCCGCCAGATGCGGGTAAATTCGGCTGAAGCTTCATAACGTTGTTGGTGATCGAGGAATAATCCTTCGGCGGCCAGTTCCTCCGGGTCACCGCCGGTGACCAGATTAAACAGCGCCCGGCCGTTAGACAGCCTGTCCAGCGTGGCGGCCTGGCGAGCCGCCAGCGTCGGCGAAATAATCCCCGGCCGTAAGGCCACCAGAAAACGTAAACGCCGGGTGACCGAAATCAGCGACGACGCCACCAGCCAGGAGTCTTCGCAGGAGCGACCGGTAGGGATCAGCACGCCGCCGAACCCCAGGCGGTCCGCCGCCTGGGCTATCTGTTGCAGATAACTGTGATCAACCGGGCGGGCATTTTCGCCCCGACCAAAATAATGACCATCACCGTGGGTGGGAAGAAACCAGAAAATGTTCAGACTCATGCGTATCGTCTCCGTGAAATCAGAATGAGGATTAAGGGGTTACCGGGGCACGCCAGATCCGGCTGGCAATATCCAGTTTGTTGGGAATCAGGCGATTGTCGTAAAACAGATCGGCGGTGTGCTGTTGTGCCTGTAACGTGCGTTCATCCACCGGTTTGATCACCGTAACCGGTCGGTGATCGAAATAAGTGCTGATGACCGCTTCAGGCAGGCCCATGGCATTCGCCAGCAGCGTCACGCTCTGCGCTCGCTGGCTGATGGTCAGGGCATCGGCCTGGGTCAGGGTGGCGAGCAACTGTTGCAGGAAAATACCGTGTTTTTCAGCGTAGCTACGCGACGCCAGATAGAACGAACCGGTCAGGTTCAGGTCGGTGCCGTCGGCCAGTACCCGTACTCCGCCTTGCAGTAGAGCCGCGGAGTAGTAGGGGTCCCAAATAGTCCAGGCATCGACGTTGCCTTGCTGGAAGGCGGCGCGGGCGTCGGCCGGCGTCAGGTAGGCGGGCTGGATATCGGCGAAGGTCAACCCGGCTTTTTGCAGATTACGCAGCAACAGGTTGTGGGAACTGGAGCCTTTCTGAAACGCCACCTTGCGGCCTTTCAGGTCGGCGACGGTGTTGACTGGGCTGTCCTCTTTAACCAGAATCACTTCGGCTTTGGGTTTGGGCGGTTCGACGCCGATATAGACCAGGTCGGCACCGGCGGCCTGCGCGAAGATCGGCGGGATATCACCGGTACTGCCGACATCAATACTGCCGATGTTGAGCGCTTCCAACATTTGCGGCCCGGCTGGAAACTCAATCCAGCTGATTTTGGTCTGCGGGAACTGCTTTTCCAGCAACTGATGCGTTTTAGCCAGCACCAGACTGACCGAGCCTTTCTGAAAGCCGATGCGCAGTTGTTCGGGGGCGTCGGCGGCATGAGCGACGGCCGATGTACCAACGGCGGCGGCGAAGAGTAATGTCAGGGCGGCTTGTTTGATCGAAGAGAGCATCACATTTTTCCTTAATATACAGCAGAGGTCAGGCGCTTTGACGCAGCGGTTCAGGCTGACGGCGAATCAATGCCTGAAAGAAGACATGCAGCGCCTCTTGCAGACGTGCTTCCAGGGCATCGCTAAAGTGTGGTGTGCGATCGTAGTGGCTAATCTGGCTGTCATCGGCAAATACGCCTTGCAGGATTTCTTGGGCTTTCAGGGCGTTCAGCACCGGTTTGAGGCTGTAATCCACCGCCAGCATGTGAGCGACGGAGCCGGCGGTGGACAGCGGCAGCACCACCTTGTGTTCCAGCGCGCGTTCCGGCAACACATCCAGCAGGGCTTTCAGGCCGCCGGATAACGATGCTTTATAGATCGGGGTGGCGACCAGCACACCCTCGGCACCGGCGAGCTGTTCATTTAAGGTTTGCAACGCCGGGCTGTCGAAACGGGCATTGAGCAGGTCTTCCGGCGGGAAGTTATGCAAGTGCCACGGCAACACCTCGATGCCTTTGGCTTCCAGCCATTTTCCAGCGTGATGCAGTAAAGCGGTTGAACGGGAAGGGTAGCGAGGGCTGCCTGCCAGCGTGATGACGCGCATGATGACTCCTTATATACCCGTCATACTTCAAGTTGCAGATGCGTTGGCTTTCTTACTCGGCCCATCCCTGGGCCTCGCCCTTTTAGGGCCGCAGCGAGCTGCGTTCAAATCTGCTCCCGGCAGATTTGTCGCTCACCCCAGTCGCTTACTGATGTAAGCTCCTGGGGATTCGCTGCGTCGCCGCCTTCCTGCAACTCGAATTATTTGGGTATAACCAAAAGGTATTTTTTTTCACAATCTAATAACAGTTTGGTTAGTCTGTCAGACGCGGCGACGATTCGGAAAATGATTTATTGTGGAATGGAAAGCGAAAAAACGGATAAAAAGCCCCGGTGCGCGGCGGAAGGCCGAAAACGATTGCGTTGTTGCGGCGTTTTTTGGCCCAGGTCAATTCCCTTTCGCCCGGTGATAGACGATAATACGCCCCCGGTTTATAACCGGGAATCCAGGAGAAGTCATGTATCCCCTCATTCGTAAAGCGTTATTCCAGCTCGACCCCGAACAGGCGCACGAGTTTACCCTGCATCAGTTGCGCCGTATCACCCACACCCCGTTTGAATGGCTGGTTCGTCAGTCGGTTCCGACCAAGCCGGTTACCTGCATGGGGTTGTCGTTCCGCAACCCGTTGGGGTTGGCCGCCGGGCTGGACAAAGATGGCGAGTGCATTGATGCGCTTGGTGCCATGGGGTTCGGCTTTATTGAAGTGGGCACCGTCACCCCGCGTCCGCAACCGGGCAACGACAAGCCGCGGTTGTTCCGGATAGTGGAGGCTGAAGGGCTGATTAACCGCATGGGATTCAATAACCGTGGGGTGGATAATCTGGTCGAGAATGTCAAACAGTCGCGTTTTGGCGGTGTGCTCGGCATTAATATCGGCAAAAATAAAGACACGCCGGTAGAACAGGGAAAAGAGGATTATCTTATCTGTATGGATAAGGTTTATTCCCACGCCGGGTATATTGCCATCAATATTTCCTCTCCCAATACGCCGGGATTACGTACGCTGCAATATGGCGATGCGCTGGATGATTTGTTACAGGCTGTAAAAAATAAGCAGACTGAGCTGCATAGCCGTTATCAGAAATATGTGCCGGTGGCGGTAAAAATTGCGCCGGATCTGTGTGAAGAAGAATTGATTCAAATTGCCGACAGTCTGGTACGTCATAATATCGACGGTGTGATCGCCACCAATACCACGCTGGACAGACAATTGATTCAGGGATTGAATCATTGCGGACAAACCGGCGGGTTAAGCGGTCGTCCGTTGCAATTGCGCAGCACCGAGGTGATTCGTCGTCTGTCGCAGGAATTGCAGGGGCGATTGCCGATTATCGGCGTCGGGGGAATTGATTCGGTGGTCGCGGCCAGAGAAAAACTAGCGGCCGGTGCGACGCTGGTTCAGATTTATAGCGGATTTATTTATCGCGGACCGCGGCTGATTAAAGATATTGTTACCCACATCTGATTTTTCATTCCCATTACCCAGCGTAGGGGGTTTATTTCTCCTCTGCGCTGGTCTATATTTCCTTTGTTTGTGCAAAAATACAGCACTACCGTGCATGATGGGTTATTTTTAACGCGGTCATTTACGACCAATATATATACCCCAAATAATTCGAGTTGCAGGCAGGCTGATTACACTTAATTCATTTCGGTTGCTTATTGATTTGGCGGCCGATTATTCATCCGGGCCGGTTTTCCGGTACTTTGGCATCAGTAAGGCATAAATAAAGGTAATGTGATGAAATTAGTCCCTGACGATAGCTGGCGCTGGTATTTCGATACCGATCAGGCGCGGCTGATGCTTGACCTGGCCAACGGCATGGTATTTCGTTCCCGTTTCTCTTCTTCAATGCTGACGCCGGATGCATTTACGCCAAGTGTGTTCTGTGTCGACGATGCCGCACTGTTTTTCACCTATCAGGAAAAATGCCAGGCACTGAGACTATCGACTGAGGCGCGGGCGGAGTTGGTGTTGAACGCGCTGGTGGCGAACCGTTTCCTGAAGCCGATGATGCCGAAAAGCTGGCACTTCGCGGCGCAACAACGGGCGCACGCCTCGCCGCAAACCGGCGATCAGGTTAGTGTGCAACTCAATGAGCGTCCGGAAGTCGCGAACTTTATGGTGGTGGAAGCCGGCGATAAAGCCAGCCTGTGCGTGTTGGCGCAGGGGCAATTAGCGCTCAACGGCAAAGTGATGCAACTGGGCGATGCCATCAAAATCATGCACGACCGCTTGTGCCCGGCGGTGGAAAATAGCGATGAAGCATCGGCGCGTTACGCGTTTGCCGGCTGAACGCTGATGACGCGAGGCATCCCGCTATCGAGTTATGTCTCAACGTCAGGTTAATTCAATATCTCCAGCCGGAATGCAACTGCACGCCAGAATCGTTCCGTCTTCTCCCCGCGCGCTGGCTTTCAGCGGCGACACCTCGCCGTTGCTCAGCGTCAACCGGCAGCAACCGCACAACCCGGCCCGGCATGAGTAAGGAACGCGTATTCCCTGTTGCTCCAGCTGTTCCAGCAGAATTTGCTGGTTATTGCCGGTGAAGCGGGTGCCCTGATAGGTAATTTGTACCGGTTTGGCGGCGCCGGGCGGCGGCGTCAGGCTTTCCGTGACGGCACCTGCGCCATAAGGCCGCGGAGGTTTGGTGGATAACACCTCGACGTCGTCGCCGACGCGAATGATGCCGCTATGGCGGGCGATCAGGTTTACGCCGAAATCCACATCGCCGTTTTCCGCCGTTCGGTACTGTTGCAACGTCGCCAGGGGTTCCCCTGACGGGTGTTTGCGCCCGCGCTCCGGGCTCACCGTCGTCAGCACACAGCGGCTACAGGGTTTGGCCACATCAAACATCACCTCGCCGATGCGCAGCGTCTGCCAGCCATCTTCGGCATAGGCCGCCGCGCCGCTGACCACCAGATTAGGGCGGAACTGCTCAAGACGAATGCCTGCGCTGCAACGACGACGCAGATCGTCAAGCGAGGCATCGTTAATCAGCAGGAAAGGATACCCATCGGCGAATCCCAGCGGGATGTCCGGGCGGCGTTTGACGCGGCGCGACGGTTGCGGCCCTTGCCAGCGTAACTGTACCGGGCGTTGCAGATACTCGCTCAGCCAGCGGTTGACCGCTTCCGGCGCGATCCGGGCCTGAAAATGGTTGCCCCAAACTTCGGTGGGGGCGGTGTCAGGGGCGAAATCGTCGAAGCGCACCAGACAGGTTTGGCCGTCGGGCGCAGACAGGAACACTCCGTCATGCACCAGTGCCGGCGTGAATAGCACCAACTGCGGGAACTGACGGGCGGTAATAAAGGTGCCATCAGGCTCGGTGATCATGAAAGTGCGATCAAACGCCAGTCCGCTGGTGCCGGCCATCGTCTGCGACAACTGAAGGCCACGCATGGATTTAACCGGATAAACAAAAAGCCGACTTAACGCAATCACGATGAAGATTCCTTACTGACGTAAAGCGGCAACTTTATGACAAGCCGCCGGGATTAGCTATAATGCGCCTCAATTTTCTTTACAGGCTCCGGTTTTCCTGCCGGGGCGTTTTTTCAGGGCGCTTTCTTTATTGAGAGCGCGCTTATTCAGGTCGTTCTTCATTAAGGTAATCGTTGCAATATGAACTCTCTGTTTGCCAGCACGGCGCGTGGTCTGGAAGAATTGTTAAAAAGTGAGCTTGAAGCGCTGGGCGCGCAGCACTGCACGGTGGTGCAGGGCGGGGTGCACTTTCAGGGAGACGATCGGCTGATGTACCAAAGCCTGATGTGGAGCCGACTGGCGTCGCGCATCCTGCTGCCGCTCAACGAGTGTAAAGTCTATAGCGATCTGGATCTGTATCTGGGGGTGCAGGCGATAGACTGGAGCGCGGTGTTTGACGTTAATCACACCTTTGCCGTGCATTTTACCGGCACCAATGACGAGATTCGCAACAGCCAGTACGGCGCGCTTAAGGTGAAAGACGCGATTGTCGACAGTTTTAGCCGTAAAACCGGCCAGCGCCCGGATGTTGCCCGCCAGCAGCCCGATATCCGCATTAATGTGTTTCTGCAACGCGAAAAGGCCAGCGTCGCACTGGATCTTAGCGGCGAGAGCCTGCATCTGCGCAGCTATCGCGAGATGGCCGGGCAGGCGCCGCTGAAGGAGAACCTGGCGGCGGCGATTGTGCTGCGTTCGGGCTGGGAAACCGGTACGCCGATGGTAGACCCGATGTGCGGCTCCGGCACGCTGCTGATTGAAGCGGCGATGATAGCAGCGGATCGCGCGCCCGGCTTGCATCGCCAGCACTGGGGTTTTCTGGCCTGGCAAAAACATAATCCGACGCTGTGGAAAAGCGTCACCACCGAAGCGCAGGAGCGTGCCCGGGCCGGTTTGCAGGCGACCACGTCCCGTTTCTTCGGTTCCGATATCGACCGCTGCATGGTGGAGATTGCCGCCGCTAACGCGCGCCGCGCCGGGGTTAATTCGTTGATTCGGTTTGAAGCCCATGACGCCACGCAATTGAAAAATCCGTTGCCGCAGGGGCCGACAGGCACGGTGGTCAGCAACCCGCCTTACGGCGAGCGACTGGAAAGCGAACCGGCGCTGATTGCGTTGCACAACCTGCTTGGCCGCAAAATGAAAAGCGAATTCGGCGGCTGGAAGCTGTCGCTGTTTAGCGCCTCGCCGGAACTGCTCAGTTGCCTGCAACTGCGTGCCGATCGTCAGTTCAAGGCCAAGAACGGCCCGTTGGAGTGCGTACAGAAGAATTATCAACTGGCGGAAAAGGAAAACGGCGCGGAGAACACGGCAACCTTTGCCGAGGATTTCGCCAACCGTCTGCGCAAGAACCTGCGCAAACTGGAGAAGTGGGCCGCACAGCAGGGCATTGAGTGTTATCGCCTGTATGACGCCGACTTGCCGGAATATAACGTGGCGGTAGACCGCTACGGCGATCGGGTGGTGATTCAGGAGTACGCGCCACCGAAAAGCGTCGATGCTCAGAAGGCCCGCCAGCGGTTGTTCGATGTGATTAACGCCACCCTGAGCGTGCTGGAACTGCCCGCCAGCCATCTGGTGTTGAAAACCCGCGAACGTCAGAAAGGCAAAAACCAGTACGAAAAACTGGCCGAAAAAGGCGAGTTTCTACAGGTGTCGGAGTTCAACGCCAAACTGTGGGTTAACCTGACCGACTATCTGGACACCGGGCTGTTTCTCGATCACCGCATCGCCCGCCGGATGCTGGGCGAGATGAGCCGCGGCAAGGATTTCCTCAACCTGTTTGCTTACACCGCCAGCGCCAGCGTGCACGCCGGGCTGGGTGGCGCGCGTTCCACCACCACGGTGGATATGTCCCGCACGTATCTGGAATGGGCGGAGAAGAACCTGCGTCTTAACGGCCTGACTGGTCGTCAGCACCGGCTGATCCACGCCGATTGTCTGGCGTGGATGCGGGAGACCCACGAACAGTTTGACCTGATTTTTATCGATCCGCCGACCTTCTCCAACTCTAAACGGATGGACGAATCGTTTGATGTACAGCGTGACCACCTGATGCTGATGACCCAGCTCAAACGCCTGTTGCGCCCTCGCGGCACCATCCTGTTTTCCAACAACAAACGCGGATTCCAGATGGACAATGCCGGACTGGCCGCGCTGGGACTGGAGGCGAAGGAGATTACCGCACAAACACTGTCGCAGGATTTCGCCCGTAACCGTCAGATTCACAACTGCTGGCTGCTGAAACACGCCGGCGAGGAAAAATAACTACCATGTCATTGATCAGTTTATCCGGCGCCTGGCTATCGTTCAGCGATGCGCCGCTGTTGGACAACACCGAACTGCATATTGAAGACAACGAGCGCGTGTGTCTGGTCGGGCGTAACGGCGCCGGCAAATCCACCTTGCTGAAAATTCTGGCGAAGGAAATACCGCTGGACGACGGCCGGCTGGTGTACGAGCAAGACCTGATCGTGGCGCGTCTGCAACAGGACCCGCCGCGCGATATCGACGGCACGGTGTTTGATTTTGTGGCGGAAGGCGTGGCGGCGCAGGCCGGGTACCTGAAAGCCTACCATGTCGCGTTGCGGCTGGTGGGGGAAGACCCCAGCGAGAAAAACCTGAACCAGTTGGCGAAGATTCAGGACGTGCTGGACCATCAGGGACTGTGGAAGCTGGAAGACCGCATCAACGAGGTGCTGGAGCAACTGGGGTTGTCGGCGGATACGCCGCTGTCGTCGCTGTCCGGCGGCTGGCTGCGCAAAGCGGCGCTGGGGCGTGCGCTGGTCAGCGCGCCGCGAGTGTTGTTGCTGGATGAGCCCACCAACCACCTGGATATCGACACCATCGACTGGCTGGAAGGCTTCCTCAAGACGTTTTCCGGCAGCATCGTGTTTATTTCCCACGACCGTTCGTTTATCCGCAATATGGCGACCCGCATTGTCGATCTGGATCGCGGCAAGATGGTGTCCTGGCCGGGCAATTACGAAAAATACCTGTTGGGTAAAGAAGAGGCGCTGCGGGTGGAAGAACTGCAGAATGCCGAATTCGACCGCAAGCTGGCGCAGGAAGAGGTGTGGATCCGTCAGGGTATCAAGGCCCGTCGTACCCGCAACGAAGGCCGCGTGCGGGCGCTCAAGGCGATGCGTCAGGAACGCGCCGAACGCCGTGAAGTGATGGGCAGCGCCAAAATGCAGGTGGAAGAGTCGGCCCGTTCCGGCAAAATCGTATTTGAACTGGAAGACGTGCATTATCAGGTGGACGGCAAGACGCTGGCGTCCGGTTTTTCCGCCCAGGTGCAACGCGGCGATAAAATCGCGCTGGTCGGGCCGAATGGCTGCGGCAAGACCACATTATTGAAACTGATGCTGGGGCAACTGGCGCCGACGTCAGGACGCATCCACTGCGGCACCAAACTGGAAGTGGCGTATTTCGATCAACATCGCGCCGAGTTGGATCCGGAAAGAACCGTGATGGACAGCCTCGCCGAAGGCAAGCAAGAGGTGATGGTCAACGGCCGCTCGCGCCATGTGCTGGGTTACCTGCAAGACTTTCTGTTCCACCCAAAACGCGCCATGACGCCGGTCAAAGCGCTGTCCGGCGGGGAGCGCAACCGTCTGCTGCTGGCCCGGTTGTTCCTGAAACCCAGCAACTTGCTGATCCTCGACGAACCGACCAACGATCTGGACGTGGAAACGCTGGAATTGCTGGAAGAGCTGTTGGAAAGTTATCAGGGTACGGTGCTGCTGGTGAGTCATGATCGTCAGTTCGTCGATAACTCGGTGACCGAGTGCTGGATTTTTGAAGGGAATGGTCTGATTGGCCGCTATGTCGGTGGCTATTATGATGCTCAACAACAGCGTGCTTCCGCCGCGCCGCTGCGAACGTCCTTACCAGTAAAAAGCACGCCGCTGAAAGAAAACCGCGACAGTGATAACGTGCCGAGTGCGCCGGCCGCACAGCCAGCTAAACGCGCCGGCGGCAAGCTCAGTTATAACCAGCAGCGTGAACTGGAACAGTTGCCGCAACGCATTGAAGTGCTTGAGGCGGAGATTGAAAACCTGCAACAGCAGATGAACGATCCGGCGTTCTTTTCCCGGTCGCATGATGAAACCCAGCCGGTGCTGACGGCGCTGGCTGAAGCGGAGCAGCAACTGGAAACCTGCTTCGAACGTTGGGAAATGCTCGAAGCCCAAAAGAATGGCTAAGAGTGTGATAAACCGCCGTGACGCCTTGTAGACCCGCGCGGGTCCATTTTGCGTTGCAAAATGGTGTGCCGCTACGCCATGCCTTCGGCGTGCGGCGCTGCTGTTTGGGGCGTCTGCGGCGCGGCTTTTACGGCATTGATACCGTTCATCCGGCGCAGGTGTCCATTTCGGCACAGCTTTGGGCGCCGGAAAAAGCCAACATACCTGCGATAACGTTGTAAGAGACACCCTCAACCCTGATACCGCTACCGTATCAGTCAGGCCACCGGAGGCGGCGAATGTGTGTTCATCACCACCACTATGACCGGCATATGCTGTGTCCGCACTGTGACTTGTTGGTGGAATTGCCGACATTGCAGGATGGGCAGCGGGCGGTGTGTCCGCGTTGTAACACTGCGTTGTCCAGCCGCCAGCGTGAGCCGCGGTGGCGGCCTGCCAGCTTTGCGTTTAGCGCGCTGATCATGCTGCTGCTGTCCATGCTGTTTCCTTTTGTCTCGATGAGCGTCGCCGGTATTCGCAGCGAAATCACCCTGCTGGAGATTCCGCGGGTGATGGTGGCGGAAAATTACGCCAGCATGGCGACGCTGTTTCTGCTGTTTGCTCAACTGGTGCCGGCCTGTTCAATGGCGGTGATTCTGCTGCTGTGCCTGCGTACGCCGCTGCCTGATGCGGTGCGGTGTTTGGTCACCAAAATGCTGTTCCAGTTGAAAGGCTGGGGCATGGCGGAGATCTTTCTGGCGGGCGTGCTGGTTAGTTTTGTAAAACTGATGTCGTATGGCGATATCGGTATTGGCGCCAGTTTCGTTCCTTATATCGTTTTTTGCCTGTTGCAGTTGATGGCGTTCCAGAGCCTCGATCGCCGTTGGTTGTGGGATGACGTCGCGCCGTCGCCGCCGATGCCGGCGGGGCTGGAAACCGGCTGCAGCGGGCTGGGTCAAGGCGTGCGCGCCTGCACCTGCTGTAGCGCTATTCTGCCTGCCGATGAGGTCCGCTGCCCACGCTGCCATACGCGCGGCCATGCCCGGCGGCGCCACAGCCTGCAATGGACGCTGGCGCTGCTGCTGACGTCGGTACTGCTGTACGTGCCCGCCAACCTGATGCCGATTATGGTCACCGAAGCGCTGGGCCATAGCATTACCTCGACGATCATGTCCGGCGTGATCCTGCTGTGGGATTCCGGTTCGTGGCCGGTGGCGCTGGTGATTTTCATCGCCAGCATCATGGTGCCGACGCTGAAAATGCTGGCGATGGGCTGGCTGTGCTGGTGCGCCTACGGCTCGCGCCGTTACGATACTGAGCGGCTGCACCGGGTGTATGAGGTTGTGGAATTCGTCGGCCGCTGGTCGATGATTGATGTCTTTGTCATCGCCGTGTTGTCGGCGATGGTGCGTATGGGCCGACTGATGAGCATTTATCCGGCCATCGGCGCGGTGTTGTTTGCCACCGTGGTCATACTGACCATGATTGCCGCGATGATCTTTGATCCCCGCCTGCTGTGGGATCGCCATCACGTGCAAGGAGAGGAGCGTTTCGTTGACGAAAACTAATCAAGGCATGGCGCAGATCGAAAGCATCAAACGCTGGTCGCCGGTATGGATTGTGCCGATTGTGACGGTGCTGATTGGCGCCTGGATTCTGTTTTATCACGTAAGTCATCAGGGGCCGGAAATCACGTTAATCACCCGCAACGCCGAAGGGATCGAGGCGGGAAAAACGGCGATCAAGAGCCGCAGCGTGAACGTGGGGGTAGTGGAAAGCGTAATGCTGAGCGAAGACCTGCATCAGGTGGAGATCACGGCGCGTCTTAACGACGGCATGGATAAACTGCTGCGCAAGGATTCGGCGTTCTGGGTGGTGAAACCGCAGATAGGTCGTGAAGGCATCTCCGGACTGGGGACGCTGTTGTCCGGCTCCTTCATCGAGCTACAGCCGGGGTCCAGCAAGGAAGACAGCCGTGCTTTCACACTGCTGGATTCGCCGCCGTTGGCGTCGCCTGACGCCAAAGGGATTCGCATCATTCTTAACAGCGAGCAGTCCGGGCAGTTGACCGCCGGCGATCCGGTGCTGTTCCGCGGCTACCGGGTCGGCTCGGTGGAAACCAGCCATTTTGATCCTACGGCCAGAAAGATGTTGTATCAGCTGTTTGTCGCCGCGCCTTATGACCAACTGGTAACGGCGAATGTCCGTTTCTGGAAAGACAGCGGCGTGGCGCTGAACCTGTCCGCGCAGGGGATGCGGGTGGAGATGGGGTCGCTCAGTACCTTGCTGAGCGGCGGCGTCAGCTTTGATGTGCCTGCCGGCTGGGAAGTAGGCAGCCCGGCGCATGAGCGCGACGAATACCAGTTGTTTGACAATCAGGGCAGCATTCAGGACTCGCTTTACACCGAATACAAAGAATACCTGCTGTTTTTCGATGAGTCAGTACGCGGCCTGCAGGTAGGCGCGCCGGTCGAGTTTCGCGGCATCCGGCTGGGAACCGTCGCGGAAGTGCCGTTCTTCCCGCATAATCTGCCGCAAAGTTTTGACAGCGATTACCGCATTCCGGTGCTGGTGCGCATCGAACCGGGCCGGCTGAAACAAGGGTTGCGCGACCAGATCAACCTGGAACAGGAGCTGAGCAAGGGCGCCGTATCCGGTCTGCGGGCGTCGATGAAAACCGCCAATCTTCTGACTGGCGCGCTGTATGTAGATCTGGATTTTTATCCGCAACAGAAAGGCCGGGTGACGTCGCTGGCGTCGATGGATGGTTACCCGGTGTTGCCAACCGTCAACGGCGGCCTGACGCAGATCCAGCAGAAGCTGATGTCGGTGCTGGATAAAGTCAATAGCCTGCCGCTCAACCCGATGGTGGAGCAGGCGACGAAAACACTGGCGGAAAGCCAGTCCACTCTGCGAGAACTGCAAAAAACGCTGGCGTCGCTCAACAAGTTGACCAGCAGCGAGGCGATGCAGCAGTTGCCGGTGGATATGCAGCGTACGCTGCGTGAACTGAACAGCAGCCTGCAGGGCGTGCAACCCGGCTCGCCGGCCTATAACCGCATGGTGGGCGACATGCAGCGTCTGGATCAGACGCTGCGCGAATTGCAGCCGTTATTGCGAACCCTGAACGATAAGAGCAATGCGCTGATTTTTGAAGCGCCGGATGCCGATGATCCTCAACCGAAGAAGGCGAAACCGTGATGAAACGATGGCCATTATGGCTGGTGTTGCTGCTGAGCGCCTGTAGCAGCCCGCAGAAAGTCTATTATCAACTGCCTGCCGCCGTGCAGAGCACCAGCCTTTCGGTTGCGTCAGCCGAAGGGCGCCAACTATGGGTGGCGCCGATTACCCTGACGGATTCGCTGGCAGGGAGCGGCATCGTGTTCCAGACTTCGGCGGTGCGTTACACCATCGCGGGCAATAACATGTGGGCCAGCCCGTTGGATCAGCAGTTGCAGCAGGCGCTGGTGGCGTCGCTGCGTAACGGCTTGCCGGGGTGGCATGTCGCCACTACCGGTGTCGCCAGTGGTGTGGCGTCCCGTTTGCAGGTCAACG
Organism: Dickeya chrysanthemi NCPPB 402; assembly: GCF_000406105.1. Lineage (NCBI taxonomy): Bacteria > Pseudomonadati > Pseudomonadota > Gammaproteobacteria > Enterobacterales > Pectobacteriaceae > Dickeya > Dickeya chrysanthemi. Next base: position 2,779,337 of record NZ_CM001974.1, on the reverse strand, counting down.
TGACGGCGTTTCAGGGGCGGTTTGACGGTAAGGCGGTTATTCGCGGTGAGTGGGTGCTGCAGGGCAGTAAACGCGTGGTCACACAGCCATTCAGCATTGAGGTGGCGCAGACCGAAGACGGCTATGATGCGCTGGTCGCTGCGCTCGGCAAGGGCTGGCAGCAGGTGGCGGAGCAGGTGCGCCAGCGTCTGCAAACGGGAACCTGAGGTGAAAGCCCGGCGCTGTTATATACCCGTCATACTTCAAGTTGCAGGTGCGTTGGCTGCGTGACTCGGCCCATCAATGGGCCTCGCCCTTCGGGCCGCAGCAAGCTGCGTTCAAATCTGCTCCCGGCAGATTTGTCGTTCACCCGAATCACTTACCTGAGTAAGCTCATCGGGATGAAATGAGAGACATCCTGTCTCTCACCGGAGGCCAGCCGTTGGCTGGTCAAATTCGTTCCCGACGAATTTGTCACTCTCTTGCCGCGTTACAAGGCTCAATGAGCCTTGCCCTGACGGGCCAACGCGTTGCGTTGTTCAACACGCGAGCGTGTTGTCCTGCAACTCGAATTATTTTGGGTATAGCGATATGAACTGAGTAATAGCAAATCCCTCTGGATGCCGATTTTGTGACCGTGATCGGGTTTCAGGGGGTTTTGTTTTTGTCTCAGCCGGTTAGATCAAAATGTGGTTTTATTTCGCGGAAAATTCTTCATTCTGGTTCACAAATATGACAACGGCGTGAATTTTGCGACTTGATCTTCGCCGCCCGAATAGCTATTCATAGGGTGTGGTTGCGTGAAAAACAACCATTGTTTTCTTTCCACCAGAGTCGAAATGAGGGAAACAAGGCATGAAGAGACAGAAAAGAGATCGTCTGGCACGGGCGCATTCACGGGGCTATCAGGCTGGTATCGTTGGCCGGTCCAAGGAGCTCTGTCCTTATCAATCGATCGATGCCCGGTCTAACTGGTTGGGAGGCTGGCGAGAGGCCATGGAGGACAGGGCGGCGATTGCCTGATCGTACCCTGTTAATTGAAAAGGGAATGACCTCCGCTGCGGCGGAGGTTTTCGTTTTCATAAAGCAGAAACAACATACGCCGAACGGCGTGGCGTCAGCCAACGAAACGGTTGTCTACCGCTTCTGCCAGCATATTCAACAGGTGTTCACTGTCTTGCCAGCCAAGGCAACCATCGGTAATCGACTGCCCGTAGGTCAATTGATCCGGATGGCGCAGCGTCTGGGTGCCTTCCACCAGAAAACTCTCTGCCATCACGCCGGCAATAGCGCCTTCGCCGTTACGGATTTGCTCACAGACCGCCTGTGCGACCGTCAGTTGGCGCTGAAACTGTTTCTGGCTGTTGCCGTGGCTGAAATCCACCACCAGCCGTTCCGGCAGCGAGAATTCCCGCAGTGCGGCACAGGCTGCGGCAATGTGTTCCGCTTGATAATTGGGGGTTTTGCCGCCGCGCAGAATAATATGGCCGAACGGATTGCCGTGGGTCTGGTATGCCGTCATGCGGCCGTGCTTGTCGGGTGATAAAAACATGTGGCGCGCCCGGACGGCACGGATAGCATCGACCGCGATACGGACGTTGCCGTCGGTGCCGTTTTTAAACCCGACCGGGCAGGAGAGCGCTGAAGCCATTTCGCGGTGAATCTGGCTTTCGGTGGTACGTGCGCCGATCGCCCCCCAACTGATGGTGTCGGCGATGTATTGCCCGGTAACGATATCCAGAAACTCGGTGGCGGTCGGCAGGCCGAGCGCGTTGATGTCCAACAGTAACCGGCGTGCCTGCGTCAGCCCTTCGTTGATCAGGAAACTGCCGTTAAGCTGTGGGTCGGCGATCAACCCCTTCCAGCCTACCACGGTGCGCGGTTTTTCGAAGTAGGTCCGCATGACGATTTCCAGCCGGTGCTGGTATGTCGTCCGTAAAGCCGTCAGTCGCCTGGCATAGTCTTTGGCGCTATCAATATGGTGAATGGAACACGGGCCGATTATCACCAATAAACGGCGGTCTTGCCCGGAAAGGATGCGTTCTATGCGTGCGCGTGCAGCGATGACGGTGTCGGCGACATCCGGCGTGAGGGGATGCTCGGTCAACAGTTCATGGGGCGTCATCAGGCTGGCAAGCCGTTCACTGCGCAGCTCATCAGTTGGTTGCATGTGTAATCTCTGAATGTGCGTGGTGCCTGTTCCGTTAGGTAGAGGCTTTTTTATGAATAACCATCAGGTCTGGCAGAAAGCGCGGGGAGGTGGCCGTAGGGCCACCGATGTTTTCCGGGGCCGCCAGGCCGCGATGACGATAGTCTATCACAGATGATCTGCGACTCCGATGGGTGAAAATAGCTAATACATACGTCGATTTATTCCCATAAGGTCAATGATTCTGGCGGAAATCTCTTCCACCGAATAATTGGTGGTGTTGATGTAACGGATTTGATGACGACGGAATAACGACTCCACCTCGCTCAGCTCCATACGGCACTGCCGCAGCGACGCATACCGGCTGTTGCCGCGCCGTTCTTCCCGGATGGCGGTGAGCCGTTCGGCATCGATGGTTAACCCGAATAGCTTTTGCTGATAAGGCTTGAGTGCTTCCGGCAGCAGCAGGTTGTCCATATCGTCGGCGGTAAACGGATAATTGGCGGCGCGAATGCCGAACTGCATCGCCAGATAAAGGCTGGTCGGGGTTTTGCCGCAGCGGGAAACCCCCAGCAGGATAACCTGCGCCTGATCGAGGTTGCGCAGCGAAATGCCGTCGTCATGCGCCAGTGTATAGTCGATAGCGGCGATACGGGCATCGTATTTGATCAGGTTGCTGGCGGTCAGCCCGTGGGTGCGATTAGCCACCGGCGTCGGCGAGACGTTCAGTTCTTGCTGTAGCGGCGCCACCAGCGCCTGCACGATGTCCTGACAGAATCCTTCGCTACTGATGATGATATCGCGGATAGCCGGCGTGACAATCGAATAGAACACCAACGGGCGCACGCCGCTCTGGTGATATAACGTGTTGATTTGCTCACGAACGGCTATAGCCCGGTTTTCATTATCGACAAACGGCAGGGTATAACTGACGGTGTTGACCGGGAACTGAGACATGACCGCATGTCCCAACACTTCTGCGGTAATCGCCGTGCCGTCAGAGACATAAAATACGTTTCTTTCCATACAGACTCCTTAAGTGCCCTCGCTGGCTATCATAAGACTTTTGTGCCGAAAATCAGGTGTTTCCTGACTTTTTTATTGAAACGGTATTTCATTATCTTCATGATTACGATGGTATTATTTTACAATATTGGGATTTTTCTGACTTTTGGCAATCTCAAACCCTGAATTACTCTTTTTTTCACCAGGTTGATCGATTCACCTTTCCGTCCTTTTTGAAACCCTGTGCTACGCTCATAGAGCCGAAATTCATTCATGGCGAAATATTTCGCGCCCTAATTCTTTACACCATAACTGTATGCAAAAAGGATTATTTTCGATGTCTAACAACGGCCCTGATATGCGTAATGTCCTGTGGTATAACCAGCTTGGTATGCACGACGTTGAGCGGGTGGGAGGCAAAAATGCCTCTCTGGGGGAAATGATCACCAACCTGTCGGAACTTGGGGTGTCGGTTCCGAACGGTTTTGCGACCACCGCCCAGGCGTTTAATGACTTTCTCAACCAAAGCGGCATCAACCAGCGTATCTATGAACTGCTGGACCGCACCAATATCGACGATGTCAACCAACTGGCCAAAGCCGGTGCGCAGATCCGCCAGTGGGTCATCGACACGCCGTTCCAGCCGGAGCTGGAGCAGGCAATCCGCGACGCGTATCAGCAACTGGCGGACGGTGAGCCGGACGCGTCATTCGCGGTGCGTTCCTCCGCGACGGCGGAAGACATGCCGGACGCCTCCTTCGCCGGTCAACAGGAAACCTTTCTTAACGTACAGGGCATTGATGCCGTGATGGTGGCGGTGAAGCACGTGTTTGCATCGCTGTTCAACGATCGCGCCATTTCTTATCGCGTTCACCAGGGCTATGACCACCGCGGCGTGGCGTTGTCCGCCGGGGTACAGCGCATGGTGCGCTCGGATCTGGCGGCGTCCGGCGTGATGTTCACGCTGGATACCGAGTCAGGTTTCGATCAGGTGGTGTTTATTACCGCCGCCTGGGGACTGGGAGAGATGGTAGTGCAAGGGGCGGTCAACCCGGATGAGTTTTATGTGCATAAACCGACGCTGCTGAATGGCAAGCCGTCGATTGTGCGCCGCAATATGGGATCGAAAAAAATCCGCATGGTCTACGCCGCTACGCAAGAGCACGGCAAGCAGGTGCGGGTGGAAGATGTGGAAGAGGTGCAGCGCACCCGTTTCTGTTTGAGCGATGACGAAGTGCAGGCGTTGTCGCATCAGGCGTTGCTGATTGAAAAACACTACGGCCGCCCGATGGACATCGAATGGGCCAAAGACGGCCACACCGGCAAGCTGTACATCGTGCAGGCGCGTCCGGAAACGGTGCGCTCCAACGGCCAGGTGATGGAGCGCTATCATTTACCGGCCGGCGGTGAGGTGCTGGTGGAAGGTCGTGCCATCGGCCACCGTATCGGTGCCGGTGAAGTGAAGATCGTCCATGACATCAGTGAAATGCATCGGGTGAATGCCGGCGACGTGCTGGTAACCGACATGACCGATCCGGACTGGGAGCCGATCATGAAAAAGGCCGCGGCTATCGTCACTAACCGCGGCGGGCGCACTTGTCATGCGGCGATCATCGCCCGCGAACTGGGGATCCCGGCGGTGGTAGGCTGCGGCGATGCCACCGAGCGGTTGCAGAACGGCCAGAAAGTGACGGTATCCTGCGCCGAGGGCGACACCGGCTATGTTTATCAGGACCTGCTGGATTTCACCGTGAAAAGCTCTCAGGTGGACGCCATGCCGGCGCTGCCGCTGAAAATCATGATGAACGTCGGTAACCCGGATCGGGCATTCGATTTTGCCTGTCTGCCTAACGAAGGGGTAGGGCTGGCGCGGCTGGAATTCATCATCAACCGTATGATTGGGGTACATCCGCGCGCCTTGCTGGAGTTTTCGCAACAAACGCCGGAACTGCAGCGCGAAATCCGCACGCTGATGCAAGGGTATGACGACCCGGTCGAATTCTATATCGAGCGGTTGAAGGAAGGCATCGCGACGCTGGCATCGGCGTTCTGGCCGAAGCGCGTGATCGTGCGTTTGTCCGACTTTAAATCCAACGAGTATGCCAACCTGCTGGGCGGCGCTCGCTACGAGCCGGAAGAAGAAAACCCGATGCTGGGCTTCCGCGGCGCGGGTCGCTACGTGTCGCCGGATTTCCGCGCCTGCTTTGCGCTGGAGTGCGAGGCGGTGAAACGGGTGCGTAACGGCATGGGGCTGACCAACGTCGAAGTGATGATCCCGTTTGTGCGCACCGTGGCGCAGGCGGAAGCCGTGGTGGCTGAGCTGGCCAGTCAGGGGCTGAAACGTGGCGAGAACGGTCTGAAAATCATCATGATGTGCGAAATTCCCTCGAACGCGTTGCTGGCGGAGGAATTCCTGCAGCATTTCGACGGTTTTTCCATCGGTTCGAATGACATGACTCAGTTAACGTTGGGGCTGGACCGCGATTCCGGTGTGGTCTCCGAGCTGTTTGATGAGCGTAATGACGCGGTGAAAGCGCTGCTGGCGATGGCGATCCGTGCGGCGAAAAAGCAGGGCAAGTACGTCGGGATCTGTGGCCAGGGGCCGTCCGACCATGAGGATTTTGCCGCCTGGCTGATGGATGAAGGCATCGACAGCCTGTCGCTGAATCCGGATACCGTGGTGCAGACCTGGCTGAGTCTGGCTGAGAAGCGCTAAGCCGTCTATTTGACTTTGAGTGAATAATATCCACCGCCCGCCGCACCGCGCCGGGCGGTTTTTTTATTTCACCATGACTCCAGCTCGGTACTTCGCTGGGCTGTGCCAAGACTTGATGCAGCATTTTTATCAATAAATTAGGTGCGTCGATCATATGCCGGTGCTTTCCGAAACTTGACCCGACTTCCTCTCTGCTGGCCCCTGGAAACCGGGTCTTTCCGAGGCGTCATCATGGCAAAAATCAAGCTCACCAAGTCCGCTGTTGATGCGGTACAACCACAGGCGCAGGCCGTCGAACTCCGGGATACGCTGGTGCCCGGCTTCTTGTGCAAGATTACCCCGTCGGGCCGCAAAGCGCCCTGACATTGCCGGACTGATGGAAAAACTTTCGTACAAGCAGACCGAGGCGAACAAGGCATTCATATTCTGCGCAAGGCAATCACCGGCGCCAGGCAGGGTTTGATGTCTTGAGTCCTCACGATGAAAGCCATTACCTACTGAGTTCTGCTCGGTTCCCTTTTTCTCGTCGCCAGCCTGGACCGGGAGCTATATCCCGGTCCAGGCTCAACCTCTTTCCACAACCGCATCAACAAAGGAGCACACTATGAACAATCTCGATATCGCTAAGGCCTACATCAAGGCCATGCAAACCGGCGACCAAGCCACGCTGGGCACCATCATTTCGCCCGACGTGATTTGGCACCAGCCAGGCAACAACCAGTTTTCCGGCACGCACCGTAGCATGGTCAGCGTCGGCCCGATGCCGGGCAAGATGATGGACGTCTCCAGGGGGACGTTAGCGATCACCTGCGCAGACCACTACATGGCCAACGGGGATTGGGTGGCTATCACGCTGGAGTTTGCTGGCGAGGCCAACGGCAACAAGCTCAAGCAGGCGGCTGACGAGCAGCGCGTGGTCGGCATATATCGGTGGAGTGTCATGTTCGCCAGTGGGCGGTACGCGATGCTCGACGACGGAAAGGGGGTCAGTCTGGTGCCGTGGAGGCCAGTGACTGAGCAGAGGCTGGGGCCGCAGATTGCGGCAACGGTACGCGGCAGTAGTGTTTCTGGGGATGTTGCGCGGTAGCGGGGGTCATCCATCGGGTAGCGTACGTACATCTGGTCTTGACGCCCGTGACTCAAACCGCGCGATTCCTTCGGCCATTCCGCGAGGGCGGCGTGAGCCCGCCTGAACAGGAAAAATGACTGCCGCCCATCACCCTCGGGCATCAGGCGTTAACCGGGGACGCTCACCACGTCCTGAGCGTGGCACTTGACGGCGAAGATTTTCGATACGATAATTGAGCATTTACTTACTCAATAGAAGATATCAGACTATGGCTCGTCCCTTGAGCGAGGAGAAGCGTGATGCCCTGCTTGATGCTGCTTCAGACCTCATCGCCCAACTCGGCACTGGCGCCTCTACAGCGAAGATCGCCAAGGCCGCCGGCGTGTCTGAGGGGACGCTGTTTACCTACTTTCCATCGAAGGATGATCTCCTGAATGATCTGTTCGTTGAGATAGAAGGTGAGCTTGCGGAGACGATGCTGGCGCCATACCCGATAGAGGCGTCAGCACGTGACCAACTGTTTATCGTTTGGAGTCGGCTGATTGACTGGGGACTGAATCATTCCACGGCGCGCAAGGCGTTGCGCCAGTTGAAGGTGTCGGATCGAGTGACTGCAGAGAGCCGCCAGCGCTGCCACGCCATGTTCCGAGAAGCTCGCTCGATCGTCGAACAGTGTCTTGCGGGGCACTCTGCTCCTGAACGAGTCGCTTTCTATATCGACACGATTCTGTTCGATTTGGCGGATATCACCATGAACGCCATTGCGGCCAAGCCGAAGGACTGTGAAGCGATTCGACAGGCGGGGTTCGACCTCTTTTGGAAAGGCTCGGCGGCCTGATTTTTTTGTCAATTAAATGAGTATGTAATCACTCATTAAAGGAGTTTGTATGTCAGACCACAAAGGCTTTACCGAAGTAGATGTCCCGAGTCAATCGGGCAAGTGCTTCATCGTCACAGGCGCCAATGCGGGCGTGGGGTTTGAGCTGTCCAGAGTGCTTGCTGCGCGGGGCGCGCGCGTGCTGTTGGGTTGCCGCGAAAAGGCCAAGGCAGAGGAGGCCATTGCGCGCATCAAACAACAGACGCCGAACGCCAACCTCGCCTGGTTGCCGCTGGACTTGGGCGACATCGAGAGTGTGCGTGCCGCCGTCGCGAACGCGTCGAAGGAGCCTCGCATCGATGCACTCATCAACAACGCGGGCGTCATGAACCCACCCCTGACGCGTACCAGGCAGGGATTTGAATCGCAGTTCGGGGTCAACCATCTGGGCGTGTTCGCGCTTACCTCGCTGCTGCTGCCCAAGTTAGCCGAGACGCCGGGCTCGCGCATCGTTGTTACATCCAGCATTGCGCATTTGAAGGCAAAGATCGACTGGGACGATCTCAATGCCGAGCGCAGCTACTCCAGGGGGGACCGTTATGGCGCCAGTAAGCTGGCGAATGCGCTGTTCTTCTTTGAGCTGGATCGGCGCCTGCGCGCGACTCGATCCCCCATCACGGCCATCGGTGCCCACCCCGGTGTGGCAAGCACCAGTCTGGGCAGGCATATGGGGCCCGTTCAGTTGCTCGGTCCCATCGTCGGCCTGTTGCTCAACAGTGCCGCCAAGGGCGCATGGCCGGCGTTGCTGGCCGCGACAGGCCCTGTGAAGCCAGGAGGCTATTACGGCCCGACCGGATTCGTAGGGATCAGAGGCGTCGCCGGAGAAGCCAAACGCGCACCGCAGGCTGAAGACCCGGCACTTGCCAAGCGGCTTTGGGACGTTTCCGTCGCCATGACCGGGATCGACCCCGGATTGCCGGCAGTGTGACCGCACGGCTTATCTCCACTCAAACCCACCGATCTACGGCATTGGGCAACTAACGAAGGAAACTGACATGACCGCAAAATTTGGAGCCACATCCACGACCGACGATGTGCTTGCAGGACTGGATTTGAAAGGCAAACGCGTTCTCGTCACGGGGACGTCGTCTGGTCTGGGCATCGAGACCGCTCGGGCACTCGTTGCTCACGGGGCTTATGTTGTGGGTACGGCGCGCGATCTCGACAAAGCATATGCAGCAACCGGAGCTGTACGCGCGGCGGCCGCCACGAGCGGTGGTTTCGAACTGATCGAGGTCGATCTCGGATCACTCGCGAGCGTCAGGGCTTGTACCGATACATTGCTGTCACAGGCCGAGCCGTTCGATGTCGTGATCGCGAATGCAGGCGTCATGGCAACACAGTACGGACATACGGCCGATGGCTTCGAGACTCACATTGGAACCAACCATTTAGGCCACTTTGTCCTGGTGAACCGACTCGCGCCGTGGTTGCTCGCAGGTTCGCGCGTCGTTGTGTTGTCATCCAACGCTCATCGAATGAGCGACATTGATCTGGGAGACCTGAACTTTGAGCGGCGAGCTTATAACGCGGGCGGCGCCTATGGGCAGTCGAAGACGGCTAATGCGCTTTTTGCCGTCGAGTTCGACCGCCGCCACAAGGATCGGGGCATCCGCGCTGTCGCGGTCCATCCAGGCGTGATCAATACAGGTCTCACCCGCCACGTTGATATCGAGATGCTGAAGGGCTGGATGGCAGGCATCAACGCGGCCCGTGCCCAGCAGGGCCTATTGCCGTTCGAACCGAAAACGGTTCCTCAAGGCGCGGCGACTTCGGTCTGGGCGGCTTTCACGGCCTCCAGCGATGAGATCGGCGGCAGGTACTGCGAGAATTGCCATGTCTCGATCGAGTTCAAGGCGCCGCAGGACGATGGCTTCTCGGATGGCTATCGCGCCTACGCCCTGGATGCAGCACGAGCAGCTGAACTGTGGCGCAAGAGCGAAGACCTTGTCGGCGAGCGATATTGACCAACTGGCTGACTGGGGCGCTGCGCTGTCGTTTAGTCATGCGCTCCGGCTCGTACCGATTCATTCTGAGGAGCAGATCTTGTCCAATTCATTTGGAGCACATTCCACCACCGACGAGGTTCTGGCCGGTGTCGAGCTGACCGGCAGCGCGTTCTGGTTACCGGCGTCTCATCAGGCTTGGAGCCTCAATCAGAGCATTTTGCGAATACGATTGAAAGGATGTGCGACCAATGGATCTTCGACATCTACGTTGTTATCACTCAGCAGACTATCCCTGTGCTGGAGTCATGCCCTGGGTTTCCTTATTTCTGGCGAAGGAGGACTCCAGCCAGCCGGTTGACTCAAACAGCCATAACAGGCCAGCACACAGGCATCCACTCTATCCGTCTTCGTGAGTATCCCCAGTCCCCTGGCAAACTCTCGCAACTGATGAGGGTTTATCGCGGATAGCAATGCCTGACTGATGAAGACCATAAGAGCGAAGAAGGCGGGAGACGAAAAACGGAGCAGGCGCAACGGAACGGGAAAGGGAGAAAGCAACAGATAAAAAAATGCCCACCTCAAGGATGGGCAAAGACTACACACAGCAATTCGTTACTAGCTCTGACGAGGAGAAACCTCACTGACAAACATTACGTTAACAATAGCTCCGAGTATGAATACTAGGTTTTAGCGCGAATCGAGTCATTAGGAATCATCCTAATGGTTAATTATTTTTGAATGATAGATTTGTCACGTAAGATTTTTTTTCAGTAAAAATGATCTAAATTATGATTAACTATCAAAAATTATGTATTTTGGCTGAGATGTTTCCTAAAAATATAAATTTATCTTACATATTAGGAGTGTTCCCGGTGAGAATTGCACCGGGAAATGAATGGGATAATCAGGACTTCTTGTGGTGGTGCGAAATCGTGCGGATCGGTGGCGGTTCCGGCGACTCTTTCATCCAGGCCGACAACAGACGATAAGAGACGGCCAGCACCACCGGACCGATAAACAGCCCGATCATGCCGAATGCCAGTAACCCGCCGATGACGCCGGACAGGATCAACAACATCGGCAAGTCGGCGCCCATACGAATCAGCAACGGGCGGATAATGTTATCAAGCGTGCCGACCACACAACTCCAGATCAGCAAAATGGTTCCCCAGGTGGTATCGCCGCTCCAGTAAAGCCAGATGATGGCGGGAATCAACACGGTCAGCGGCCCGAGTTGCGCCACGCAGGACAGAAACATCAGCACGGTGAGCAGTGTGGTGTAGGGAATTCCCGCCAGCGCCAGACCGATGCCGCCTAATACCGACTGCACAATAGCCGTAACCACCACGCCCAGTGCGACCGCCCGAATGGCCTGAGCCGCCAGAATGACCGCCGAATCGCCGCCCTGGCGCCCCAGCCGAATGGCAAAACGACGCACACCCAATGCGACGTGATCCCCTTTGCTGTACAGCAACACGCTGAAGAGCACCATTAGCGCACAGTGCATCAGGAAACGGCCGATGTGCGCCGCCTGAGAAACGACCCAGGATGCCGTCTGGCCGATGTAGGGCTGAATTTTAGCCATCAGCGCCGGGCCGCTGCTGTGCGCCAGCGAATGCCAACTGCTGTGCAACCTGGCGCCGACCAGCGGAATGGACTGTAGCCAGCCAAGCTCCGGCGGGCTCAATCGCCCTTGCGCACTGATCCAACTGATCAGATTGGAGGCGTTATCAATCACGCTGCTGACCAGAATTGATGTTGGGAACACAAACAGCAGAACCAGCAGCAAAGTCATCACTATTACGGCCAGAGAACGGTATCCCCAGAGCATCTGTTGCAGACGAATCAGTAACGGCCAAGTGGCGATCACCACCATGCTGGCCCAGGCGAACCCGAGGATAAAGGGTTGTACCACCCAGAAGCAGGCAATAATCAGAATGCCGATAAATAACAAACTAAACAGGATTCGTGCGAGATCGAATCGCTGTGACTGAGATTGTTTCATCAAGAGAGATTACCTCGTTAATTCAGGCGACAGGCCTAATGCAAAATGATGAAAACGTGGCCGGCCGCTACCCGGCAGGCTGATATGCAAAGGATTTAAGCCGGAATTTATCATGCGCGATTTCCGCCGGTTTGCACAGTGATTCCTGAACGGGAGACACTATTGCGCGTGTCTGACGACGCGCCTCTCCGATTGCCGCTTCTCCTAAGTTTTTCGTGATCCGTTGACGCACAGCCAGGGGAAATATGATAAAACGAAGGGGCCGCAGGTGTGCGATAGCCGCCCGACGGCATTTATTTTATTGGCAAACACCTCTCGCATGGACAGGGTCAACACATAATGATCCCACAGATCACACAAGCGCCGGGCATCGTTCAACCGGTGCTGAGCTTTTTGGAAGCCTTGAAGCAACACGGTTTTACCGGTGATATCGCCACGCAGTATGCCGATCGCCTGACAATGGCGACGGATAACAGTATCTATCAACTGCTGCCGGACGCGGTGGTCTTTCCCCGCTCGACCGCCGATGTGTCGCTGCTGGCCCGGCTGGCCGATGAGGCGCGTTTTCGCGAGCTGGTTTTCACGCCGCGCGGCGGCGGTACCGGCACCAACGGGCAAGCGCTCAATCACGGCATTGTGGTGGATATGTCCCGCCATATGAACCGTATTCTGGAAATCAATCCGGAACAAGGGTGGGTGCGGGTAGAAGCCGGGGTTATCAAGGATCAACTGAACCAGTACCTGAAGCCGTTCGGCTACTTTTTCTCGCCGGAGCTCTCCACCAGTAACCGCGCCACGCTGGGCGGCATGATCAATACCGATGCTTCGGGACAGGGGTCGCTGGTATACGGCAAAACCTCAGACCATGTGCTGGGGCTGCGCGCCGTGCTGCCTGGCGGCGAATTACTGGATACGCAGGCGATGCCGGTCGCTCTGGCGGAGCAACTGGCGCAGGAAGACTCGCCAGTCGGCCGTATTTATCACACCGTGCTGCATCGCTGCCGTGAGCGGCGTGAGCTTATCATCGACAAATTCCCCAAACTGAACCGCTTCCTGACCGGGTATGACCTGCGTCATGTGTTCAGCGATGATATGCAAACGTTTGACCTGACCCGCATTCTGACCGGCGCCGAAGGGACGCTGGCGTTCATTACCGAAGCGAAGCTGGATATCACGCCGCTACCCAAGGTGCGGCGGCTGGTCAACGTCAAATATGATTCGTTTGATTCCGCGCTGCGCAGCGCACCGTTCATGGTGGAGGCGCGGGCGCTGTCGGTGGAGACGGTCGATTCGAAGGTGCTGAATCTGGCGCGTGAAGACATCGTATGGCATTCGGTCAGCGAACTGATTACCGATGTGCCCGGTGAAGAGATGCTGGGGCTGAATATCGTCGAGTTTGCCGGTGATGACGAATCGCTGATTGATAGTCTGATTGCCTCGTTGTGTGAGCGTTTGGATGGATTGCTGGCGGCCCGCGAAGCGGGGGTGATCGGTTATCAGGTCTGTCGTGAGCTGGCGGGCATCGAACGTATTTACGGTATGCGCAAGAAAGCGGTCGGCCTGCTGGGCAACAGCAAAGGGCAGGCGAAGCCGATTCCGTTTGCCGAAGATACCTGCGTGCCGCCTCAACATTTGGCGGATTACATCGCCGAATTTCGGGCGCTGCTGGATAGCCATAATCTGAGCTACGGCATGTTTGGCCACGTGGACGCCGGCGTGCTGCACGTGCGCCCGGCGCTGGACATGTGCGATCCGCAGCAGGAAGTGCTGATGAAGCAACTTTCCGATCAGATTGTAGCGCTGACCGCCAAATACGGTGGGTTGTTATGGGGGGAACACGGCAAAGGATTCCGTGCCGAATACAGCCCGGCGTTTTTTGGGCCTGAGCTGTATGACGAGTTGCGCCGGATTAAAGCGGCGTTCGACCCGGATAACCGCCTCAATCCCGGCAAGATCTGCGCACCGCTCGGGGTGGACGCGTCGATGATGCAGGTGGATGCGGTGAAGCGCGGCACCTATGACCGACAGATTCCGCTGACGGTGCGTACCGCCTACCGCGGCGCAATGGAGTGCAACGGCAACGGTCTGTGCTTCAATTTTGATACCCACAGCCCGATGTGCCCGTCGATGAAAATCACCGGCAACCGTATCCACTCGCCCAAAGGCCGGGCCACGCTGGTGCGCGAATGGTTGCGTCTGCTGTCGGAGCAGGGGGTTGACCCGTTGGCGCTGGAGCAGGCATTGCCGCGTCAGCGCGTCAGTTTCCGCGGCTTGATCGCCAGAACCCGTAACACGCTGGCGGCGCGTCAGGGCGAGTATGACTTCTCGCATGAAGTTAAGGAGGCGATGTCCGGCTGTCTGGCCTGCAAAGCCTGTTCCACTCAGTGCCCGATCAAGATTGACGTTCCCGGTTTCCGCGCCCGTTTCCTGCAACTGTACCACACCCGCTATTTGCGGCCGGCGCGGGACTATCTGGTGGCCGGCGTGGAAAGCTACGCTCCGCTGATGGCGTACAGCCCGAAAACGTTCAACTTTTTCCTGCGCCAGCCGTGGGTGAATGCGGTCAGCCGTACAGTCATCGGTATGGTGGATTTACCGTTGCTGTCGACACCGTCGCTGCGCCAGCAATTTGTTGGTCACCGGGCGATGACCACCACGCTGGAGCAACTGGAACAGATGTCGCCGCAGGCGCGCGCCGATCACGTCCTGATCGTGCAGGATCCGTTTACCAGCTATTACGATGCGCAGGTGGTGGCCGATTTTATCCAACTGGTGGAAAAACTCGGGTTACGGCCGGTGCTGCTGCCGTTTTCGCCGAACGGCAAGCCGCAGCATATCAAAGGGTTCTTGCAGCGCTTTGCGAAAACCGCCGGCAAGACGGCGGAATTCCTCAACCGGGTAGCCCGTTTGGGGTTGCCGATGGTGGGGGTCGACCCGGCGTTGGTGCTGTGCTACCGGGATGAGTACCGGGAAGTGCTGGGCTCACAACGCGGCGACTTTCAGGTGCAACTGGTGCATGAATGGTTGACGACGCTAGTGAACGGCCGCGACGACCGTGCGCCGGCACTGCGCGACGAGCCGTGGTATCTGTTCGGTCACTGCACCGAAACCACGGCGCTGCCGGCCAGCGGGCAGCAGTGGTCGGCCATTTTCGCCCATTTCGGCGCCCGACTGGAAAATATCAGCGTCGGTTGTTGCGGTATGGCGGGGACCTATGGCCATGAAACCCGCAATCTGGCGCACTCTCAGGGGATCTACGCGCTCTCCTGGCAGCCGTCCCTGCAACGGTTGCCGCAGGCGCGCTGCCTGACCACCGGCTACTCCTGCCGCAGTCAGGTCAAGCGTATGGAAGGGCGTGGGTTGAAACATCCGTTGCAGGCGTTGCTGGAGCTGGTGTGATGCTGTGGAAACGTAACGTAGATATTGAACAGTTGAATCAGATGGCGGTCGGCGGTATGGCCGGCCATATCGGCATCCGTATGACGCGCCTGACCGATGATACGCTGGAAGGCGTGATGCCGGTGGATAGCCGCACGCGTCAGCCGTTCGGGCTGCTGCATGGCGGCGCCTCGGTGACGCTGGCGGAGTCGTTGGGGTCTATTGCCGGTTATCTGTGTTCGCAAGGCGACCAGCGGGTGGTTGGCGTGGAGATCAACGCCAACCACTTGCGCGCGGTGACGGAAGGCGAAGTCCGCGGCGTCTGTCGTGCGTTGCATACCGGCAAACGGATGCAGGTCTGGCAAATTGATATTTTTGACAGCCAGGAGCGGCTGTGTTGCACCTCGCGGCTGACCACGGCGGTGATATCGCCGGACGCCTGACGCCAGACGTTCCGGCATTTACCCCGTCCTGTCGTGCTGCCGGCCCGGCAGGACAATTCTCGTCACTGCCCGATATCAGGGGATAAACGCCACCCGCTGCATAAAATCGGTTTGGAAAGCGGTGGCTTTATCCCAGTTGCCCATCAGGGTGAACTGGGTACAAATACACCGTAGTGTCTGGCGTGCAAAGTAGTAACTTTGTACCCGGAACAGGTGGTCGCGTTCGGCATTGTTGATTTCATGAATCAGACGCTGGTGGATTTTGATCAGGCTGAACAGGTAACTGTTTTCGTCTCCCTGCTGCTGGCTCAGTTCCGCCATGTGAATGCCCGTCAGGTAGTAATGCCGCAATTCACTAATGTCACCGTCATCCCGTTCCAGCGATAACTCTGCCAGATAAAACTCCATGGCGGCATTACGTAATTGCCGCCGGTAGTCATCAATCTGTGTCTGCAACCAGGCTCTGAACGGGAACATGTCCGGCATCTCACATCTTAAATAAGAATCATTATCATATTTTTGCGCGCCTCAATGCAACGCTTCTGGCGGATATTCACCGATAAGAGGCGATCACGATCGCATTTTCTAAATGAAACGTGCTGAATTTATCGCCATACGCGTGCAGTAGAGAATTTTTGGCATGACAGGAGTGTTCAGAAAATAGGCTGATTCAGAGGTGTTATACTGATGATAAGAAAATGTTGATGGCATTAACAGGTAAAACCATAGGTATAAGTTATTAATTTTTGCTATATCAATAGTCAGTTACTCATTTTTGGGGCGGCAAACGCCGGAAACACCGGCTACGGGTGAACATATTGCCCCCTGCAACGGGAAAAGCCCCACAATCACATGGTTGATGTAGTAATAATTATCATTAACATTGTGTGAATTCTGACAGTATGGATATCCGAACCGAGCAATCAGAAGCAAACGGATGTCATGCGGTCGGTATCACAGCCTGCCGTGTGGGGGCAATAACAGCAAATGAGGTGATCCCGATGCAAACGCACGATGATGTAGACACTTTTTCACTGGACGAGCAGGTATGGCAGGGGCTGACGCTGACTGATAGCGCCGTGGCCCATATTCGTAACCTGATGCGGCGGGATGAATCGGTACAGGGCATCCGGCTGACGGTTAAGCAGTCCGGCTGTGCGGGGTTGGGTTACGTACTGGAACTGGTGCATCAGCCTGATCCTACCGATCAGATCTATCAGCGCGAAGGCGCGCGACTGTTTATTCCGCTCAAGGCGATGCCGTTTCTCGACGGTACGGAAGTGGATTTTGTCCAGGAGGGCATCAATCAGGTATTCAAATTCAACAACCCCAAAGCCCGCCATGCCTGTGGATGTGGCGAAAGTTTTGGGCTTTAAGCGGCGACACGATTATGGCGCGTAGTAATGTAGACGTATCCGACGATGTCCAGACCTGGCTTGGTGACGGCCGTTATAAAGAGGGCTTTTTCACCGAGCTGGCGATGGATCAACTGGCCCATGGCATCAATGAGGATGTCGTGCGGGCGATTTCCGCCAGACGCAATGAACCGGAGTGGATGCTGGAGTTTCGGCTCAGCGCCTATCGGGCCTGGTTGCAGATGGAGGAACCGCACTGGCTGAAAGCGCACTACGAGCATCTGAACTATCAGGATTACAGCTATTACTCGGCACCGTCATGCGGGCAGTGTGACGATAGCTGCGGTTCTCAGCCCGGCGCGCAGCAACAGCCGGCCGACGATGTCGCCCACAGTAATTACCTGACCCGCGAGGTGGAAGACGCTTTCGATAAACTGGGCGTCCCGGTACGGGAAGGCAAAGAGGTGGCGGTCGACGCCATTTTCGATTCAGTATCCGTCGCCACCACCTATCGGGATGAACTGGCGAAGCAAGGCATCATTTTCTGTTCGTTCAGCGAAGCGATTCAGTCACATCCGCAACTGGTGCGCCAGTATCTGGGCACGGTGGTGCCTGCTAACGACAATTTCTTCGCTGCGCTGAACGCCGCGGTAGCCTCGGACGGCACCTTCGTTTACATCCCGAAAGGGGTGCGCTGCCCGATGGAGCTGTCGACCTACTTTCGCATTAATGCCGCCAAAACCGGTCAGTTCGAGCGTACTATTCTGATTGCCGACGATGACAGCTACGTCAGCTATATCGAGGGGTGCTCGGCGCCGGTGCGCGACAGTTACCAGTTGCATGCGGCGGTGGTGGAAGTGATTGTCAACAAAAATGCCGAAGTGAAATATTCCACGGTGCAGAACTGGTTCTCCGGTCAGGGCAGCGAAGGCGGCATTCTCAACTTTGTGACCAAACGCGCGCTGTGCGCCGGCGATCATTCACGTATGTCCTGGACGCAGTCGGAAACCGGATCGGCCATTACCTGGAAATACCCGAGCGTGATCCTGCGCGGCGACTACTCGGTGGGCGAATTCTTTTCGGTGGCGCTGACCAGCGGCCGCCAGCAGGCGGATACCGGTACCAAGATGATCCATATCGGCAAGAACACCCGTTCGACCATCATCGCCAAGGGAATTTCCGCCGGACACAGCGAGAACACCTATCGCGGGCTGGTGAAGATCATGCCCAGCGCGACCAATGCACGCAATTTCACCCAGTGCGATTCGATGCTGATCGGCAGCGACTGCGGCGCGCACACCTTTCCCTACGTAGAAGTGAAGAATAACAGCGCGCAACTGGAACATGAGGCGACCACCTCGCGCATCGGCGAGGATCAACTGTTCTATTGCCTGCAACGCGGCATCAGTGAAGACGACGCCATCTCAATGATAGTGAACGGTTTCTGTAAAGACGTGTTCTCGGCGTTGCCGCTGGAATTCGCAGTAGAAGCCCAGAAATTGTTGTCCATCAGCCTTGAACACAGTGTGGGCTGATGTATGCGCCAACGCCACGGCATGCCACGCACCGCGACGCGGTGCCGATAATCATGAGCGTCGGTAAGACGCCGGAAGGGTAAGAGTATGTTAACGATTGAAAACTTGAACGTCAGCGTCGAAGACAAGCCGATTATCAATGGGTTGAACTTGCAGGTCAATCCGGGGGAGGTCCATGCCATTATGGGGCCGAACGGATCGGGTAAGAGCACCCTGTCCGCCACGCTGGCCGGTCGTGAGGATTATACCGTGACCGGCGGCACGCTGCGCTTCAAGGGCAAAGATCTGCTGGCGCTGTCGCCGGAGGAGCGGGCCGGCGAAGGGATTTTCATGGCGTTTCAGTACCCGGTGGAAATCCCCGGCGTCAGCAATCGCTTTTTCCTGCAGACATCGCTAAACGCCGTGCGAGCCTATCGCCAACAACCGGCGCTGGACCGGTTTGATTTTGAAGACTTCATCGAGGATAAAATCCGGCAGTTGAACATGCCGGACGACCTGCTGACGCGTTCGGTCAACGTCGGTTTTTCCGGCGGCGAGAAAAAACGTAACGACATTCTGCAAATGGCGGTGCTGGAACCCGATCTGTGCATTCTGGATGAAACCGACTCCGGGCTGGATATTGATGCGTTGAAAATCGTCTCCGGCGGCGTCAACGCGCTGCGTGATGGCAAGCGCGCTTTCATCATCGTCACCCATTACCAGCGCATTCTGGATTACATCCGCCCGGATTACGTGCATGTGCTCTATCAGGGGCGGATTGTGAAATCCGGAGATTTCTCGCTGGTGAAACAGTTGGAGGAGCAGGGCTATGGCTGGCTTACCGACCAACAGTAAAGCGCAGCAGGCGCTGCAACAGTGGCAACGCCTGTTTGATACCGCCGCGTCGCGCGCCGATGAGGCGCGGCAGCACTGGCAACAGGTAAAGCAACTGGGCATTCCTCACCGCAAGCTGGAACACTGGAAATACACCCCGCTGGAGCGGCTGCTGGCGCATGAGTTTACCTCGATAACGGCTGAAACCGAGGTCACGCCGGCACAGCGCGACGCGCTGGCGCTGCCGGTCGACGGCTGGCGGCTGGTGTTTGTCGACGGGCATTTCAGCCGTGCGCTGAGCGACGCCGACAGCGGGCCGTATCAGGTAGAGATTATCCCGTCTGTCCGGCGGCAGTCTGGTTTAGCGCCGATTCAGCCCGAGGTGTTTTTGCACCTGACGGAGAGCCTGGCGGTGGAGCAAACGCTGATTCAGGTCGGCAACGGGGTGATAGCGGAAAAACCGCTCTACCTGCTGCATATCAGCAGTGGTCAGCCGGCGGCGCTCAACACACTGCACTATCGCCACCATGCGCGTATCGGCGCAGGCGCCAGTGCGACGCTGATTGAGCATTACGCAAGCCTGGAGGGGGCCGCCCATTTTAGCGGCGCGCGCCTGACCATCGACGCCGGTGAAAACAGCGTTGTCGAGCACTACAAGCTGGGGTTTGAAGCGACTGACAGTTATCACTTTGCTCACAATGATTTACGTCTGGCCCGGGCTGCCCAACTGCACAGCCACAGTTTTCTGCTGGGCGCGGGGCTGACGCGCCATCACACCAGCGCGCAGATGAACGGTGAAGGCGCGACGCTGTCGATGAACAGCCTGATGGTGCCGACCGGCAACGAAGTATGCGATACCCGTACGTATTTGGAACACAATCAAGGGTTCGGTGAAAGCCGTCAGTTGCACAAAGCGATTGTGCGTGATCGTGCTCGCGGCGTGTTCAACGGGTTGATCAAGGTGGCTCCCGGCGCACTGAAGACGGACGGTAAGATGACCAATAACAACCTGTTGCTCGGGCGACTGGCGGAGGTGGATACCAAACCTCAGTTGGAAATCTACGCCGATGATGTGAAATGCAGCCACGGTGCGACGGTTGGGCGTATCGACGAAGATCAACTGTTTTATCTGCGGTCACGCGGTATCGGCGAGCAGGCGGCGCAACAGATGATTATCTTCGCGTTTGCGGCCGAACTGACGGAGGCGATCCGTGATGACAGGCTACGTGATGCGGTGCTGGCGCGAGTTGCCCAGCGCTTGCAGGCACTGGGAGGAGAAACAGCGTGAATGATCTCATCGATGATCATCCTGTTGATCATTATCCTATTGAGCGGGTGCGGGCGGATTTCCCGATATTGCAGCAATCGGTCAACGGGCAGCCGCTGTCCTATCTGGACAGTGCAGCCAGCGCCCAGAAGCCGCTGGCGGTTATCGATCGTGAGCGGGATTTCTACTTGCACGAATATGCCGCCGTACACCGTGGCATCCATACTTTGAGCGCCCGCGCTACCAGCGCGATGGAAGAGGTGAGGGCGCAGGTTGCCACCTTTATCCATGCCGCGTCGGCGGAAAACATCGTGTTTGTGCGCGGCACCACCGAAGCCATCAATCTGGTGGCCAACAGTTACGGCCGTATCGCGTTTCAGCCCGGTGATAACGTGGTGATCAGCGAGATGGAGCATCACGCCAACATTGTGCCCTGGCAAATGCTGGCACAGGCGCGCGGGTTGGCGCTGCGCGTTCTGCCAATCAATGACGACGGCGAATTGGACATGGCGCAACTGCCGGCATTGCTGGATGAACGCACCCGATTAGTGGCGGTCACGCAGGTTTCCAACGTGCTGGGCACCGCCAACCCGCTGGCGGAGATTATCCGTCAGGCGCATGCCTGTGGGGCGAAAGTACTGGTGGATGGCGCACAGGCGGTGATGCACCGGGCGGTGGACGTGCAGGCGCTGGATTGCGATTTCTACGCCTTTTCCGGCCATAAACTATACGGTCCTTCAGGCATTGGCGTACTGTACGGCAAAAGCGAGCTGCTGCAGGCAATGCCGCCGTGGGAAGGCGGCGGCGCCATGATCCGTGAGGTTAGTTTGACGCAAGGAACGACCTATGCCGATTCGCCGTGGCGCTTTGAAGCCGGCTCGCCGCATACCGCCGGGATTATGGGGCTGGGGGCGGCGCTGGATTATGTC
Organism: Dickeya chrysanthemi NCPPB 402; assembly: GCF_000406105.1. Taxonomy (NCBI): domain Bacteria; kingdom Pseudomonadati; phylum Pseudomonadota; class Gammaproteobacteria; order Enterobacterales; family Pectobacteriaceae; genus Dickeya; species Dickeya chrysanthemi. The sequence continues at coordinate 2,757,868 of NZ_CM001974.1, read as the reverse complement.
TCCTCGTTGGGGATGTCGGCGATTCAGGCGTATGAAGATCGGTTGATGCGTTATGCGCTGGCGGCGCTGTCCGAGGTGCCGACGCTTAGCCTATACGGCCCGGTGCATCGCCACGGGGTGATTGCCTTTAATTTGGGGCATCACCATGCGTTTGACGTCGGCAGCTTTCTCGACCAGTACGGTATCGCCATCCGCACCGGTCACCATTGCGCGATGCCGCTGATGAGCCGTTATGGCGTGTCCAGTATGTGCCGCGCCTCACTGGCCCTCTATTCCTGTCAGGATGATATTGACCGTCTGGTCGCGGGGCTGCACCGTATACATCGTCTGTTGGGCGAGTAAGCCGACGGCAGCGAAATTATTGTTTCTGGAGCATTGTTATGGAACAAATTGTTATGGCGCAAACGGCGATGGCGCAACCGCCGGATCCACAGAAGCTGCTGCGGAATTTTTCTCGTTGCAGCAATTGGGAAGAGAAGTACCTCTATATCATTGAACTGGGCGCCAGTCTGGCACCGCTTAGCGACGTACAGCGTCAGGATGCTAATCGGGTCTCTGGCTGTCAAAGTCAGGTCTGGATTGATTTGAGTCGTGATGAACAAGGCCACATGGTGTTGTATGGCGACAGCGATGCCGCTATCGTCAAGGGATTGATTGCCATCGTTTTTAGCCTGTATCAGGGATTGTCTGCCCAAGAGATCGTCGAGCAGGACGTACGCCCTTTTTTCGCATCGCTGGCGCTAACCCAGCATCTGACGCCGTCACGGTCACAAGGGCTTGAAGCCATGCTGCGCAACGTGCGGGCGCGGGCGGCTACCTTGATATAAAACCTGCAGGGCGTGATATCTGCGCCCTGATGCGTCACATTTCAGAATCCATCCGGTGGATTTCCTGCTACCCTGCTTTTATCCTTGGCGTTTCCTAACGTTCAAGGAGATTCAACTTATTGATAAAAAACAAGAAAGAAAGTTTTCGCCAACGGCGATTCACCGGTGCCCGTGATGGTCGTAGCCGCGTGTCGCGCTTTGGCGCTCAACTGATCTTCAGTATTACAACAGGAAACCAATAATGAAACGTGCGCTTACCCTAATGGGATTATTGTTTGCCTCTTGCCTGACGGGCATGCAGCCTGCCAATGCAACGGAATATCCTCTGCCGCCTCCAGACAGTCGACTGATTGGGGAAAATATTAGCTACACGGTGCCGAATGATGGGCATCCATTGGAAACCATAGCCGCCAACTTCAAAATTGGTCTGCTTGGCATGTTAGAAGCGAATCCAGGTACTGACCCTTATCTGCCTAAGCCCGGTTCCAGCCTGACGATCCCGTTACAGATGCTGCTGCCGGATACGCCACGGGAGGGGATCGTGGTGAACCTGGCTGAATTGCGGCTTTATTACTTCCCGAAAGGGAAAAACACCGTCATCGTTTATCCGATTGGCATCGGTCAGCTTGGCCGCAACACGCCGGTAATGGTGACTCACGTGATTGAGCGGCGCCCAAATCCGACCTGGATCCCTACCGCCAATACGCGACGCCATTATAAAGCACAAGGGATCACGTTGCCGGCGGTGGTGCCGGGTGGGCCGGATAATCCGATGGGATTATTTGCGTTACGGCTGGAGAAAAGCGGCGGGGTGTACTCAATCCATGGCACGAATGCTGATTTTGGCATCGGTATGCGGGTGAGTTCCGGGTGTATCCGCTTACGTCCGGAAGATATTGAAGCGCTGTTTAATGACGTGCCGGTCGGCACCCGGGTACAAATCATCAATGAACCCATCAAGATTGCGGTGGAACCTGATGGGAAACGCTATGTGGAAGTGCATCAGCCGCTGTCGCGCACCGATAAGGATGACCCGCAAACCATGCCGATTGCGCTGAGCCAGAAGGTAAAAGCCTTTATTCACCATGATGATACCGATGCTGAGGCCGCGAATAGCGCGATTGTTCGTCGCTCCGGCATGCCGGTATTGGTGAATGTCGGGCAGAATATTCCTCATCAATCATCGCCGTTACAGCAAACGGCTGCGTCGCACTAACGACAACACCTCTGTCAGGGCGTCAATGAACGGGCGTTCTGACATATCAACTTTGCTCAGTCAGCGTGTTTGGTAAGGCGAGCGGCATGCTCAGGTGTGTAGCGTGGCAGAGTACAAGGAAGGACAAAAAAAATGGCGCACAATGTGCGCCATTTTTCATTCAACCAGTTCTTACTTCTTGTAAGTACGAACCTGGTTGTCCAGGCGCTGGTTAGCACGAGCTGCGTCATCTTTAGCAGCCTGCACGTCGGTAGCCAGAGCGTCAACTTTGCTGGTCAGAGCAGATACTTTCTCGTTCAGAGAAGAAACGTCAGAAGACAGCTGATCCAGTTTAGCATTGCTGGAGCAACCAGCCAGCAGAGTAGAACCCAGGATTACCGCGCCCAGTACCAGTTTAGTACGATTCATTATTAATACCCTCTAAATTGAGTTAATCTCCATGTAGCGTTACAAGTATTACACAAACCGTTTTCTGATGAGAATAAATTTTTGATGGGAACATGCTTAATTTTGATCGTTCGCTCAAAGAATCATCGAGTTTTACACGCAGGTTAAAAAAGTAAGGAAAACAGGGCTATTTTATCAGAGTAGTCTGGCCTTGATGGCCGCAGATATATCTTTTTTGTCTAACCGATCGTGCTATTTATCAGTGACGGATGGGGCGCGAAAATAAAAAGCGCCCCGCAGGGCGCTTTAAAATATTCTCATTATCGCATTACAGGCGATGAACCGAAGCCGTGTTGGTGGTGCCGCTCGCTACCAGCGCGCCGGAAACCATGACGACAACATCGCCTTCCTGCGCTAATCCGCTGTTCAGCGCCGCTTCTTTACCGATACGGTAGAAATCGTCGGTAGACGCGATTTCTTTCACCAGCATGGTTTCCACGCCTTTGCTCAACAGCAATTGACGAGCGGTGATTTCGTTGGTGGTCAGCGCCAGAATACGTGCGTTCGGGAAGTACTTGCGGATGGATTTCGCGGATTTGCCGCCCTGGGTGGCAACCACTATCAACGGTGCGTCCAGTTTCTCTGCGGTTTCCACTGCGCCGCGGCAGACTGCTTCGGTAATGCGCAGCTTGCCGGTGTTCTGCAACTTATCCATACGTGATTTCATGACTCTGTCTGTACGTTCGCAAATGGTCGCCATGATGCTGACTGCTTCCAGCGGATATTTGCCTTTAGCACTTTCGCCGGACAGCATAACGGCATCGGTACCGTCGATGATGGCGTTGGCGACGTCACCGGCTTCGGCACGGGTCGGGCGCGGGTTCTTGATCATGGAGTCCAGCATTTGGGTCGCCGTGATCACCACTTTGCGGGCCTGGTTGCATTTTTCGATCATCATCTTCTGCGCGAAAATGACTTCTTCAACCGGGATCTCGACGCCCAGATCGCCACGAGCCACCATGATACCGTCGGAAGCTTCCAGAATGTCGTCGAAATTGTTCAGACCTTCCTGGTTTTCGATCTTGGAGATGATCTGGATGTGTTCGCCGCCGTGCTGTTTCAGATGAGCGCGGATCTCTTCTACGTCGGAACGTTTACGGATAAAGGAGGCTGCGACGAAATCGACACCTTGCTCGCAACCGAAAATCAGATCGCGTTTGTCTTTTTCCGCCAGCGCAGGCAACTGGATGGAAACACCCGGCAGGTTAACACCTTTGTTTTCACCGAGATCGCCGTTGTTCAGCACTTTACAAACGACTTCGCCGCCTTTGATCTCGATAACCTCCATACCGATCAGACCATCGTCGACCAGCACGGTGTTGCCGACGCTCAGGTCATTCGCAAAACCGGCATAGGTGACCGCGACGCGTTCTTTATTGCCGATCACGCTCTGGTCGGTGGTGAAGGTGAAGGTTTGGCCAGCGGTCAGAGAAACGTCTGCACCGTTTTCCAGTTTGATGGTGCGAATTTCCGGGCCTTTGGTATCCAGCAGGATGGCGGCTTTCAGACCGGTTTTTTCGGTAACGGCACGCAGATTCTTGATGCGCTGACCATGTTCGGCATAGTCACCGTGAGAGAAGTTCAGGCGCATGACGTTCATGCCTGCGCTCAACAGCTTGCCCAGAACTTCCTCTGATTCGGTTTTCGGGCCGATAGTACAAACGATTTTGGTCTTTTTCATAACGGTAGTTTCTACAAGTTGTGATGGATAAAAAAACAGGATGACCGGCGGTTAGCGGCAGCTAAACCACCGGCAACGAGATGTTTGCGATGGCGAGAAAATGATAAGTATAGATGGTGACAGACGATGGGGAATGAAGAGGCACGTGACTGGATATTGCCCATAATGAGGAGTGGGCGAAGCGGCAATATCCCTGAGGATTGCGTTGTAGGTTGTATTTTTATCAGTGGCACGTGGATTCGCTGAAACCATTCAATGAAACAACGTTCCGTATTATAGTTATCAGGCAAAGAGATACAAGCCGCCGAAGGGATAGATAACACGTATTTTCGTGCTCTTGCGCAAAAAAACATGCGATTTATTGTTTTTACACAAACTTGTTGCGCAAATGCACGAAAAATATCTGGCTGTCGGTGTGGAATGAACCTGACGTTCGGGGCGTGACTGACCGGTCTGGCAATAATATGCAGCGAATAATATCGGGTTTGTGTCGATCCCGGTCACGTTTCCATCATCGGGAGGTTGAGCCCCCGCGAGCCGATGGTAAGTTAGCGTTTGCAGGTTGTACCCGGTTAACGACATGTTTGTGTCATGACGGTGTCAACCCCGGGGTTGTTACTGCCATTGGCAGGCAAAACCAGATGTTCGCGTTCATGGCGAACGTCTGGTTTTTTTGTTTTCAGGGGTCAGACAATGAAGATCGCCAAAATATTGAATAATAATGTCGTCACGGTCATGGATGAGCAGAATAACGAACAGGTCGTGATGGGGCGTGGGCTGGGGTTCAAAAAACGACCGGGAGATACCGTAGAAGCGGCGCTGATAGAAAAAATTTTCTCCCTGCGCAGCAGCGAGCTGACCGCTCGCCTGAGCGATGTGCTGGAGCGTATTCCGCTTGAGGTAGTGACGACGGCCGATCGGATCATCGCGTTGGCTAAAGAAAAGCTGACCGGAAACTTGCAGAACAGCCTCTATATTTCGTTGACCGATCACTGTCATTTCGCCATTGAACGGCATCGGCAGGGGGTGGATATCCGTAATGGGTTGCTGTGGGAAGTGAAGCGGCTGTACCAAAAAGAGTTTGCCGTCGGGCTGGAGGCGCTGGATATTATTCACCGGCGGCTGGGGGTGCGGTTGCCGGAAGATGAGGCGGGCTTTATTGCGTTGCATCTGGTGAATGCCCAACTGGACAGCCATATGCCGGAAGTGATGCGTATCACCCGAGTCATGCAGGAGATTTTGAATATTGTTAAGTATCAATTGAATATTGATTATAACGAGCACGCTTTTAGTTATCACCGGTTTGTGACCCATCTGAAATTCTTTGCGCAACGATTATTAGGACGCACATCGGTTTTCAGCGAAGATGAATCGCTACACGATGTTGTGAAAGAAAAATATATTCTGGCGTATCGCTGTGCCGAGAAAGTTCAGGATCATATAGTGCTGAATTATGATTACACGCTGACAAAAGAAGAGTTGATGTTTCTAACGATCCATATCGAGCGGGTGCGTACCGAATTACAGGAGCAAGCAGAGAAATAGCCTGATGGGTAGAGAAAAAGAAAAGTGAATAGCATCACAAAATAATGGATTCACGAAGTAAAGCGCTTGCCAGAATAAATCGAACTGGTAGTCTGTAAAGCGATAAATATGGATTGCGACTGTATCCCTGACGTGGGAAGTACAGGCAAAACCTGAACCGTTTTTGCGAGCCTGGTGCCGCGATGAGACGGTTCAGGTTTTTTTTTGTCTTGAGCACGGGGTGTGCTGACGCCATAGTGATCAGTCACTCAGCGGTTTTCTTCGGGCATGGACTGAGTATGAAGGATGTAGCCATGAATTACGAAACATTAGCCAGTGAAATAAGAGATGGCGTAGGCGGCCAGGGAAATATTATTAGCGTGATACATTGCGCTACACGCCTGCGGTTTAAATTGAAAGATAATGCTGCCGCCCATGCCGATGTCCTGAAAAATAATCCCGGCATTATTATGGTGGTGGAAAGTGGTGGCCAGTTCCAGGTGGTGGTAGGAAATCAGGTCGCAGACGTTTATCAGGCGTTGCTTTCACTCGACGGTATGGCCCGCTTTAATGACACGGCAGCATCAGAAGAGAAAAAAGAAAGCTTTTTTGCCGGGTTTATCGACATTATTTCCAGTATTTTTACTCCGTTTGTCGGTGTGATGGCCGCGACAGGTATTCTGAAAGGTTTTCTGGCGTTAGGGATCGCCACCCATTTTATGACGGAAAGCAGCGGTACCTATAAATTGTTATTTGCCGCCAGCGATGCGTTATTCTATTTTTTCCCGATTGTGCTGGGTTATACGGCCGGCAAGAAATTCGGCGGCAACCCGTTTACTACGCTGGTTATCGGCGCCACATTGGTTCATCCCAGCATGGTCGCTACCTTTAACGCCATGCAGGCGCCGGATCACCCCACACTCCATTTCCTGGGGATCCCGATTACGTTTATCAATTACAGCTCCTCGGTAATTCCGATTCTGTTCGCCAGTTGGGTTTCCTGCAAACTGGAAAAACCGCTGAATCGTTGGCTGCATGTGAATATCCGCAATTTTTTCACGCCCTTGCTGTGTATTGTCATCAGCGTACCGTTGACGTTTTTATTGATTGGCCCCAGCGCTACCTGGCTGAGCCAGATGCTATCGGGAGGATATCAATGGTTATATGGATTGAACTCGTTGCTGGCTGGCGCCGTGATGGGCGCACTGTGGCAGGTTTGCGTGATTTTCGGCCTGCATTGGGGATTTGTACCGTTAATGCTCAACAACCTGAGCGTAATGGGGCATGACACCCTGCTGCCGTTGCTGACCCCGGCGGTGTTAGGGCAGGCCGGCGCTACCCTGGGCGTGCTGTTGCGTACCCAGGACATGAAACGGAAAGGGATTGCCGGGTCGGCGTTTTCTGCGGCGCTTTTCGGTATTACCGAACCGTCGGTATACGGCGTGACATTGCCGCTGCGTCGCCCCTTTATCTTTGGCTGTATCGGCGGCGCGATAGGGGCGGCGGTGATGGGGTATTTCCATACCACCAGCTATTCGTTTGGTTTTCCCAGCATTTTCACCTTCACCCAGATCATTCCGCCGACCGGCGTAGACAACAGCGTCTGGGCGGCTGTCATCGGCACACTGGCGGCGTTCGTTTTTGCCGCAGCGGCCAGTTGGTCGTTCGGCGTGCCTAAAGACGAAACGCAGCCTGCTGTGCAGGAGAGCTCACCCACGACGGCAATGACGCCGAACGGCACGAATGCTGTTCATGACGAAACGACGATCCGTGATGAGACGCTGTTTAGCCCGCTCTCCGGCGAGGCGGTGCCGCTAGAGCAAGTGGCTGATCGTACCTTTGCCAGCGGCGTGATGGGCAAAGGGATCGCTGTCCGGCCTTCGGAGGGACGCTTGTATTCCCCGGTGGACGGCACCGTTGCCTCGCTGTTCAAGACGCATCATGCCATTGGCCTGGCATCGCGGGGCGGTGCTGAAGTGTTGATACACGTGGGTATCGATACCGTCCGGTTGGATGGCCGCTATTTTACCCCGCATGTGCGTGTCGGCGATGTGGTGCGCCAGGGTGACCTGCTGCTGGAGTTCGATGCGCCGGCGATCGAGGCGGCGGGATACGATCTCACGACCCCGATTGTCATTACCAATAGTGAAGACTATCGCGGGGTTGAGTCTGTCGCCGGCGGTAGGGTTGATGCGAATACGCCGCTGACACAGCTGGTATGTTGAATCATTGTTGAACAGAAAACAGGAGATCAGTGATGAGTAATCCTTTCCCGGCGCATTTTTTATGGGGCGGCGCGATTGCCGCCAATCAGGTAGAAGGCGCCTATCTGACAGATGGAAAAGGACTTTCCACATCGGATTTGCAGCCTCAGGGGATATTTGGCCGCATCGTGGAGCGGAGTCCCGGCGACAGCGGAATCAAAGATGTGGCGATTGATTTTTATCACCGTTACCCGCAGGACATCGCATTGTTTGCGGAAATGGGGTTTACCTGTCTGCGCGTCTCCATCGCCTGGACACGTATTTTCCCGCAGGGTGATGAGACGGAGCCGAACGAAGCCGGTTTGGCATTTTATGATCGGCTGTTTGATGAGCTGGCGAAATACGGCATTCAGCCATTGGTGACGTTATCACACTATGAAATGCCGTATGGACTGGTAAAAAAACACGGTGGCTGGGGTAATCGACTGACCATCGATTGTTTTGAACGTTATGCCCGCACGGTGTTTACGCGCTACCGTCATAAGGTCAAACGTTGGTTGACGTTCAACGAAATTAATATGTCCTTGCATGCGCCGTTCACCGGCGTCGGCTTACCGCCGGACAGCGACAAGGCGGCGGTTTATCAGGCTATCCACCACCAACTGGTGGCCAGCGCCAGAGCGGTGAAAGCCTGTCACGAGATTATTCCGGAGGCACAAATCGGCAATATGTTGTTGGGGGCGATGCTTTATCCGCTGACCAGTAAACCGGAAGATGTGATGGAAAGTCTGCATCAAAATCGCGAGTGGTTATTCTTCGGCGATGTGCAGGTTCGCGGTGCCTACCCAGGTTATATGCATCGTTATTTCCGTGAACAGGGGATTACGCTGAATATCACGGCGCAGGACAAGCAGGATTTAACCGCCACCGTTGATTTTATTTCTTTTAGTTATTATATGACCGGCTGTGTCAGCACCGATGAGGCACAACTCGAAAAAACGCGCGGCAATATTTTGAATATGGTGCCGAACCCGTATCTGGAAAGCTCTGAATGGGGCTGGCAGATCGATCCGCTGGGGCTGCGTTATTTGCTGAATTTCCTCTACGACCGTTATCAAAAACCACTCTTTATCGTTGAGAATGGTTTGGGGGCGAAGGATAAGATCGAAGAAAATGGTGAAATCCACGATGATTATCGTATCCGTTATTTAAATGACCATCTGGTACAGGTCAGCGAAGCTATTGCGGATGGTGTTGACGTGTTGGGGTATACCTGTTGGGGGCCGATTGATCTGGTCAGCGCCTCGAAAGCAGAAATGTCCAAACGCTATGGCTTTATTTATGTCGACCGTGATGATAACGGCCAGGGAACGCTGGAGCGGCGGCGTAAAAAAAGCTTCTATTGGTACCAGTCGGTTATTGCCAGCCGCGGAAAAACGTTGACGCGGTGATATACCAAAAATAATTCGAGTTGCAGGAAAGTCGATACACCTGCAACTCGAAGTATAACGGATATATACCCTTCATACTTCAAGTTGCAGGTGCGTTGGCTGCCCTCGCTCACCCCAGTCACTTACTTGTGTAAGCTCCTGGGGATGAAATGAGAGACATCCTGTCTCTCACCAGAGGCCAGCCTTTGGCTGGTCAAATTCGTTCCCGACGAATTTGTCTCTCTCTTGCCGCCTTCCTGCAACTCGAATTATTTTGGGTATAAATATATCAGGAATCAACTTGCGGATAATTTATCCGCAAGTTGTTATCGCTCGCCATTATTGGCTGATGTGAGTTGTTTTTTCTTTATCCGATTATTCAGCGGGGAACATAAAAATGAAAATGAAGAATAGTTATTGGGTGATAGCCAGCCTGCTTTATCCTATGTCATTTATTTCCACTGCCGCACCGCTGTCTATAGAGCAACGGCTGGCTGCATTGGAAAAAGACCTACAGGAAACGAAACAGGAATTACAACGTTATAAAGATCAGGAAAGAAAAAATAAAACGATTACGTTGGTGCGAGAGAATTCCGCGTCCCGTGAGAGTAATGCCAATAACGTTGGTATTGGAACAAAAACTGTTATGCCGCTCGCAGATAATCAGGTCGCGGCTGATGTAACATCGGCAGACCGGCGTGCTTCCATGACGTTGCATGAACTCAGCCAGTATGTGAAAGAGGATATCGGTTTTACCTATTCCGGTTATTTCCGCTCCGGCTGGGCCACCGGTTCGCAGGGGTCGCCCAAGTCCTGGGCTATCGGTTCACTGGGGCGGTTTGGTAATGAGCATACCAGTTGGTATGACTTAATTCTCAAACAACGGGTATTCAGTAAAGACGGTAAATCCGCCTATGGGGTAATAAAACTGGATGGCAATGTGGGGCAGTCTTATTCCGGCGGTTGGTTTGGCGAAGATAATAGCAATGAAAACAAGCTGCAGTTCTCCGATATTTACCTCACCACCAAAGGGTTCTTGCCGTTTGCGCCGGAGGCGGATTTTTGGGTCGGCAAACATGCGTTACCTGTGTATGAAATTCAGATGCTGGACTGGAAGAGCAATAAAACCGATTCTTCCGCCGGCGTGGGGGTAGAAAACATTAAGGCGGGCGTCGGGTCTATCGATGTCGCGCTAACGCGTGAAGATATCGATGTGTATAACCGTAGTCTGACTCAGTTCCAGCAAATGAATACCAACGCGGTGGAAGCGCGCTATAAAGGCATTCCATTATGGGACGGCGCCAGTTTAATGGTGCTGGGAAAATATGCCATGGCGAATAAAAACGATACCCAGAAAAACAATGAAGCCAACAACAACTATTTTCCGATGAAGGATTCATGGTTGGGCGGTGTGGTAGTGCGTCAGGCACTGCCAAATCATGGTTTTAATGAGTTCACTGCGCAACTGGCGAATAACTCGATTGCCAGCAGCCTGGCGCGTTATGCCGGGTCCAGCCCGTTTGTGGCGGTCAACGGCAAATATTACGGCGACCATAGCGGAGGCACCGCATTACGTCTGATTTCGCAAGGGGAGATGTACCTGCGTCCGGATGTGATCATGGCTAACGCGCTGGTGTATACCCGCGGGCAGGATGTTTACAGCTACGACACCGGCGCGCATACCGATTTTGACAGTATACGCGCGGTGGTTCGGCCGGCTTATATCTGGAGCAATTACAATCAGACGGGCGTTGAGCTGGGTTATTTCAGCCAGACCAATAAAAATCAGGCTGGCAAGTATTTCACTGAATCCGGCTACAAAACCACGCTGTTCCACACTATCAAGGTGGATACCAGCATGTTGGCTTCCCGTCCGGAAATCCGCTTTTACGGCACCTATATCCGGGTGCTGGATAACGAACTGGACCAGTTCACCTTTGCCGATAGCAAGAAGGATCAATTTACCGCCGGTGTTCAGGCTGAGGTGTGGTGGTGATGATGTCGCTATCCCCCGGTCTGCCCGTTTTTACCCTGCATAAATAAAAAAGAGGCCGATAATGAAAACCAGGAAAACCTGTTTGTGTCTGTTGCTCTCTGCGTTGAGCGTATCCACGCCACTGGCGGCGCTGGCCGCGTCAGGTACGCTCCCGGCGCTGCCGCGTACCGATGTGGCGACCCGGCACTATCTGTCGCAGGTCAACGCCGATAACAGCATTACTTTCCGGCTGTTTGCGCCGGAGGCGAAAGCGGTAAGCGTGGTGACCGGCGCGACGCCGGAAACCTGGGTAGCGCATCCGATGACGAAAAATGATCTGGGCGTCTGGTCGTGGCGCAGTGAGCCGCAGCGCCCTAATCTGTATGAATACTTCTTTAATGTGGATGGTTTTCGCAGTATCGACACCGGCTCAGCCTTGCCTAAACCGCAGCGTCAGGTCAACACCAGCATGATTCTGGTGCCGGGCAGCCTGCTGGATACCCGGGCGGTGCCGCATGGCGAGTTGCGTACCGTTACCTATCATTCGGCGTCGTTGAAAGCGGAACGGCAGATCTTTGTCTGGACGCCACCGGGTTATACCGATACCGGCAAACCGCTGCCGGTGCTGTATTTCTATCACGGATTTGGTGATGCCGGTGATTCTGCCGTCGCGCAGGGTCGGATTCCGCAAATCATGGATAACCTGCTGGCGGAGAAAAAGATTGCGCCGATGCTGGTGGTCATTCCGGATACCGAAACCGATATCGCCGAGGCGGTTCCGGAGGATTTCCCGCCGAAAGAACGACGCAAAACGTTCTACCCGCGTAACGCGGCGGCGGCTGATCGTGAGTTAATCCATGACATTATTCCGTTAGTCAGTGGGCGGTTTAACGTGCGTCGCGATGCAGACGGCCGGGCGCTGGCCGGGCTGTCGCAAGGCGGTTATCAGGCGCTGGTGTCCGGCATGAGCCATCTGGAGCATTTTGGCTGGTTGGCAACCTTCAGCGGCGTAACCACCGAAACGGTGCCGAACGCTCAGGTCACCGCGCAACTGGGCAATGCCGCCGGCATCAATCGGCAATTGCGCAATTTCACGGTGGCGGTGGGTGAGAAGGATACCGTGACCGGTAAGGATATTGCCGGCTTGAAAGCGCAACTGGAACAGAACGGCGTGAAATTCGATTACCGGCAATATCCCGGTTTAGGGCATGAAATGGATGTCTGGCGTCCGGCGTATATCGAATTTGTACAGAAGATCTTTAAATAACCGCAGCACAAGTCGGGTACGGAAACGGGCAGGATTGGCTGCCCGTTTCTGCATCAGTATGCTTGCTTAATTATTGTTGAATGTCATAAAAAAACGGTGATGCCTCTAATTGGTTGAATCTGATTTTGAGGTTCTTTCATGGCCAGCGTTAGCGTTCATTGTCCCCGTTGTCAGTCTGCTCAGGTTTACCGTCATGGTCAGAACCCTAATGGCTATAACCGATTTCGCTGGCGTGACTGCCACCGCGTGTTTCAGCTCATTTACGCTTATGAAGCCCGCAAGCCGGGCGTTAAAGCGCAAATCACCAAAATGGCCTTCAACGTGCCGGCGTTCGCGATACCGCCAGGACGTTGAAAATTGGCATTAACACCGTCATTCGTACTTTAAAAAACTCGCGCCGAAGCGAATAACGCCTTCGCCCGTCGCCCATGCTGATGTGGCGCTTATCTGTGAACTCGATGAGCAATGGAGCTTCGTTGGCAGTAAAGCCCGGCAGCACTGGCTTATGGTACGCATACAACACCAAAACAGGCGGTGTACTGGCCTACACTTTTGGTCCACGAACCGATGAAACCTGCCGTGAGCTACTGGCACTGCTCACGCCATTCAACATCGGCATGATCACCAGCGATGACTGGGGCAGCTATGGCCGGGAGGTGCCGAAAGACAAGCATCTGACCGGCAAAATATTCACCCAACGCATTGAGCGTAATAACCTGACACTCCGCACCCGCATTAAGCGGCTGGCTCGTAAAACGCTCTGCTTCTCGCGCTCAGTTGAGATCCACGAAAAAGTCATCGGCGCCTTCATCGAAAAACACATGTTCTACTAATTGGATGCATCACCCTTGGGTGAAACACCTGACGGATATACTACTGAAAGTGCCATGAGCATCGCTCCTGATTACGAGTCAGAGCTGGATTCTGGTTCCCGGCAGTATCGCTTGACAGCAACAATCTGGACTCGAATGCACGCATTCAAGATGGACTTAAAATCGCCGGATTTGGGTGGGTTTCGATAGATTTCACTGGAACGAAAGAAGATGAAAACCTTCTTTTTTTCAAGCCACTATAGACATCGGTGTACGTCTATAGAACATGATATGGTGCGACCGAGTGGACTCGAACCACCGACCCCCACCATGTCAAGGTGGTGCTCTAACCAACTGAGCTACGGTCGCAATATGTGCGTTGGTGCTGATGCGCTGAAGAATGGTGCGTTCAATTGGACTCGAACCAACGACCCCCACCATGTCAAGGTGGTGCTCTAACCAACTGAGCTATGAACGCATTGTTTCTATCAGCTGCTGTCAGGGTGACAGCGGGGACGAATATTAATGGTCTGGATGGCTGCTGGCAAGGGGAAAAACGCAAAATTCCTGCTATATCACACTGATTGACGAGCTTGTAGACAGAGCGCCGCTTTTTTCGGCGCTCTGTGCATTCTGTCATTAGCGTGCGGCTCGTGCCAGAATCCGGGCGGGCGATTGACGCTGTACCCAGCGGATCCGCAATACCATCATTGTGGCGGAAGAGGTCAGGCCGATAATGAATCCCCACCAAAACCCCGCAGGCCCCATGCGTGGTATCAGTATGTCGGTGAGCGCCAGCGCGTAACCGCTGGGCAATCCTAGCAGCCAATAAGCGATGAAGGTAATAAAGAAGATGGCGCGGGTGTCCTTATAGCCACGCAATACGCCGCTGCCGATGGTTTGCACCGCATCGGAAATTTGATAAACCGCCGCCAAGAGCATCAGGTGTGACGCCATCGCCACCACATCCGGATTCTTGTTATATAGCATGGCGATAGGTTCACGCAGCGTGATGGTAAATATGGCTGTGCATATCGCCAGCAACACGCCGGCCGCGATGCTGGTACGGGCTGCGACCCGGGCAGCGTCTGCCGAACCTTCTCCTAGTCGGTGGCCGACGCGAATAGTCGCGGCGACGCCAACGGAAAGCGGCAGGACAAACATCAGCGAACTGAAGTTGAGGGCGATTTGATGGCCCGCGACATTCACGACGCCGAGCGGCAACACCAGCAATGCGACAATGGCGAATAGCGTCACTTCAAATAGCAGCGCCAGTGCGACAGGCAATCCCAGGCTGGATAAACGCTTGAGTACAGCCCAGTCCGGTTGCAACCGGGTTTGGTACCGGCGAATATCTTTTAACCAGTAAGCACGGCGGGAATAAGCCGCCATCATCAGCATCATTATCCAGTACACGGAGGCTGTAGCTACCCCGCAGCCAACACCGCCCAGTTCCGGCATCCCGAGCTTACCGTGGATAAAAATGTAGTTGATGGGAATATTGATCAACAGGCCGATAAATCCAATCACCATACCGGGCTGTGTTTTGGACAAACCTTCGCATTGGCCGCGTAGTACCTGATAGAACAGATAACCGGGCGCTCCCCACAGCAAAGCGTGCAGATATTTTATCGCTTTTTCAGCCAGTTCCGGCGCGCCGTCATTCATCAGGTTGATGGCATATTTTCCCTGATAGAGTACCACCATCGTCAGGAGAGAAATGGCGCAGGCCAATAAGAACGCCTGCTGAGTTTGATGCGCGATGCGGTCCCGACGTCCGGATCCGTTGAGGTTCGCCACCACCGGCGTCAGCGCCATCAGTAAACCGTGGCCGAACAGGATGACCGGTAGCCAGATAGAGGTGCCGACCGCTACGGCTGCCATATCGGTAGCGCTGTAAGAGCCCGCCATAATGGTATCTACCACACCCATCGAGGTTTGCGAGACTTGAGCGATGATGACTGGAATAGCCAGCGCCAGCAACTGACGGGCCTCTGATAAGTACTTCTGCACGAAAACACCTTCCTAAAGCAGGATGGAGAGAGATCTCTAATGGAGGAGAGAAAGACAATCATCCTTTATTTATACGAAAAAAGATGAAGTATTGTAACGATTTGCCAACCGTAAACCAATGATCGACTGACCGAGAATGATCCCGTTTGGTTTTCCTGATGATATGGTGCAAACTGCCTGACATTAGTGAACGTTGTCACTTCCGAGAACCAGTCCGTCTGGTTATACCGCTGTTGTTGCGCGTTCACGCCTATTACTAATCTGGAGGCAAGATCAACACCATGTTTACCGGTATTGTTCAGGGCACGGCGACCGTCGTGTCTGTTGATGAAAAACCCAATTTCCGCACTCATGTCGTTCAACTGCCCCCCGAACTGTTGCCGGGGTTGGAAACGGGTGCATCCGTAGCACACAATGGTTGTTGTCTGACCGTCACGGCTATCGACGGCGATCGGGTCAGTTTTGACTTGATCAAAGAAACGCTGCGGTTGACCAACCTGGGGGAAATTCACGTCGGCGATCGGGTCAATGTGGAACGCGCGGCTAAATATGGCGATGAAATCGGCGGGCATGTGATGTCCGGCCATATTATGTGTACGGCGGAGATTGTAAAAATTCTGACGTCGGAAAATAATCATCAGATCTGGTTACGGCTGTCTGATGAGCTGCAAATGAAGTATGTGCTGCACAAAGGATTTATCGGTATCGACGGCATCAGTCTGACGGTGGGCGAAGTCACCCGCAGTCGTTTTTGCGTGCATCTGATTCCGGAAACGCTTCAACGCACAACGCTGGGTCAGAAGCGTCTGGGCGACCGCATCAACATCGAAATCGACCCGCAAACTCAGGCCATCATCGATACGGTTGAACGTGTCATGGCGCGTCAGGCGCAGCAACAGGAGCAGGCTGCTGCGCAGGCGGAGCAGGGCGAATAAGCACTTCTTCCCTGACATGTTCTCCCATCATGAAAACCGGCAGCCAGGCTGCCGGTTTTTTGCCATCGGGATGTGGATTTGCCGGGTGCCAGGATTATCTGGGGACTCGCAAGCCGTCCTCTACACCGCCCACACTGAATACTATCTGCCAGAGCTGAATATCACGTGCGCGAAACGAGCCAGCGCAGACGTTAAGGTAGTAGCTGAACATCCGCTGGAAGCGTTCGGAATAACGTTCTGACAACGTTGGCCAGTGTTGCTGGAAACGTTCATGCCAGGCCATCAGTGTGCGGTCGTAGTCTGCGCCGAAATTGTGCCAGTCTTCCATCACCAGATAGGGCTCGCTGGCCTGGGCGATATGCTGCACTGAAGGCAGGCAGTAGTTGGGGAAAATGTACTTGTTCATCCAGGCGTCAACTTTCAGGTTAGTTTCATTGGTGCCGATAGTGTGCAGCAGGAACAATCCGTTAGGTTTGAGGTTTTTTCTCACTACCCGGAAATAGGTGTTGTAATTTTTGGGGCCGACATGCTCGAACATGCCGACGGAAACGATGCGATCAAACTGTTGATTCAGGTCGCGATAGTCCTGTAGCAGGATGTTAACATCCAGATGTCGGCAGCGCTGCTGCGCCAGCTTTTGCTGTTCGCGGGAGATGGTGACGCCGGTGACGCTGACGCCATAGTGATGTGCGGCGAATTCCGCCAGCCCACCCCAGCCGCAACCGATATCCAGCAATGTCATGCCGCGACGCAATTGCAGTTTTTCGCAGATTAAGCGCAGCTTGTCCTGTTGCGCCTGCTCCAGCGTTTCAGCCTGTTTCCAGTAACCGCAGGAGTATTGCATATAGGGATCGAGCATCAGGGTGAAAAGATCATTACCGAGGTCGTAATGCTCCTTGCCCACGATCCAGGACCGACGGCGGGACTGCAGATTGCTCAGGCGAGCCATCAGGATTCGTAAAGTATCGCGCCAGCGGTGGGGCAGTTGGCTGTCCAGTCCCACGCGTATCGCTCGGTGGAAGAACATGTCCAGCCGCTCACACTCCCACCAGCCATCCATGTAGCTTTCGCCCAGACCTAACGAGCCTTCGCGCAGTATGCGTTTGTACATAAAGGGATTTTTTACCTGAATGTCAAACGGGCGTGAGCCGTTAATGGCGATGTCGGCGGTCGATAGCATTTCATTAACAATTTGGAACCAGGGATGATGAGGGGTACCCAGTTCCTCCACATAAGATGAACTCATAACTTCTCCCTACCTTGTCAGATAAATGTGTTTACAAGGAATAAACCAGACAAATATCACGCTGGAGGGTGTTCAACGAACCCCATCCATTGTCTATCCCTGAGAGTCTCAGAGGAAAATAAGAGAAAAGCCGGTACGAAAGGCATCTACCCCGTTCGTGACAAACGGTACGGCCATTATTGCCAGGGTAGAAAAAGTAAGGCGATGCGCTATGTTGAAAAACATCGTCTGATCATAGTTATTGTCGTCAGCGATAGTGACAAGTGTATGACTGCTTTAACCCGCCGACAAGATTCAGCGGGCTAAAGTAGCACGGAGAAACAATACGTCATGTATTCATCACATGCGTTATCGCTATATGCGGTGCGGCATAGCGCCTGACGGCAAGGGCGCGCAGCGATAACGAAATCGTCTGAATATTAACGACGATAATCGAGGTATGGGCCGTCGGCAACGGAGCGACGCTCGATCAGAGTAGGGTGTACTTCAATCGTTTGTGCTTCCTCGCGTTTGCTGGTAATGCGGTCCAGCAACATGGAAAATGCCGCCTGCCCCAGACGTTCTTTCGGTTGATGAATGGTGGTGAGCGCTGGAGTAAAATAGCGGGAGTGACGCACATTATCGTAACCGATCACTGAAATATCTTGCGGTACGCGTAGCCCAAGTTCGTCGGCCGCGCAGATGGCGCCCATCGCCATGATATCACCGCCGCAGAATACCGCCGTCGGCCGCTGTTTTTGGGCCAGAATTTGATGCATGGCTTTATAGCCGGACTCCGGCTCAAAATCCCCCTGAACCACCCACTCTTCGCGCAGGGAAATGTCGGCTTCCTTTAACGCTTTCAGGAACCCCAGGTAACGTCCGCTACCGGTATTGCGCTCCTGCGAGCCGGGAATGGCACCGATATCCCGATGACCGCGTTCAATCAGATAACGTCCAGCCATGTATCCGCCGGCAAAGGCGTTATCAATAATAGTATCGGTAAAATCGTTTTGTGCTTCGCCCCAGTCCATCACCACCATCGGGATATGACGGTAATCCGCCAGCAGGGATAGCAATTCGGGTGGGTACTCGGCACACATCACCAGCAGGCCGTCGACACGCTTTTGCGCCAGCATGGACAAGTAGGCGCGCTGTTTATCCTGATTGTTATGAGAGTTACACAGGATTAGCGTGTAACCCCTGGCGTAGCAGCTGTTTTCTACCGCCTCGATAATCTCGGCGAAATAGGGTGCTTCGCTGGAGGTAGCCAGCAGGCCGATGGATTTCGTGTGGTTGACCTTCAGGCTGCGAGCCACTGCACTCGGGGAATAATGCAATTCATCGATGGCTGCGCGTACCGCAGCCTTGGTCTCTTCGGCGACGAAACGTGTTTTATTGATCACGTGTGATACGGTTGTGGTTGAAACGCCTGCGCGTTTTGCCACATCTTTGATCGTTGCCATCTAAAGCGACTCCTGAACTCATCTGTGACAGTAACGTGTCTGTTACAGCATTAAAATAGGGTGTTAATCGTTTGCCTGCGTGAATTCATCTCCTGCCGGACAACAAGGCAACATTTCAGGAGGAGATATGCCGAGGTGTGTAGCTTGAAGGGAGGGCTGACGCTTCGACCAACGCAGTGTATACAGTAAACTGCGAATTCTGGCCGATCCAGAGCAAAAGTGGAAGAGGCAATTCGTGTTATCTCTGTGATGCGCAAACCGGTTTTTTGATATCGGCTGGGTAATAATAAACCTATACTTTATGTGTTTCCTCTTGCCTGCCGAGAGAGGGATTTTATTCATACACAATGGGATGACGGCGATCATCAGTCACATACAGGAGAATATTATGGATACGAATCTGAAAATGTCGCTGTTCAGTACGGTGGTTGCACTGGCGGTGATCATTATCTTCGGCTTCACAGCGGTATTGAACTGATAGCGGATCGCCGGCGGCGTAATGTCCGGGTTTCAACAGCCTGAGGCAAAACAGCGGTGAAAACAGAAAGGGGCGCTAAGCCCCTTTTTGTCGTATTTACGTCGAGTCGTGTAGCGCCTAACGAATGGTTTTCGGCGTCACCACGCGGCGAGCGCCGACGTAATGATCCTGCCAGTAATCTTCACTCAGTTTACTGATCTTGATATCAGCGCCGGTGCGTGGCGACTGAATGAATCGGCCATTGCCCAGGTAGACGCCCACATGATCGGCGGCTCCACGGTTGGTGATACGAAAGAAGACCAGGTCGCCGCTTTCCAGTTCGCTTTTCTTAATTGGCGCCGCGTCACGCAAATGGAACATTTCATTGGCTGTGCGTGGAATCGGGATTTTCACCACATCTTTATAGGCGTAATACACCAGCCCGCTGCAATCAAAGCCCGAATACGGTGTGGCACCGCCCCAATGATAAGGCTTGCCGATTTGGCTCATCAGCTTATTCATCGCGGTTGACTTGGCATGCTGATAACGTTTTTGGTGCGCGGCGCTGATAGTCAGCGCGGCCTTGTCCTGTTTACCTTTTTTATTTTTACCGTGCGATGAGACCGAGGCAATATCTTCTTCGGCGATTACCGCTTTGCCTTTTTTGGGGGAGTATTTGACTCTCACCGACTCATGCGCGTTACGGTTATTTTTGGCCGTAGCAGGCGGCTCTTTTTTCGTCGTTTTGTTGGCTGCCGCTTTAGTCGGCGGGCTTTTTTCCTGCTTCTGCGGTTTACCGGTAGAGTGGGCTGAAGCCGCTGCCGTCACAGGCTTTTTATCACCAGATTTGGCGCTTTTATCATGAGCGGATGATGTCGTTTTCGCTGGTGCGTTTTGGGTCGTCTTTTCATGTTGTTGAGAGGGCGCCGTACCTTTTTTATTGGCATTTTTGGCGACCTTATTTTTTTTGGACTCATCAAGCGCTTTGTTTGCCGTTTCTACACCCGATTTACGCGGCAACGCGGACGCGCCATGCGGATTAGCCAGCGCCAGATTCGCAAACAAATTACTGAAAAATAATAAAAAGAGCGTAATAAATAAACGCATAATAATTCTGACCGAATGTTGTCCTCAATCGTTCAATCTTTACAGTATTCCCGAAAATGGCCTGATAAAAAAGCGGGAGATAGACTTATGTTACTACAAAATAGTGAGAAAACGTTAACAACGGTGTTTGCTGCTTAATTATCAGTCAATTTGGGTTACCTTATGCTGATATATCGTCGACCGGATAAAACCTTACAAAAGATAGCGTTTTTTTGTGGTCGTCGCTATCGTTAGAATATAAAACAACAGAGGCGGTATGGCATGGTCTGCCGCGAGTCACATGAACAGCCGTTGATGGGCTGTTCATCACGCGCTTGAGGAAGCAATAGAATGACGACAACGACACTTGAAAAGATTCAGCGCCAGATCGCTGAAAACCCGATTCTGCTGTACATGAAAGGTTCTCCCAAACTGCCGAGCTGTGGTTTTTCTGCCCAGGCGGTTCAGGCGTTGTCGGCGTGCGGCGAACGTTTTGCCTATGTGGATATCCTGCAGAACCCGGATATTCGCGCCGAATTGCCTAAATATGCCAACTGGCCGACATTCCCGCAATTGTGGGTCGATGGTGAGTTGGTTGGGGGATGTGACATCGTGATTGAGATGCATCAGCGCGGTGAACTGCAACAACTGATTAAAGAAACGGCGGATAAGTACCGTTCACAGCAGACGGAACAGCAGTAATTCTTCTGTATCAGGCAGCCATGTGCTGCCTGATATCACCGCTATCACCACGCGATTATTGTGTCTTGTGGTTCGGCGAATACATGACGTGATCGTGCGCGTTACCCTTTGTCTTCGTCGACGGCCAGCGATGTTTCGGTATCCGTATCAATACCGGAGGCGAGCGGCCAGCCGCCCATACGCTTCCAACGATTAACCAGTTCACAAAATAGTTGCGCCGTTCGTTCGGTGTCATAGAGCGCTGAATGAGCCTGACTGGCATCGAAGGGAATATTTGCTGCGATACACGCTTTAGCCAGCACGGTCTGCCCCAGCACTAATCCGCTTAGCGCCGCCGTATCAAAGGTGGCGAAAGGATGGAACGGATTGCGCTTCAGGCCGCAGCGCTCTGCCGCCGCCATCAGAAAACTATGATCGAAGGTAGCGTTGTGCGCCACGATGATAGCGCGATTGCAGTCCTGTTCCTTGATTCCCTTGCGTACCGACTTGAAGATTTCATGCAGCGCTTCATATTCACTCACTGCGCCGCGTAGCGGATTGGTCGGGTCGATGCCGTTGAAGGCAAGCGCTTCGGGCCGCAAAATAGCGCCTTCAAAAGGTTCGATGTGAAAATGTAAGGTGGCGTCCGGCTGTAACCAACCGCTTTCATCCATTTTCAGCGTTACGGCTGCAATTTCCAGCAGCGCATCGGTTTTTGCGTTGAACCCAGCGGTCTCTACATCAATAACAACAGGGTAAAAGCCCCGAAAACGCGCATTCAGCGCGTTCAGGTTGTTTTTTTCAGCCA
Organism: Dickeya chrysanthemi NCPPB 402; assembly: GCF_000406105.1. NCBI lineage: Bacteria > Pseudomonadati > Pseudomonadota > Gammaproteobacteria > Enterobacterales > Pectobacteriaceae > Dickeya > Dickeya chrysanthemi. The sequence continues at coordinate 2,735,814 of NZ_CM001974.1, read as the reverse complement.
TTCGTTTCTTATTTCTTCAGCAACATACAGTGTTGCATTATGGCAAATTATGTCGGGGGATGCAGCAAACCCGATATGACGACGCAGCGCGCGTTCCCCCGGGAAGACCTACGTCTAAACAGACGAAACGGATCAGTTACCCAAACCTTGACCTGCTTGTGAACGCTCGATCAGTTCAATCTTGTAGCCATCGGGGTCTTCAACAAAGGCAATTACTGTGGTACCGCCTTTGACCGGGCCGGCTTCACGCGTTACTTTGCCGCCCGCCTGACGGATACGCTCGCAAGCGCCGGCGACATCATCGACGCCGAGCGCGATGTGGCCAAAGGCCGTCCCCATTTCATAACTGTCTACATCCCAGTTGTAAGTCAATTCGATCACTGCGCCTTCGCTTTCCTCGGTGTAGCCGACAAATGCCAGGGAATACTTATATTCGGGATTATCGCTGGTCCGTAACAGACGCATACCCAGTACCTTGGTATAAAAGTCGATAGCACGTTGCAAGTTGCCGACACGTAGCATGGTGTGAAGTAAACGCATAATGACCCCTATCTTGATCAGTGGGTTAACCGCCTGGCCGATACCGGTTGTGTTCCGCTACCGCCTGAAACAATAGGGCCTGAGTATAGCGTCGTTGTCAGGGGGAGTTCAAACCTGTGGGGAGAAGTGTTGATTTTATGCGCGTTTGCTGAAAAATAGGCATGATAAACGATAATATGGCAGTTAATTGTGCATTAACGCTACGTAATGCTTGCCAGTAGCGACGATCAAGGCTTCAATAAAGGCGCCAGATGAGGAGGTCTTGTGGCTGAGCAGCTCGAGCTTTTTCCCGTTCCCAATCCATGCCGCGGTATCTGCCAGGCGGATGACCGAGGGTTTTGTCGCGGCTGTTTTCGAAGTCGCAATGAACGTTTTAATTGGGGAAAAATGAGCGATGCACAAAAACAGGATGTGCTACGGTTATGCCGTCAAAGGATGAAACGCTCGCAACGAAGTGAAAAAAATTCTGCTCCCTCAGAACCTGAACAACCAGCCTTGTTTTAATCGACGTGGTGATATTTAATGACATAAATTAAGTTCAAGATCATTTTTAATTAATTATTATTTGCTAGAATAGATTGATAACAATAAGACATTTTTTATTAAACTTTCGTTTTAAATCAGAGTTGATTGCAATCCAGGGAAGTTGCTTAGTATGCTAACTATAAGGAGAAGTGATGGAATTGCCGTTAGGTTCTGATTTAGCCCGGTTGGTTCGTGTATGGCGTGCTTTGATTGATCATCGATTGAAGCCTCTAGAGCTCACTCAGACACACTGGGTCACATTGCATAATATTCACCAACTGCCTCCAGGGCAGTCCCAAATTCAGCTTGCCAAAGCGATAGGAATAGAACAGCCTTCGCTGGTGCGTACATTAGATCAACTGGAAGACAAGGGGTTAATTACCCGACACATTTGCGCCCATGATCGACGTGCCAAGCGAATCTTGTTAACAGATATGGCGGATCCTATCATCCAGGCCGTTAATGATGTTATTGATCAGACGCGCTGTGAAATATTAAATGGCATTACCCCTGAGGAAGTGGATGAGTTAGCCACTATTATCTCTCGACTGGAAAAAAACATATTGGCATTACACGAGAGCCAGTCTTAATTAATAGAAAGTAAATGTCCTGGTAGTCGAATTCGAATTTCAGGAAATATATACCCAAAATAATTCGAATTGCAGGATAAAACGCTTGCGTGTTGAGCAATGCGTTAGCTCTTCAGGGTTAAGGTGCGTTATCGGCCTTTAACGCGGCAATCGAGTGAATTTCAAGATGCTTACGCTCGGTAAGCGACTGAGATAATGTACAACGCGGTGGGAGCAGTGTTGTATCGATGTGTCGCAGCCCTGAAGGGAGCAGCCCAAGGATGAGCAGAGCAATACGGCAATGATCCTGCAATTCGAAGCATGGCGTATAGAGTATGAATGACGATGTAGCTGAATGTTCGCGCCGAATAGATGACATAAAAAATCACCACCCATTGGGTGGTGATTGATAATTGAATATTAACGAGGAGATACGGTGATGGCGCGGCCATTGCTGGCCATCGCTACACGTTGACCCGCGTGGAATTTAGTATCGCCTTGTTTTTGTACCACCATGATAGTGCTGCCGTCGTCTTTACGGATTTCCAGCTCAACACCCTGAACGCGGTTAACCGCGCCTTCAACACTGTTGCCGGCAACGCCGCCCGCCACTGCGCCTGCTGCAGTTGCCAGATTGCGGCCAGTACCGCGACCGATGGTGTTACCCACCAATCCCCCCAGTACGGCGCCACCGATAGTGCCGATGACATTATTTTCTTCTCCAGCCTGGATTTGCACCGGGCGGGTGGAAACGACGGTACCATAAGTTACGGTTTGAACTTGCTTGGCCTCGGATGCACTGTAAACGTCTCCTGACAGGGTGCTGGTATTGGCGCAACCAGCCAGTGTGATACCTGCTAAAGTGATCACGAGAAAACGTTTCATCATAGAAAGACTCCTGTTATAGCTGTGTCTGTGTCGGGGGCGCAGCCTAAGCCGACGAATTATCTCTTTGTCGCACTATGGCGTGGTCTAACGCACCATTCTACTGTTTCGATTGACGTTAAGGATAGAATAGCGCGACTAAATTGATAATAAACGCGTTATAAAGTTCCTTGTGAATGTGTTTTTTCTGAAAAAACCGGTGAATGCGATGGGGTACTTGTACTGGCATCCGACTGACAAAAAAGACAAAATTGAACCCGATACACCGTTGACCAACGAGATGCGCCTGGCGGATGAGGTCATGGCGCGACAGTCGGTCATTGACATAACAAAGGTAACCCCATGAGGTCTGGAAGATATATTGGCGTGATGTCCGGCACCAGTCTGGATGGTATCGATGTGGTGCTGGCCGCCATTGATGAGCACACCGTGGCGCAGCAAGCCAGTTATTGTCATCCGCTGCCGCCGGCGATTCGCCAGACGATACTGAGCATGAATCAAGGGCAGGCAGTGACGCTTTCCGAATTGGGGAAGCTTGATACCCGGCTCGGCGCGTTGTTTGCCGAGGCGGTACAAGCGCTGTTGCGTCAAACCGGTTTAAGCGCCAGCGAGATCACCGCGATTGGCTGCCATGGACAGACCGTCTGGCATGAGCCGGATGGCGATGCGCCTTGTACGATGCAGATTGGCGATTGTAATCGTATCGCCGCCGTCACCGGCATCACAACCGTCGGCGATTTCCGTCGCCGCGACATGGCGTTGGGGGGGCAAGGGGCGCCATTGGTGCCGGTATTTCATCATGCATTGTTGCAGCATCCGGTAGAGCGGCGAATCGTACTGAATATCGGCGGCATCGCCAATATTTCGGTGTTGGTGCCGGGGCGAGCGGTAAAAGGTTATGACACCGGGCCCGGCAATATGCTGCTAGATGCCTGGGTGTGGCGTAATCGGGCTCTGCCCTATGATAAAGATGCGGCCTGGGCACTGACTGGTCAGGTAGATAACGCGTTATTGAGTCATCTCTTGTCCGACCCTTATTTCGGGTTGCCGGCTCCGAAAAGTACCGGGCGCGAATATTTCAATCTGGCGTGGCTGGAAAGGCAATTGGCGGTGTTTCCGCGTTTACGACCGGAAGATGTTCAGGCCACGCTGGTGGCGTTGACGGCGGAAACCATCGCCGGACAAGTCTTACTGACCGGCGGGTGTGAACGTGTGCTGGTATGCGGCGGTGGGGCGCGTAACCCATTGCTGATGAGCCAACTATCGGCGCGTTTGCCGGGTATTGAAGTTTGCACGACCGATAATTTCGGTATCCGCGGCGATGATATGGAGGCGCTGGCATTCGCCTGGCTGGCGTTTCGCACCTTGTCCGGGCTGCCGGGTAATTTACCGTCGGTGACCGGCGCCAGCCATGAAACCGTATTGGGGGCGATTTATCCGGCGATGCCGGTGTAATCGGATTTTGCCGAGAGGTCCGCCAGCGCTCTGTTGATAGACTTCTCCGTTATTGGATTTACTCGGGTGGGATGCCCGAATCCGCGTATAACAGGAGGAGAATAGAATGAAATCACTGCTGATCACCGGTGTATTACTACTGCTAAGCGGCTGCGCCCAACTGATGCCGGCGGCGAAACCGCAAACCTTGCACTACCGGTGCGGCACCATGCCGCTTACCGTTACGCTTAATCCCGGCCCGCAGGGTGACAGTGTGACGTTCCTGCTGGATGGCGAATCTCACACGTTGCCCCAGGTGCCCGCCGCGTCCGGCACGCGTTACAGCGATGATCGCTATGCTTTCTGGAGCAAGGGAAATCAGGCGTTTATCGTACGAGGCGATAGAATCATCGTTAATGACTGTGTACTGGAGTGAACCGTTTTCTATGTTGTTGCAGACCTATGTTGTTGCAGGTCTATGTTATTGCAGGTCTATGTCGTTGCAGGCGTTGAGATTTAGCCGGTGCGGGCGCAAAATGGGCCATTCCCCTTTCTCGCCCGAGTAGGCAACGGCAGGATTGCATGACCACCGAAAACGATAATGCCCGCAACAAGGTAGCGCTGGCGCCTGAACAGGCCGCAAGCGTCGATATCGCTGATTTGCGACGCGAATATACTCAAGGCGGCCTGCGCCGCCGGGATCTTACCGACAACCCGCTCGACCTGTTTGAGCGCTGGCTGAAGCAAGCCTGTGAAGCGCAACTGGCTGATCCTACCGCGATGTGTGTCGCAACGGTCGATGAGCAGGGGCAACCCTATCAGCGTATCGTGCTACTGAAACACTATGATGAAAAAGGCATGGTGTTCTATACCAATATGGGCAGCCGTAAGGCCCGGCAGCTTGCCGTTAACGCCCGCATCAGTTTGTTGTTCCCCTGGCATATGCTGGAGCGGCAGGTCATCGTCCTGGGCAAGGCGGAAAAACTGCCGATGCTGGAGGTCATGAAGTATTTCCACAGCCGTCCGCGCGACAGCCAGATCGGCGCCTGGGTTTCAAAGCAATCCAGCCGCATTTCCGCCCGTAGCATGCTGGAAAGCAAATTCTTCGAAATGAAGCAGAAATTTCAGCAAGGCGAGATTCCGTTACCGACCTTCTGGGGTGGGTTTCGCGTCACTGTCGAATCAATGGAGTTTTGGCAGGGCGGCGAACATCGTCTCCATGATCGCTTTATGTACCGGCGCGAGGGCGATGGCTGGACAATTGACCGGCTGGCGCCGTAAATCACCGCAATTTGTTGCGCTAAGCGCTGGCACTCCCGGTGTCGGCGCTTTATTCTATGTCACCCTGAATTTTTTCTTTCGCCAAAGCGGCGAAAAGTCGTGTACCGGCAAAGGTGCAGTCGTTTATACATGGAGACTTTGATGGCAAGCAATCTGATTCAACAATTGCAAGAGCGGGGCCTGGTGGCTCAGGTTACGGACGAGGGCGCGTTAGCAGAGCGACTGGCGCAGGGGCCAATTGCACTGTATTGCGGCTTCGACCCGACCGCCGACAGCTTGCATTTGGGACATCTGGTGCCGCTGCTGTGCCTGAAACGCTTTCAGATGGCCGGCCACAAACCGGTAGCGCTGGTTGGCGGCGCAACGGGATTGATTGGCGACCCAAGCTTCAAAGCTGCCGAGCGTAAGCTGAATACCGAAGATACGGTGCAGGAATGGGTAGAGAAAATCCGTCGTCAGGTCGCCCCTTTCCTGGATTTCGACTGCGGCGATAACAGTGCCGTAGCGGCCAATAACTACGACTGGTTCGGTTCCATGAACGTGCTGACGTTCCTGCGTGATATCGGCAAGCACTTCTCCGTCAACCAGATGATTAACAAAGAAGCGGTTAAACAGCGTCTGAATCGGGATGATGTGGGTATCTCTTTCACCGAGTTTTCCTATAACCTGTTGCAGGGCTATGATTTCGCCTCGCTGAATGCGCTGCATGGCGTGGAATTGCAGATCGGCGGTTCCGATCAATGGGGCAATATCACCTCCGGGATCGACCTGACCCGTCGTCTGCATCAGAAGCAGGTGTTCGGTTTGACGGTTCCGCTGATCACCAAGTCCGACGGCACCAAATTCGGTAAAACCGAGAGCGGTGCGGTATGGTTGGACCCGAAGAAGACCAGCCCGTACAAGTTCTATCAGTTCTGGATCAACACTGCCGACGCCGATGTGTACCGCTTCCTGAAGTTCTTCACCTTCCTTGACATTGATGTCATCAATGCGTTGGAAGAAGAGGACAAAAACAGCGGTGTAGCGCCGCGCGCTCAGTATGTACTGGCGGAAGAAGTGACTCGTCTGGTGCATGGCGAAGAGGGGCTGGTGGCGGCTAAACGCATCACCCAGAGTCTGTTTAACGGTAATCTGAGTGACCTGACCGAAGCCGATTTTGCTCAATTGGCGCAGGATGGCGTGCCGATGGTTGAGCTGGCGACCGGCGCGGATTTACAGCAGGCGCTGGTTGATTCCGAATTGCAGCCCTCGCGCGGGCAGGCACGCAAAACCATTGCATCCAACGCGATCACTATCAACGGTGAAAAACAGTCTGATCCGGAATACACCTTTACGGATGCTGATCGTTTGTTTGGCCGTTACACCTTGCTGCGTCGGGGTAAGAAAAACTATTGTCTGGTCTGCTGGAAAGACTGATGGACTTACCGAAGGGAGCGGAATGCTCCCTTCGTTTTTAGGCGCCTCTCCACAGAGGGGGATAGCCTGACAGGTTACACCAGGTAATACCGTATCAGCCATACCATGGCGGACGGGATAACAGCATTACGCTGTTCGATAAGAAACGGTTTGATAACCCACAGTATATAAAGACAAATACATCGCATTTGAGCAGGCAAGGGTAGTCATTTTCATGAAAAACATACTGTCGATTCAGTCTCACGTGGTTTTCGGTCATGCCGGCAACAGCGCGGCGGAATTTCCCATGCGCCGGATGGGCGTCAATGTCTGGCCGCTGAATACCGTGCAATTCTCTAACCACACGCAATATGGGCAATGGACTGGCTGCGTTATGCCTGCTGAGCACCTGACGGAGATAGCTCAGGGCATCAGTAATATTGATCATCTTAAAGATTGCGACGCGGTGTTGAGTGGCTATATCGGTTCGCCGGAACAGGGCGGCCATATTCTGGAGGTGGTGCGCCGGGTGAAAGCGGCGAATCCACGAGCCATTTATTTTTGTGACCCGGTGATGGGCACGCCGGAAAAAGGCTGCATTGTGCCGGCAGGTGTGACCGATTTTCACTGCAACCAGTCATTGCAGGCGAGCGATATGATTGCGCCCAACCTGCCGGAACTGGAGCTGTTGAGCGGCTGCACGATTCACACGCTGGAAGAGGCGGTACAGGCCAGCCGCGAGCTGTGCCAACGAGGGCCGAATCTGGTACTGGTCAAGCACTTGAGCCGCGCGGCTACCCGCCAGGATAGTTTTGAAATGCTGCTGGTTACGCCGGAAAGCGCCTGGCATATTCAGCGCCCGCTGGTGGATTTCGGCCCGCGCCAGCCGGTCGGTGTAGGCGACCTGACCAGTGGTTTATTGCTGGTGAACTTGCTGAAAGGGGCAACGCCGCAGCAAGCGCTGGAACACACGACGGCAGCGGTATATGAAGTGATGCTGGTGACGAAAGAGATGGCGCAGTATGAACTGCAACTGGTGGCGGCGCAGGAGGGGATCGTGCAGCCACGTCACCATTTTCAGGCGGTTCGTCTTTAGTCTTTTTTATCGCTACGAGATCAACAACGGGGCTATGGCCCCGTTGCTTTTCATCTGGCGTGCGACATATCAGAATTTAACATCAAGCCCTTCCGCCGTCAGTGCTTTCTCTACCGCCGGCCGTCCAGAAACACGCTCCAGATAAGCCGTCAACGCCGGGAACTGAATCAGGTCGAACTTCAGATCGTGCGCCCAGCGAGAAATGGTGAACAGGTAAGCATCCGCCACGCCAAACCGATTGCCCACCAGATAATCGTGCTCGCTCAGTACCTGATTCAGGTAACGGAAGCGCTGCTCCAGATAGCTTTTCAGCAAATCTTTGTACAGCTCCGGCGTGCCGGGGCGTAACAGGGGACTAAAGGATTTGTGCAGTTCGGTAGAGATATACGCCAGCCACTCAATGGCTCGGTAATGGTGAATGGTGCTGGATGGCGCGATCAGATTATATTGCGGCGCTTTGTCGGCCAGATACAGGGCAATCGCAATGTTTTCAGTCAGGATGGTTCCATCATCCAGGGCCAGCGCAGGTACCATGCCTTTTGGGTTGATCTGCAAATAGTCACTTCCCTGTTCGGTTTTCTTGGTACGCAGGTCGACGTTCACCAAAGTGAACTTGGCCCGGGTTTCATGCAGGATGATGTGAGGAAATAGTGAGCAACTTCCCGGTTTGTAATAGAGTTTCATTCGCCATTCCTTCAGTAAACGTCTTTGCGGTGAATCGTAGTATCAGGTAATAATGTTAGCAACGGTAAGCGTTTTCACACGTTTGTGTGAATTCATATTGCTATAAATCAAATAATCAGGCTGTGCGCGGTATCGCAAGATAAGAGTACTGTGAAATCAACGCACTGCCGATGCCCACCTTTTTCCCGATAATTCGTGTCCTGAGATAAATCGTTTCCTTGTTTATTGTTATCGGTTGCAAAGTCGGAATGTTCACTCTGGCGTGTGGTTTTATCGGTGTGTTAAAAATGCGTTAACGATGGTTTGTGTTATCTTTAACTGAGTGATGCCTGTCACTGTAAGACGATGCAACGCGGGTGGTTTTCAGGCGTCCGACAAATTCTGCAACCATGTCCGCGTCGTATTCACTGACGTGAGTCCGCTGGGCAGTTGCCTGCCGGGGAGGAACCATGTCATCTCAACCCTATGGCGATGCTTGTCTCGCTACCCTTACGGTCCATAAGCGCACTTATCAATACTGGAGTTTACCGCTGGCGGCACAATGGCTGGGGGATCTTGATCGATTACCCAAATCGCTAAAGATTCTGTTGGAAAATCTGTTGCGCCATCTGGATGGCGACACGGTGCAGGATGCCGACCTGCAAGCGCTGGCGGACTGGCAACGCGATGGTCACGCGGATCGCGAAATCACTTTTCATCCCGCCAGAGTGTTAATGCAGGATTTTACCGGTGTGCCGGCGGTGGTAGATCTGGCGGCGATGCGTGATGCGGTGCAGCGATTGGGCGGAAAGGTCAGCCGGGTGAACCCATTGACGCCGGTGGATCTGGTCATCGACCATTCGGTCACGGTGGATCATTTCGGCAATGAACATGCGCTGGAAGAAAATACCCGCCTGGAAATGGTCCGTAATCATGAGCGTTACGCCTTTTTGCGCTGGGGGCAGAAAGCCTTTCGGCATTTTCGGGTGGTGCCGCCGGGCACGGGGATCTGCCATCAGGTCAATCTGGAGTATCTGGCGAAAGCGGTCTGGAGCAGCCAGCAAGATGATGTGTTGCTGGCTTACCCGGATACGCTGGTCGGCACCGATTCGCACACCACCATGATCAACGGACTCGGGGTTCTGGGCTGGGGCGTTGGTGGTATCGAAGCGGAAGCGGCGATGCTCGGGCAGCCGGTATCGATGCTGATCCCCGATGTCGTCGGCGTGCGGTTGAGCGGCCGATTGCGTGAAGGTATCACCGCGACCGATCTGGTGTTGACTGTGACTCAGATGCTGCGCCAGCACGGCGTGGTGGGTAAATTTGTTGAGTTCTTCGGCGAGGGGCTCGCCCATCTGCCGCTGGCGGATCGCGCCACGCTGGCCAATATGGCGCCGGAGTATGGCGCGACCTGCGGCTTTTTCCCAATAGATGACATCACGCTGGATTACCTGCGGCTAACCAACCGTGGTGATGAGCAGATCGCGCTGGTGGAAGCGTATTGCCGCGAGCAGGGATTGTGGCGTCATGCGGGGGATGAGCCACGTTTTAGCAGTGTGCTGGAGCTGGATATGACGAGCGTTGAAACCAGTCTGGCCGGCCCTAAACGTCCACAGGACCGGGTAACGCTGCCTGAAGTGCCGCGTGCGTTTAACGCCAGCCGGGAACTGGAATTGACGACGAAAACCAGTGCAACCACCGTTGCCTCAACGGCGGAAAAAGACCCGGCGACGCCACTGGCGCCCGGCGCGGTGGTGATTGCCGCCATCACTTCTTGTACCAATACCTCGAACCCCAGCGTGATGATCGCGGCGGGATTGCTGGCGCGTAATGCCGTCGAGCGCGGGTTGAAGGTCAAACCCTGGGTGAAATCCTCGCTGGCGCCCGGATCGCGGGTGGTTTCAGACTATCTGGAGCTGGCCGGGTTGACCGAACCACTGGCACAACTGGGCTTTTATCTGGTGGGATACGGTTGCACTACCTGCATCGGTAATTCCGGGCCGCTGCCGGAGGCCATCGAAAGCGCGATTCGTGAGGATGATCTCACCGTGGCGGCGGTGTTATCCGGTAACCGTAACTTTGAAGGGCGCATCCATCCGCTGGTAAAAACCAACTGGCTGGCCTCGCCACCGCTGGTGGTGGCTTACGCGTTGGCTGGGAACATCGCGCTGGATCTGACTCGCCAGCCGCTGGGCGAGGACACACAAGGGCAGCCGGTCTATCTGCGTGATATTTGGCCGTCTGCCGATGCGGTGGCGGATACGGTGCAGACGGTGAGTGCCGGTTTGTTCAGCAAAGCCTATGCGTCGGTATTTGACGGCACGCCCGCCTGGCAGGCGATCGAGGTGGGTGAGGAACCGACCTACCGTTGGCCGGCCGATTCCACCTATATTCGACGTACGCCATTTTTCGACCCTATGCAAAAAGCGCCCGCGCCGGTGCAGGATATCTGTGGCGCACATATTCTGGCAATGTTGGGTGATTCGATCACCACCGATCATATCTCGCCGGCAGGCAGTATCCGGCCTGATAGCCCGGCTGGCCGTTATCTGCAGGAGCACGGCGTGGAGCCGTCGGCGTTTAATGCTTACGGCGCGCGGCGCGGCAACCATGAGGTGATGATGCGCGGCACTTTTGCCAATGTACGCATCCGCAACGACATGGTCCCGGACAAAGAGGGCGGCTTTACCCGCCATGTACCGTCGCAGTCGGTCACGACGATCTATGACGCGGCGGTACGCTACCGTGAACAGCACATACCGTTGGCGGTCATTGCCGGTAAGGAGTACGGTTCGGGTTCCAGCCGGGACTGGGCGGCAAAAGGTCCGCGCCTGCTGGGCGTGCGGGTAGTGATTGCCGAGTCGTTTGAGCGTATTCACCGTTCCAACCTGATTGGCATGGGCATTTTGCCACTGGAGTTTCTGAATGGCGAAAACCGCAAAACGCTGAATTTGACCGGTGACGAGCAGATTGAGATTCGTAATCTGTCAGATCTGACGCCGGGGGCGACGGTTGCGGTGACGCTTACCCGTCCGGATGGTGAGCCGTTGATCATCCAGACCCGCTGCCGCATTGATACCGGTACCGAGCTGACCTATTTTCGCCATGACGGCATCCTGCACTATGTTATCCGCCGTATGCTGGGTGATTCACAGCATGTCTGACGCTGCTGACGCTTGAACGGTCGGCTTCCCCACCCGCTATCAGCCTCTAACCCGAGGCTGATTTTTTGCCATCGTGGCACCGCCGCGGGAATTATGCCATGTTTCCTTGTACTGATCGCACAGATGCAGTATTAGTGAATAATGGCTTAATGCCATGATCCATAAAATAAAATTATATAGGAGCATATGGAATGACAATAGACAAGGGTTGGCTGGCATCCATCCTGGGTGCGTTGAGTTTTGCTGCGGTTTCGGTACAGGCGGCAGTGGTGCCTGCCGGTGTACAACTGGCGGATAAGCAGGAACTGGTGCGTGCCAACGGTTCCGAACCGGCATCGCTGGATCCGCACAAAGTGGAAAGTGATGTGGAAGGTAACCTCACCCACGATTTTTTCGAAAAACTGATATCGGTGCGTGATGACGGTACGGTAGTGCCCGGTTTAGCCGAACGCTGGGAAAATAAAGATAACCAGGTCTGGACGTTCCATTTGCGTCCGGGGCTGAAATGGTCTGACGGCAGCCCGATTACCGCGGATGATGTGGTGTTCAGTTGGCAGCGTCTGGTCGACCCTAAAACCCTGTCGCCGTACCAGACGTATGTCGGCAGTATGCATGTGTTGAATGCCGGCGACATTATCGCGGGCAAAAAGAGCCCGCAAGAGTTAGGCATCAAGGCGCTGGATCCGCAGACGGTACAGGTTACGCTGGATCAGCCGTTGTCTTACTTCCTGCCGATGGTGGATCACTATGTGATGGTCACCGTTCCTAAAGCCGCGATTGAGAAATTAGGCGACAAGTGGACCCAAACCACTCATTTTGTCGGCAGCGGGCCGTTTGTGCCGGTCGAATGGGTCGTCAATGAGCGTATTACCGCCAAGCGCAACACGAATTACTGGGATAATGCCCATACGGTGCTGAACAAAGTGACCTATTTGGTCATTGTTTCCAATACAGCAGAGGTGAATCGTTACAAAGCCGGGGAAGTGGATGCCACCTATACCATGCCCAACCAGTTGTTTAAATCGTTGCAACAGGAATTGCCGAATGAAGTGAAGGTTTCACCGTTTCTCTCGACGTATATCTACCGCTTCAATACCCAGAAACCGCCGTTCAATGACCCGCGTGTAAGACGCGCGTTGGACCTGGCGCTGGATAAGGGGGTGATTGCCGATAAGGTCCTGGGGCAAGGGCAGGTCCCGGCGTATAACTATGTGCCGCGCGGTATGGCCGGTTATACCAGCAACCAGCCGGAATGGGCGAGCTGGACGCAGCAGCAGCGTAATGCCGAAGCGAAAAAGCTGCTGAAAGAAGCGGGCTTTGATGAGAGCCGCCCGCTGAAATTCCAGTTGCTGTACAACACGTCCGAATCGCATCAAAAGATCGCCATCGCCGCCGCCTCGATGTGGAAGCAGAATCTCGGCGTGGAAGCCACGTTGATGAATCAGGAGTGGAAAACCCTGCTGGATACCTCACGCATCGGTAACTTTGAGTTGGTGAGGGGGTCTTGGGGAGCCGACTATAACGAGCCGTCGACCTATTTTGATACCCTGCGCGCCAATGACAGTAATAACAGCGGCAAGTTTAATGACAAAGCCTACGACGACGTGCTGGACAAAGCGGTGAAAGCATCGTCGCTGGACGAGCGCAACGTGTTTTATCATCAGGCGGAGGCTATCCTGCAACAGCAGATGCCGCTAATCCCGATTTACTACTATGTGCGCAGCCAGATGGTGAAGCCGTATGTGGGCGGGTTTAAGCCGGATTTGAAAGGGGATTACTACAGTAAGGATATCTACATCATCAAACATTGATGACGACACGCCAGGCGGATGACGTCTGGCGTGTAATGATATGGTTATTTGCTATCCAGCAGATGGCCCATTTTAGCGGCTTTGGTCGCCAGGTAGTGTTCGTTTTTTGGGTTGCGGCCGACAATCAGCGGTACGCGCGCTACGATATTGATGCCCGCTTCGCTCAGGATAGCCACTTTCTTCGGGTTGTTGGTGAGCAGGCGAACCGCTTGCACGTTCAATAATTTAAACATGTCGGCGCACAACGTGAAATCGCGTTCGTCGGCGGCAAAGCCCAGTTGATGATTAGCCTCGACCGTGTCGGCGCCTTGATCCTGCAAGGCATAGGCACGGATCTTGTTCAACAGGCCAATATTGCGTCCTTCCTGACGGTGATACAGCAATACGCCACGTCCTTCTTCGGCAATGTGATTCAACGCTGCTTCCAACTGAAAACCGCAATCACAACGCAGGCTAAACAGTGCATCCCCGGTCAGACATTCTGAGTGTACTCTGGCCAGTACCGGTTCGGGACTGGAAATATCACCGTAAACCAACGCCAGGTGATCGCGCCCGGTCGCTGTTTCCTCGAATCCTACCATCAGGAAATCGCCCCACGGGGTGGGTAGTTTGGCTTCCGCCACCCGTTTTAGCTGCATGTTAATCTCCAACGCATAAATGATGAATTTCCGCTCCGCACAGGAGGGAAGCCACGTATCGACGCTACCGGGTTACACCGCGGCAGCGGGGTGTTCAGCCGACTCTTTTAACCGGTGACTGAATGGTTCGGGATAATCGTGGTGTTGTTGACATAACTGACAAGCATTTTACGTCATACTGACAACCGATGCCCTCTTTTTTGATAAAATTGTGAAAATTTTGTTCTAATATCCTGCTGAATTATAGGAAGAAGTCATGTACGACCTCGCCAGACGCACCCTGATTGGCACAATATCATTGATGGTGTTGCCCATACTGGTCTGGAGCATCGGATGGCAATGGCAGCCGACCGTATCGGGATGGTGGCTCAACCCCTTATTCTGGATGACGGAAACCGTGTCGGCGCCTTGGGGAATATTGACCAGCCTGGTGTTATCGGCGTGGTTTTTATGGCTATTGCGTTTACCTGCCCGCCAGGCGCTGGTGCTGCTGACGATACTGTTTACCAGCGTAGTCGCGGGGCAGGGGATTAAATCGGCGATGAAAAACTGGACGCAAGAGCCCCGGCCGTTTGTCGTCTGGCTGGAGCAAGCACATCAGGTGGATGACCGTTATTTTTATTCGCTTCCTGTCGATGAGCGCGCCGGCTTGCTGGAGCAGCAACTGCAGCAGGCGTCATCATTGCCGCAGTGGCAGCGTCAGCACTGGCAGGAACAATCGGATTACGCTTTCCCATCCGGCCATGCCATGTTTGCCGTCACCTGGGCGCTATTGGCGGTGGGATTATTGTGGACTCGCCGCCACTACATGACGGTGGCGTTAATCATATTGTGGGCGAACAGTGTGATTGCCAGTCGCTTGTTGCTGGGGATGCACTGGCCACAAGATGTGGCGGCTGCGGCGGTGATCAGCGCCGGCGTGTCGCTGGTTGCTGTCTGGCTGGCGCACCGCTGGTGTGGCCCGCTTCGCGCTACCGGTACGCCGCAAAAGGCAACCGTCTATCGTCGGCCGGCCCATCCGGATGCCTGACGGGCGGGCGCAAACCCTATACCCGAACGAACATACCGCCACTGGCGATGATTATCACGGTGTTCCGCCAGGTTTGCCTGCCGGAGCACCGCATGTTTCATCCTTAAGTGGGTGCGCCGCCAGCCGTTTTTCCCTCCGTGCATCCCGTTAGCGTTTCCCCCCCGATGAGGAAATGTTAAGTTAATAGGGTTCACTGCCGAAATTTGGCATAATTCATCCGTTTAAGGCGATATCACAGGAAGCGAACGTGAAATATATGCTGATTTTTTTTCTGGTGCTGGCGGTATTCATCGTATCGATTACGCTGGGAGCGCATAACGATCAGATGATTACTTTCAACTATTTGCTGGCGCAGGGGGAATACCGGTTGTCTACGTTGCTGGCAATGTTGTTTGCCGCCGGTTTTGCACTCGGCTGGGTGATCTGCGGCCTGTTTTATCTGCGTCTGCGCATTGCGCTGGGGCGCGAACAACGTAAAATCAAACGTCTTGAGCAGCAACTGTCTGCCCCGGAGAGCGCCAGCGGTGCGACCTCCGCTGAGTCCGCTACCCACTAAGGAACCCCCCCATGCTTGAACTGCTGTTTCTGTTGCTGCCGGTTGCCGCCGCCTATGGCTGGTATATGGGGCGCAGGGGTGCACAGCAGGACAAACAGGATGAAACCAACCGCTTGTCGCGCGACTATGTCGCCGGGGTGAACTTTCTGTTGTCTAACCAGCAGGATAAAGCCGTCGAGCTGTTTCTCGACATGCTGAAAGACGATAGCAATACCTTTGAAGCGCACCTGACCCTGGGCAATCTGTTTCGCTCGCGCGGCGAAGTGGATCGCGCTATCCGCATCCATCAGGCGCTTACCGAAAGCGCGTCACTCAGTTTTGAACAGCGCCTGCTGGCGGTGCAGCAACTGGGGCGCGACTACATGGTGGCCGGGTTGTACGATCGCGCGGAAGAAATTTTCAAACAATTGGTGGATGAAGAGGATTTTCGCGTCAGTGCGTTGCAGCAACTGTTGCAAATTCATCAATCTACCAGCGACTGGCCGAATGCCATCGATACCGCTGAAAAACTGGTCAAGCTGGGCAAAACCCAGCTACGCAGTGAAATCGCCCACTTCTATTGTGAACAGGCGCTACAGGCGATGGGCAGCGATGATCTGGATAAGGCCGTGGCAATGTTGAAAAAAGCATCTGCGGCGGATAGCCAATGCGCCCGCGTGTCTATCATGTTGGGGCGTATTTATATGGCGCAGCAGAATTATCCTCAGGCGGTTGCCATGCTGCAGCAAGTGCTTGATCAGGATACCGAGCTGGTTAGCGAAACCTTACCCCTGTTGCAGGAGTGCTATCGTTACCTGCAGCAGCCGGAAGGGTGGGCGGCGTTTCTTCGCCGTTGCGTGGAAGAGAAAAGTGGCTCCAGCGCGGATCTGATGATGGCGGATGTGCTGGAACAGTATGAGAGCACGGAGTCGGCGCAAACCTACGTCACGCGCCAATTGCAGCGACACCCCACCATGCGGGTGTTCCATCGGCTGATTGATTACCACCTGCGTGAAGCGGAAGATGGCCGCGCCAAAGAAAGCCTGTTGGTACTGCGCAATATGGTTGGCGAGCAGATTCAGGCTAAACCGCGTTATCGCTGCCATAAATGCGGATTTACATCGCAGTCGCTCTACTGGCATTGTCCTTCCTGCCGTACCTGGGCCAGCGTCAAACCCATTCGCGGGCTGGATGGGGAATAATTCCGTCCGGGCTCTTTATTAGAGAGCTTTGTTTGTGTTTTTAGTTACAACATGCTTATTGGTGGGCATATTACGTTCTGGTCAGGCGATGGCGCGGTTTGGCATTTACCGGCAGGGGCGGGTAGAATGCGCGGCGGAAATGATTAACTCACTCAGGCTTAACGACGGGAGCACACCAGTGAACGGCCCAACCCCCTCTTCCAATACCCTGGCTTCAGGCTCTCCGATTATTGTGGCGCTGGATTACGCTGAGCAGCGCGCCGCTTACGCATTTGTCGATCGCATTGACCCGAAGGACTGTCGGCTGAAAGTCGGCAAAGAGATGTTCACGCTGTTCGGGCCACAACTGGTCAACGATCTGCAACAGCGCGGTTTTGAGGTGTTCCTCGATCTTAAGTTTCATGATATTCCCAATACCACGGCCAGAGCCGTAGCCGCGGCGGCGGAGCTGGGGGTATGGATGGTCAATGTGCATGCCAGCGGCGGTGCCCGCATGATGACGGCAGCCCGTGACGCACTGGTGCCGTTTGGCGACGACGCGCCGTTACTGATAGCGGTGACGGTGCTGACCAGCATGGATGATGCGGATCTTCAGGGATTGGGGATTAGCCTGTCGCCGGCCGAGCAGGCGGAAAAACTGGCACGTTTGACGCAACAGTGCGGTCTGGACGGCGTAGTCTGTTCTGCCCATGAAGCGCTGAGACTGAAGCAGGTGTGCGGCACAGACTTCCGGCTGATTACCCCAGGTATTCGCCCGGCAGGCAGCGACGCGGGCGATCAGCGCCGTATTATGACGCCGCAGCAGGCACAACAGGCGGGTGTGGATTATATGGTGATTGGTCGCCCTATTACCCAGTCAGCCGATCCGGCGCAGACGCTGAAAACGATCCTGGCGTCGCTGGGAGAGAAATAATGCGTGATGATAACAGTCGCCTGGTGTACTCCACTGAAACCGGGCGTGTCGACGAACCTGTACAGAAAGCCGCTCGCCCGAAGGGGGACGGTATTGTGCGTATTCAGCGTCAGACTAGTGGGCGAAAGGGCAAGGGCGTATGCCTGATTACGGGTATCGATCTGGATGATGCAGCATTGGAGCGGCTTGCGGCAGAGCTGAAAAAGAAGTGCGGCTGCGGTGGTGCGTTGAAGGATGGCGTGATCGAAATTCAGGGCGACAAACGTGATCAACTCAAGCAGTTACTGGAAGCCAAAGGCATGAAGGTTAAGCTGGCCGGAGGCTAAGCCATATCACGCCGCGATAAGCGGTGGAAGCGTTGAAACAGAACAGGCTCCCTCGGGAGCCTGTTTGATTAAGACGATACGTTATTTTGTCGTCTGGTGACCAATAATGCCGCCTACCGCTGCGCCACCAACGGTGCCCAGCGTACTGCCGTTGGTCAACACCGCGCCGCCGAGCGCGCCGATACCGGCGCCGATAGCCGTATTACGCTGACGTTTGTTCATGCCGGCGCAGCCCGCCAGTGTGCTGACTATCACCATCGCCAGCACGGCTGTTGTCAGTTTTTTATTGATCTGCATGGTTTTTCTCCAGTTGTTCATATTTCACGGCTGAGCTTTTCGCCGCCATGAAGAATCTTGTTGTCATGGCATCGTGACGAGTGCGAGTGCCGTGACGCGCTGTGTATATCTGGCTGCCAGTATAATTACCGTCTAAGCGCGTAACAGGTGAAAAACTCTTAATTCACAGTGTGCTGGCGATGTTGTATCCGTCTTTATCAGCCGCGCTGCGCCAGCGTGATCCCTTTTCTGGCGTCCCAGCAGAACACAGCCTGTTTTTCAGCCATTCAGCCCATACCTGTGCCGATAGCCCAACGTGAGAATAAGGTAAATCACACAGGAGAGCAGACGATGTTGGAAGAACTGAAAATTCAGGTGCTTGAAGCCAATCTGGCTTTACCCCGGCATCAACTGGTGACGTTCACCTGGGGGAACGTGAGCGCAGTGGATCGTGAACGTGGCCTGATGGTGATTAAACCTTCGGGTGTGGAGTACGGCATGATGACCGTGCAGGATATGGTGGTGGTGGAGTTGGAAACCGGTAAGGTGGTGGAAGGGCGACGTAAACCCTCTTCCGATACCGATACCCACCGTGTGCTGTATCTGGCTTTCGCATCGTTGGGGGAATTGTCCATACGCATTCCCGACATGCCACTATCTGGTCACAGGCAGGTAAAGATTTGCCGCCGTGGGGGACGACCCATGCCGACTATTTCTATGGCCCCATCCCCTGTACCCGGCTGATGACGGATGAGGAAATCAACGGACGCTATGAGTGGGAAACCGGTCAGGTGATTGTGGAGACTTTCCGTGACCGAGGTCTATCGCCACAAGATATTCCGGCGGTGCTGGTTAATGCCCATGGCCCGTTTGCCTGGGGAACCGACGCGCACAATGCGGTGCACAACGCGGTGGTGCTGGAAGAGATTGCCTACATGGGGATTTTCTCGCGCCAGTTGACCCCAGCGCTGGAACCGATGCAGTCCGTACTGTTGGACAAACACTATCTGCGCAAACACGGGAAGAATGCCTACTACGGGCAATGACTCAATCTGTATCCGGTACAGACATACGCATTCCATTCATCCTCTTTGCCGGGGAGGGCGTTCCCCCTCCCTGAACGCAATAAATAAAATAACGATCTATAAAAATAGAAACATTGTTTTATTTATTTGCAGGCGATCACTTTTATCCCGCAACTAAACGTCTACCTTCAGCACTGAGAAGTGTTTGGCCTGTGTCCTGGAACGGTTTTCTTTGTCGCCGATGAAGTCGTACACGGTTGTGGCACAGCCCGGCCTTCGGGTGGGCTGAACAGGCGTTACCCCGTCATGCTGAAAATCATGGCGGGTAACGCCTGTGTTGCTCATGGTTTCTGTCCCCCCTTCTTCAGGCAATCAATCCTATGCATATCAAGCGTTCTATCGAAAAGATTCCGGGCGGCATGATGCTGGTGCCGCTGTTTCTCGGCGCGTTGTGCCATACCTTTGCGCCGGGAGCCGGCAAGTATTTCGGGTCCTTTACTAACGGTTTGGTAAGCGGCACGGTGCCGATTCTGGCGGTGTGGTTCTTCTGTATGGGAGCGTCGATTCAGTTGAGCGCCACCGGGACGGTATTGCGCAAATCCGGCACGCTGGTCGTGACGAAAATTGCCGTAGCCTGGGTCGTGGCGGCGGTAGCGTCGCGTATTTTGCCGGAGAATGGGGTAGAGGTCGGCTTTTTTGCCGGGTTATCCACCCTGGCGCTGGTGGCGGCGATGGATATGACCAACGGCGGGTTATATGCTTCGATCATGCAGCAGTACGGCACTAAAGAGGAATCCGGCGCCTTCGTGCTGATGTCGCTGGAGTCCGGCCCATTGATGACGATGGTTATTCTCGGCACGGCCGGCATTGCTTCCTTTGAACCGCATGTGTTTGTCGGCGCAGTGCTGCCGTTTCTGGTGGGGTTTGCGTTGGGGAACCTCGACCCGGAATTACGCGAATTTTTCAGCCGGGCAGTGCAAACGCTTATCCCCTTTTTCGCCTTCGCACTCGGTAACACCATTGATTTGAGCGTAATCGGTCAGACCGGGGTGTTGGGGGTATTGTTGGGGATATCGGTGATCATTATTACCGGTATTCCGTTGATACTGGCGGATAAAGTTCTGGGCGGCGGCGACGGTACGGCAGGCATTGCTGCATCCAGCTCGGCCGGGGCGGCGGTGGCGACGCCGGTACTGATTGCGGAAATGGTCCCGGCGTTTAAGCCGGTGGCGCCGGCGGCGACCACGCTGGTGGCGACATCAGTGATTGTGACCTCGGTTTTAGTGCCGATCATCACGGCGATGTGGTCAAAACGTGTCAAAGGCGGCGATGGTGCAGTGCCGCAAGGAGACGATGAGCAGGATAAGGTGGATCGGCAGGCAGTACATCATTAATCACACCACGCCAATCACACCACGCCGTTCACGCCTCCCGACATCAGGGAGGCGTGATCCACGCGAGAAGGGTGTTCGCCTTGTATATCATCCGGTTGCTTATGGAT
The DNA here is from genome assembly GCF_000406105.1 of Dickeya chrysanthemi NCPPB 402. NCBI lineage: Bacteria > Pseudomonadati > Pseudomonadota > Gammaproteobacteria > Enterobacterales > Pectobacteriaceae > Dickeya > Dickeya chrysanthemi. Next base: position 2,715,005 of record NZ_CM001974.1, on the reverse strand, counting down.
GGACGTCAGCCGTTATGCGTCTCCTGCCGCCATGCCGCCGTGGTTTCATTCGTCGTGGGTTTGTCGCTGTGCAGCGCCCGGCGGATGGCGAAGAACGCGGCGACCAGCATCGTGACCGCAACCAACATAAAGAAACCGCACAGCATGGCGTTGATTTGGTTGCTAAAGACAATCGTCGTCATATCCTGCATGTTTTTGGCCGGGGCGATCAACGTGCCGGATTCAATGCCGGCCGAGAAACGTTTGGCCTGCGCCAGAAAACCAATGCTGGGTTTTTCGTGAAAAATTTTCTGCCAGCCGGCGGTCATCGAGGTGATGAACAGCCAGGCGGTAGGAAGTATCGTCACCCACGCGTAGCGCTGTTTTTTCATCTTGAACAACACCACCGTGCCGAGGATTAGCGCCATCGACGCCAGCATCTGGTTACCGATGCCGAACAGCGGCCACAACGTGTTGATCCCGCCGAGCGGGTCAATCACGCCCTGATAGACAAAGAATCCCCAACCGGCCACCGCCACGGTGGTGCCGGCCATATTCCCCAGCCAGGAGTGGCTTTTGCCCATGTTCGGTACCACTAACCCGGCCAGGTCCTGCACCATAAACCGACAGGCGCGAGTACCGGCATCGACGGCGGTCAGAATAAACAGCGCTTCAAACAGGATGGCAAAGTGATACCAGAATGCCATCATGGCCCGGCTATTAAAAATATCGGTGATGATATGCGCCATGCCGACGGCGAAGGTCGGCGCGCCGCCGGCACGAGACAGAATCGAGGATTCACCCACATCTTTGGCGATGTTGGTCAGATCGGATGGTGTGATGACGAACCCCCAACTACTGATCACCTGCGCGGCGTTTTCTACCGTGGTGCCGATCAGCGCGGCGGGCGCGTTCATGGCGAAATACACCCCAGGGTCGATCACCGACGCACAAATCAGCGCCATGATGGCCACGAACGATTCCATCAACATGGCGCCGTAACCGATAAACCGGATGTGGCTTTCGCGCTCAACCAGTTTGGGCGTAGTACCGCTGGAGACCAAGGCATGGAAGCCGGAGATAGCGCCGCAGGCGATGGTGATGAACAGGAACGGGAACAGGCTGCCGGAGAACACCGGCCCGCTACCGTCGATAAAGCGCGAGACGGCGGGCATTTTCAGTTCCGGCATGGCAAACAGGATGCCGATCGCCAGCCCGACGATCACGCCGATCTTCAGAAACGTGGACAGGTAATCGCGCGGTGCCAGCAATAGCCAGACCGGCAGCACCGAGGCGACAAAGCCGTAAATCACCAGCACCCAGGTCAGCGTTGTGCCTTTCAGCGTAAAAAACGGCCCCCAGTACGGATGTGCGGCGATGTCGCCACCGTAGATAATCGCCATCATCATCAGCACAAAACCGATCAGCGATACTTCGGCAATTTTACCCGGCCGCAGAAAACGCATATAAACGCCCATAAACAGCGCAATCGGGATGGTGGCCGCAATGGTAAACATCCCCCACGGGCTGTTGGTCAATGCTTTGACCACCACCAGCGCCAACGCCGACAGAATAATGATCATCACCCCCAGTGCGCCCAGCATGGTGACCACGCCGGCGAACGACCCTAATTCCTGTCGCGCCATTTCGCCCAGGGAGCGGCCATCACGCCGGGTGGAGATAAACAGCACCAGAAAATCCTGTACCGCACCGGCCAGCATTACGCCAATCAGTATCCACAATGTTCCCGGCAGAAAACCCATTTGTGCCGCCAGAATCGGCCCCACCAGCGGGCCTGCACCGGCAATGGCGGCAAAGTGGTGACCGAACAACACCCACTTATTCGTTGGAACGTAATCCAGCCCATCGTTGTGGCGCTCGGCGGGCGTCAGGCGACGGTCATCCAGTTCAAACACCCGACGCGCAATAAACAAGCTGTAGAAACGGTAGGCGATGCTGTAACTCGCGACCGCGGCGATGACCAGCCAGACGGCGCTGACATGCTCCCCCTGACTCAGCGCCAGCATGGCGAACGCTATCGCGCCCGCGATAGCAACGGCTATCCATATCGACATGTTTTTGATTGTTTTCATCTCACAGACTCCTGACTGGTGGTTATGCCTGGCCGTCGGCAATGTCTGACGGCCTGTCAAGGCGTCGCCTTGCGGCGAAACGGATAACGCGAGACATCATAAATACCGAGCCTCATCGACGTCGGGATATCAATAAATATTGTGATATCAATAAATAACCATAGTGCAGTGATTAATCGGCGTGGTTATGACAAGAGAAAAATGTGAGCAAGAATATATTTTGTCATGAATAAAGTTTTTTGTTTGCCGTCACGGCGGGGAGAGCGAGAGCGGCCGGCATACGGCAACACGACAATGACGACCGTGGTGATGCATCGGCTTGCGGGAAGGTGTGTTGTCACCGGTGGCGAAAAACGGCCCGGCGGACGCCGGGCAAGGGAATGTGAAGGGATATCAGGGCAATTTATTACCGGCGGCGCGGTAGATTTCGTACCACTCTTCGCGGCTGATACGCAGTTCAGACGCCGTGGCGATATCTTGCAGGCGCTGTGGGTCCATACTGCCGACAACCACCTGCATACTGGCCGGGTGGCGCAAAATCCAGGCTACCGCCAGCGCGGTAGTCGAGACGCCGTACTGGCCGGCGATATGGCTCAGCGTGGCATTCAGTTGCGGGAATTTGTCGTTATCTACAAATACGCCGTCAAAAAAACCGTACTGGAAGGGCGACCACGCCTGAATCGTCATGCCCTGCAAGCGGCTGTATTCCAGCACCATACCATCGTGGTGCAGTGATGGCGCGTGGGTCATGTTGACGTTGAGACCCGCGTCGATCATCGGCGTGTGCATGATGCTGAGCTGCAACTGATTGGCGATCAGCGGCTGGCGCACGGCGGTTTTCAGTAATTCAACCTGTAACGGTGCCTGATTACTGACGCCAAAATGGCGGACCTTGCCGCTGGCTTCCAGTTCGTCGAACGCGGCGGCGACTTCATCCGGCTCGCACAGTGTATCCGGGCGGTGTAGCAGCAGGGTGTCGAGGTAGTCGGTATTCAGGCGTTTCAGGCTGCCTTCAACCGCCGCAATAATGTGTTGTCGGGAGAAGTCGAAAAAGCCGGGGCGGATACCGCATTTGCTTTGAATCAGCAGTTGGTCGCGGGGGATGCCCGCCTGACGCACCGCCGCCGCAAACATCTCTTCAGAACGCCCGCCGCCGTAGATATCGGCATGATCGAAGAAATCTATGCCGGCGTCGAGCGCCGTCTGCAGCAAGGTGACCGCTTCCTGCTGCGTCTTGCCCGCCAGCCGCATACAGCCCAGCGCAATGTTCGGGACTGACAGAGTGCTGTTGCCCAGTGTGATTCTTTTCATGTTCACCTCTCCGTTATGTCGCAATATCGTGTAGGGAAAGGGGCGACAGTCGATCCGGCGATAAAAAAACGCCACCCGAATGGATGGCGTTATACCGGTTCGCGTCAGGCCGCCGGTTTGGCGATGATGCTGCGGGTTTCGAGCCGTACCTCGGTCAACATGACCGTCAGAGTATCGCTCTGCCGGTAAACCGGTTCGCCTTTCACCGTGACGATGCCGGTGTCCTGACTGCACACCAGCTCGTCGCGCACCGCGTGGATAAACGAGGCCGGAATAAAGGCGGTGGCGCCGTTTTCCAGCAAACGTACACGCAGACCGCCGCGATTAACGTCCATAATCTCACCGGTAAAGCGGGCATCGGTGCCGGCTTTGTCTTTCAGGAAACGGGCGTACAACCAGTCGCTGACGTCGCGTTCCGCCATGCGATTGAGGCGACGGCGCTCGGCCAGTTGCAGCGTCACCTCGTCCTGCGGTTTTTCCGCCGCGCTTTGGGTGATGACAGCTTTCAGCAACCGATGGTTAACCATATCGCCGTATTTACGGATCGGCGAAGTCCAGGTGGCATAAGCCTCCAAACCGAGACCGAAATGCGGGCCCGGCACGGTGCTGATTTCCGCAAACGTCTGGAAGCGGCGAATGCGGCTGTCGAGGAATTGGGTCGGCTGTGCGTCCAGTTCACGGCGCAGAATGCAGAAGCCGTCCAGCGTCAGTAGTTGCTGAGCATCGGCCTGAATACCATTGCTTTCCAGTACCGCGACCGCCTGGTCAATGCTGACCGGGTCGAAACCGTTGTGGACGTTGTAAATACCGAAGCCGAGTGTGTCGCGCAGCACCTGTGCCGCGCAGATGTTGGCGGCGATCATCGCTTCTTCCACGATGCGGTTGGCGATGCGGCGTGGTTCGGTAACGATATCCAATACTTCGCCTTTTTCGCCCAACAGGAAGCGATAATCCGGACGGTCGCGGAACACCAGCGCATGTGCGGTGCGCCACGCACTGCGGGCCTGGCAGACGCGATGCAGCAGACGGATCTGAACGGCGATATTTTCGCTTGCCGGCTGCCAGTTGCCTTGTTGCTCCAGCCAGTCGGAGACCTCGTCGTACACCAGCTTGGCGCGAGACTCGATCCAGGCGGCAAAGAACCGAATCTGGCTCAGTGCGCCGTCGGCGGCGATGGTCATACGGCAAGCCAACACCGGGCGACGCTCATTCGCGCGCAGCGAACAGATATCGTCCGACAAGTGGCGCGGCAGCATCGGAATATTGAAACCGGGCAAGTAGTTGGTGAAGGCGCGTTGGCGGGCAATGGCGTCCAGCTCGCTGTCGGCAGGTACGTAAGCGGTCGGGTCGGCGATGGCCACCGTCATTTCCAGCGTACCGTCGCCGTTGTCCTGCACGTACAAGGCATCGTCCATATCTTCGGTGCTGGCGCTGTCGATGGTGACAAAGTCCAGCCCGGTCAGGTCTTCGCGTACCAGCGTGCCGTCATCGAGTTCGGCGGCATCGGCATTCGGCGCTTCACGTTCCAGATTATGACGCGACAGCGTGACCCACCAGGGAGCCAGCGGGTCGTCGCCGTTGGTGATGTACTGGGTCAGATCGGCAAAGAAACCGCGGTCGCCTTTCAGCGGATGACGGCGCATTTCTGCTACCGCCCAGTCGCCTTCTTTGAAATCCTGTTCGACGCCACGCGCCGGGCGGCAGGGAATCGCCTCTTTCAACAACGGATGATCGGGCACGATGGACAGACGGTCGTCTTTTTTCTGGACCCGGCCGACAAACCGGGTCAGGAATGGTTCCACCAGTGATTCCGGTTCGGCGATTTCGCGCTCTTTTTCGGTGTGCAGCGTGGCGATAATACGGTCGCCGTGCATCACTTTCTTCATGTACGGCGGCGGGATGAAATAGCTCTTCTGCGCGTCGGCTTCAAGAAAACCGAATCCTTTGTCGGTGGCTTTGACGATGCCTTCCGCTCGTGGCGTCTGAGAGTGGAGTTGCTGTTTAAGCTGCGCAAGCAGCGGGTTGTCTTGAAACATAGCGTCCAGAATTGCGGTTAATAGTGGCTTTAGCGGCAGACAGTTTTACGCGAATCGGCCGCTGGCGGCAAGCGTTGCTGCACATGAATAGCCTGCATAAGGCAGGCATGTTTGAACTGAATCCTGGAGAATGCTGGTGGGTTACTCGTTATTGTTGGAACGGCGATATCTTCCGATAATAAACGCGCAAGCGAGTCCGATTAAATCAAGTGTGATTAACGTACCGGCAAATACCATTTCGCCCTTCCAGGCAAAAAAAGTCGTGATTACCAGAATTGCCATGGTAATGGCAAACGCCATCCATTGTCCTCGTTTGTCTCTGCTCATCTCGCCTTCAAGGCTTTTTTCAGTAATACGATGGCGATGCGCTTGCTCTCGCTCGCTTTTTGCCATGATTCTCTCAGCACCGTTAGGCACGATATGCGCGCCGCGATCGGCCGCATGACGCAGGCTGTGCAGCATCCGCGGATGATTGGTAGCGGGGTTTTGGCCGAACACGAAAATGGCGTCGCGTTGACGATCACGGTATTGACGCGAGTCGTGTTAGCGGAAAAGGTGGTGATGACAAGCGATGGCAGGGGAACGGAAGAGGTGAGCTTACGGGGAAACAGTCCTGTACCGGGCCGCGAGCCCGGTACAGATGACGATATTATTCGCCCAGTTCCAGCTCGTTCATGGCAGCGATGTTGAAACCGCCGTCAACGTGCAGAACTTCACCGGAGATACCGGCAGCCAGGTCGGAACACATGAAGGCGGCGGCATTGCCCACGTCTTCAATGGTGACCACACGGCGGATCGGCGTAACCGCTTCGCAGTGAGACAGCATCTTTTTGAAGTTCTTGATGCCGGAGGCAGCCAGTGTGCGGATCGGACCGGCAGACACCGCGTTAACGCGCACGCCGTCACGGCCCATCGCATTCGCCATGTAACGAACGTTGGCTTCCAGCGAGGCTTTAGCCAGGCCCATGACGTTGTAGTTCGGAATGGCGCGCTCAGCACCCAGGTAGGACAGCGTCATCAGCGCGGAATTCGGGTTCAGCATGCTACGGCAGGCTTTCGCCATCGCTACAAAGCTGTAGGCGCTGATATCGTGCGCAATGGCGAAACCTTCGCGGGTGACGGCGTTCACGTAGTCGCCGTCTAACTGGTCACCCGGCGCATAAGCGATGGAGTGCACGAAGCCGTCAAATTTCGGCCATACTTTCGCCAGCTCGGTGAACAGTGCCTCAATGCTGGCATCTTCTGCCACATCACAGGGTAACACGATGCTCGATCCGAACTCTTTGGCAAACTCGTCCACACGCGGTTTCAGCTTGTCGTTCTGATAGGTGAACGCCAGTTCTGCACCTTCACGATGCATCGCCTGGGCGATACCGTATGCAATGGAGCGGTTGCTGGCAACGCCCGTTACCAGAATGCGCTTACCGTTAAGAAAACCCATGGCAGTATCCTTGTGATCATTGTTGCTGCGATCATCGTCAATAAAAATAATTATTTACCATGATCGGTGTGAATAAACCGGGCGATTCTAGCATGTATGGTGCCCAAAGGGGTACTCCAACCACTAGACGCAGGGGGCTTGAGCCCCTGCGTTTTTCCTCGCCGGGTCAGATATGGCGCGGCTTTCACGTGCGGTGACTGTCTGTGCGCCAGGCATCGGCGCTCAGCGCTTCGCCGAAGTGACTGGCAATCAGCCGTTTGGTCAGATCATGCAACGGTGCCGCCAGCACATCGGCGGTACTGCCGCGTTCGACCACTTCGCCGGCCTGCATCACCAGAATCTGATCGCTGATATGTTTCATCATGCCGAGATGCTGGGTGACGTAAATATACGAAATACCGTGTTTTTCCTGTAGTTCCAGCATCAGGTTGATGATCTGCGAGCGCACCGACATATCCAGCGACGCCAGCACTTCATCCGCCACGATCACTTTAGGTTGCAGAATTAACGCCCGGGCCAGGCCGATACGCTGTTTTTGTCCCGGTGCCAGAGCGTGCGGGTAATAGGTGGCGTGATCGGCGCGTAAGCCGACCTGACGCAACGCCAGATTAATGGCTTTTTCCCGCTCCTGCGGCGTCAGGTCGGTATTGAGACGCAGCGGCAGTTCCAGCAATTGGCCAATACGCTGACGTGGATTGAGCGATGTCGCCGAATCCTGAAAGATCATGCGTATCCGCTGGCTGCGGTAGTGATAATCGCCATACTGCAAGGGGTGGTCGTCGATCACCAGTTCGCCGGAGGTCGGGGGAATCACGCCGCTCAGCATCTTGGCCAGCGTGGATTTCCCGGAGCCGTTTTCGCCGATGATTGCCAGCGTTTGTCGCTCCCGCAACGTAAAACTCACTGATTTCACCGCTTCGACGTGCTGACGGCGGAACCAGCCGGTACGGTAGCGAAACGTCTTGGTGAGATTACGGGCTTCCAGCAGGGTTTCCACCATCAGGATTCCTCCATGTTGAGCGGGAAGTGACAGGCATACCAATGGTTTCTTACCGGGATCAGCGGCGGTGCCGTCATGCACTGTTTCTGTGAATAAGGGCAACGGGGACCAAGCCGACACCCTACCGGCAGGTGCGCCAGCGACGGAATCGCCCCCGGCAGCGTGTTAAGGCGGCTTTTATGCGGCAACGAGCAGCCGAAATCCGGCATGGCGCGGATCAGCGCCTGGGTATAAGGATGGTGCGGCGCGCTGATCAATTCATCGCTGACGGCGCTTTCCACCGTCTGGCCGCAATACAACACGTTGATGCGGTCCGCCCATTTGCTCATGGTCTGCAAATCGTGGCTGATCAGCAAAATGGTGGTGTTGTTGTTCTGATTGAGCCGGGAGAGCAGGCGGAAGATTTGCGCCTGCGTGGTGGCTTCCATCGCGTTGGTCGGCTCATCGGCAATCAGCAATCGGGGCTGATTGGCGAGCGCGATGGCGATCATCACTTTCTGGCACTCTCCCTCGGTCAATTCGTAGGGGAAACTGCGCATGACATCTTTATGGTCCTTGATGCCGACGCGGTGCAGCAATTCGATGGCGCGCCGTTTGCGCCAGTTGAAGCGTTGCCACCAACGGCCTTTGTAGGTCCAGCCGGGGATGGATTGAATCAACTGACGGCCGACGCGTGCGGACGGATCGAGACAGGACTGCGGTTCCTGAAAGATCATCGACATGTTGTGCCGCACCAGTTTACGGCGCTGAGGCGGCGTGAGTTGCAGCATGTCCACGTCATCGAAGCGAAAACGGTCGGCGGTGATGCGCCAGTTTTCTTTATTGATGCCGCAAATGGCTTTGGCGATCAGGCTCTTGCCGGAACCTGACTCACCCACCAGCCCGCGAATTTCGCCTTCGTTGAGGTTGATGCTGACACGATCCACTGCTTTCACCGGGCCGTCCGGCGTGAGGAATTCAATGGTCAGATTACGAATTTCCAGTAATGCCATGGTGTTGTTCCGTCACTATTCGGTTTGAGCAAGCAGGGCGCGGCGAATGCCATCCCCCAGCAGATTGACGATCAGTACGCTGAGGGTGATCGCAGTACCGGGCAACATCACCGTCCAGGGGGCGGCGTAAACCAGTTCCAGCGAATTGCCCAGTAATACGCCCCACTCGGTGGTGGGTAGCTGGGCGCCCAGATTCAGAAAGCCGAGCGCGGCGATATCCAAAATGGCGATGGAGAACGCGCGGGTGACTTCACTGACCAGCACTGGCAGGATGTTGGGTACTACCGCATACCAAAGCAGATAGCGTGTCGAGGCGCCGTCGAGCCGGGCGGCGGTCACGTACTCTTTTTCCAGCTCGTCATGTACCGCGGAATAGATAGTACGCACCATACGCGGCAGCAACGCCATCCATACCGCCAGCATGGCGTGTGTTAATTGCGGGCCGATAAAGGCGATCACCACCATCGCCAGCAGCAACGAAGGAATCGACAGCAGCGGGTCGAGAATATGGTTGAGTACGGCGGAACGCAGGCCGTGGGTTACCCCGGCCAACATGCCGATCAAAATGCCGACCAGCGTGGCCGCCAACGTGACCAGCAACGCGGAGCCAAACGTCGGTGCGGCTCCGCTCAGCAAACGGCTTAACAGGTCGCGGCCCAAATCGTCGGTGCCGAGAAAAAACGACACTTCGCCATAGCGAGACCAGGAGGGCGGCAGCAACTGGTAACCGAGGAACTGTTGATCCAACGCGTAGGGCGCCAGCGTGTTGCCGAACAGGCACAATCCCAGTAGCAATAGAAAACCGTAAAAACCGATCATCGCCATCCGATCCTGGCGGAACACATTCCAGGCATCGCGCCAGCGGCTGGGGAGCGCTTTCTCGCCGTAAATATTATCGGAGTGCATACCATTCCTTATGTTTCAGCGGGTTTGCCATGGCGCCCCAGATATCGGACAGCACGTTGATGGTGATCACCAGCGCGCCGACCACCATCACCCCGGCGGATATCGCCGCAAAATCCTGCTGACGGATGGCATTGACCAGCCAGCGGCCGATCCCCGGCCAGTTAAACACCACTTCGGTGATCATCTCCAGCGTCAGCATGGTGGAGAATTGCAACCCCAGTTGCGGAATGATCGGCGGCAGCGCGTTATGCAGCAGATGACGACGAATCACGGTAGCTCGCGGCAAACCACGGATAATCGCCGCTTTGATGTAATTCTGGGTGCCGACGTCGGTGGTACTGATACGCATCAGGCGGACAACTTCGGTCGTCGGCCCGACCGACAGCACCAGCACCGGCAGAATCATGTGTTGTATGGCGCTGGCGATCATCTCCTCCCGATAGGGGGAATGAGCGAGCCAGGCGTCGATCAGCGCGAAACCGGTCACCGGCGGCACCGGGTAAAGCAAGTCGAAACGCCCGGAAACCGGCAGCCACCCCAGGTGCAGCGAGAAGAATAAGGTCATCAGCAATGCCAGCCAGAACACCGGCAATGAGAAGCCCAGCAGCGCCAGCGCGCTGATAATCCGGTCGGCGGCTTTGTGTTGCAGTACGCCGGTGGTGATGCCAAGCGGGATACCCACCAGCAACGACAACGAAAACGCCAGCAGACAGAGCTCGACGGTGGCGGGCAGCACTTCCCGCAGCTGTTCGCTGATTGGCTGCCCATTGGTGCTGGAGACGCCGAAATCGCCCTGCAGCAGGCTGCCGAAATAAAAGCGATAGGCATCGAGCAGCGCCGCACCATTGAGCGGCGCGTGTGGGGTGTAATACAGCAGGCTAAAACCGATCAACGAGAGCAGAAACAACGTGACCAGCAACAACAACAAACGGCGAAGCGTAAAGATAATCACGGTTGCTCTCCCTGAATCGGCGTGCTGGAAGATGGGTCAACGGCGTGGTCATTCGGTTTTTCTTGATTGCCTTCATCACGGTAGACGCCGGCGAAGGAGGCATTCCCGAACGGGCTAAGTACCAGACCTTTAATATCGTAGCGATACGCCTGCATCCGCAATGACGAGGCCAGCGGCAGAACCGGCAACTGTTCGGCCAGAATATGGTGCGCGACCCGATAGTATTCCATACGCCGCGAGAGCTGCTGGGAAGAGAGTGCATCCTGCAGCACCTGATCGAAACCGGGATCGCACCAATGAGCATAGTTGGTCTGGGAGCGAATAGCGGCGCAACTCAGCAGCGGCCGGAATACGCTGTCCGGGTCGTTACTGTCGGTCGCCCAGCCGGCCAGCGTCAGGTCGTGGTTCATTTCCATCAGGCGTGCTTCCTGAAAGCGGCCTTCTACCGGCACGATGGTGACCTGGATACCCACCTGAGCCAAATCGGCCTGAATCAATTCGGCGGTCTTTACCGGGCTGGGGTTATAGGATTGCGAAGCGCTCGGCACCCACAACTGTAACTGTAGATGGGTAATGCCCAGCTCTTTGAGCAACTGACGCGCTTTTTCCGGGTTGTACTCGGTAACCTGCGCCTCATTGTCGTAAGCCCAGGACGCGCGCGGCAAAATCGACGCGGCGGTTTCCGCGGTGCCGTAGTAAATCGACTGCATCAGGCGATCATTGTTGATCGCCAGCGCAACGGCGTGACGCACGCGAGCATCATCCAACGGCGGTTTGCGCACGTTAAACGCCAGATAGGCGACGTTCATCCCCGGACGCAGCGACAAACGCAGGCGCGGGTCATTACGCAGAATGCTCAGTTGGCTGGCGGCCGGGTAGGCCAGCACATCACATTCGCCGGTCAACAGCTTGGACAGTCGGCCGGTGCCGCCGGAGCCGAGGTCCACCACCACCTGTTCCATACGTGGCCGACCGCGCCAGTAATCGTCGTTGCGTTTCAGGCGCACATACTGGCCGTAACGGTATTGCTCCAGTCGATAAGGGCCGGTGCCTACCGGTTGACGGTCAAGCAGTTCACGACGATCTTGCCGGGTCAATTGCTGGGCGTATTCCGCCGACAGGATGGGCGCATAGTGGGTCGCCAGATGCCACAGGAACGACGCATCCGGGCTGTTCAGACGGATCTCGATGCTGTAATCGCCCAGCTTGCGAATGCTCTGCACGTTGTCGGCCAACTGCAGGCTATCGAAATAGGGGTATTCGCCGCCGTTGATGTCGTGGAACGGGTGCTTTTTGTCCAGCATCCGCTGGAAACTGAACAGCACGTCGTCGGCGTTCAGCATCCGGCTGGGGGTAAACCAGGCGGTTTGCTGGAACGGCACATCGCGACGCAGGGTAAAGCGATAGGTCGAGCCGTTATCGCTGACATCCCAGTGTTGCGCCAGTTCCGGCATCAAGCGGTAAGTGTAGGGATCGACGCCCAGCAAGCGGTCATAAAGCTGCGCGGCCAGCGTGTCCACCATCAACCCGCTGCGCGACATTTGTGGGTTAAAGGTGCTGAGCACATCATTGACGCAATAGACAAAACCGCTCTGGCGGATAGTTTGCGCCGGCGCCGCGGGGACGGTCGGCATCTGTGCCATAACGGGCTGCGTCAGCCAGGCCAGCGCCAGTATCAGAAGGTGTTTTCCGGACATACGGTTTTTTTTCAGACAATCGGCAATACACAGAGTGTACCGCACTCTGCCATTCCGCCCAATTTCTTACGCTTATCTGCCGGTTTTTTCTACAAAGTGATGCGGTTATCGGCAAGGGTTGATATGTATTTGCACATCAGAACCCTGGCGATGCCGCCGGCCGCCGCAGATTTCACCGGGTTACTCATTGGCGCCAATCTCGTGTTTTTTTAACAGGCCGCGAAACTGATGGTAGGTGAGCGCCAGCAATCCGGCGGCTTTACGTTGGTTGAACTGTGCCTGAGCGAGCGCCTGTTCTACCAGTTGCCGTTCCTGACGGTGTTGCCAGTCGCGCAAGTTCAGCGGCAGGGTGGGTACAGCGCCGGAGGGTGACTGAGCGGCGTGGGTATGCGTCGGCGCCAGTGGTTTAAACGGATTCAGAATAATGTGATCGACCGGGTCAGGGGTGGTGCCGTGACGATACAGCGAACGCTCCACCACGTTTTTCAGCTCGCGGATATTGCCCGGCCAGCGGTAATCCAGCAGGGTTCGTTCCGCCTGCGGGCTGAAACCGGAAAAGAGCGGCAACCCCAGTTCCCGGCACATCTGTACCGCGAAGTGCTGCGCCAGCAGCATGATGTCTTGCTGGCGCTGGCGCAGCGGCGGCAGGTGCACCACATCAAAGGCCAGCCGGTCAAGCAGGTCGGCGCGGAATTTTCCCTGTGCCGCCAGCGCCGGCAGGTCTTCGTTGGTGGCGCACACCAGCCGGACATCCACCTGCAGCGACTGTCCGCCGCCCACGCGCTCCAGCACGCCGTATTCGATCACCCGCAACAGCTTTTCCTGCACCAGCATCGGCGCGGTAGCCAGTTCGTCCAGAAACAGGGTACCGCCGTCGGCACGCTCAAAACGCCCCAGATGGCGCTTCTGGGCACCGGTAAACGCCCCGGCCTCGTGGCCGAACAGCTCGGAATCCAGCAGATTTTCGTTCAGCGCCGCACAGTTAAGCGAAATAAACGGCCCCTGCCAGCGGGGAGACAGATAATGCAGACGGCTGGCGATCAACTCTTTGCCGGTTCCCCGCTCGCCAATCACCAGTACCGGTTTGCTGAGCTGCGCCAACTGTGAGACCTGTTCCAGCACTTCCAGAAAGCTGTTGGCTTCGCCCAGTAGTGATTCCTGCTCATGCGCCATGACATCACCTTGTATTTTTCACTACTTATTAGTCAATTTGACCATATCAAAGATAGCGTATACTGTATATCAAAATGAATAAACTGTTATTTATCAATATATTATTTTTAATGTCGAAATTGGCACGGTATTTGATTATGACAAGACGTCATCAGGCAACGGCTGATGGAGATAACGAACCGGGCGTCGCAGACGCCGGAAATCACTGAGGAGTAGAGTATGGGTATTTTTTCCCGTTTTGCCGACATCGTGAACGCCAATATCAATGCTTTGCTGGATAAAGCTGAAGATCCGCAGAAACTGGTGCGGCTGATGATTCAGGAAATGGAAGATACACTGGTTGAAGTGCGTTCCACTTCCGCCCGGGCGCTGGCTGAAAAGAAACAGTTGGTGCGTCGTATCGAGCAGGCTCGCAGCCAGCAACTGGAGTGGCAGGAAAAAGCCGAGCTGGCGTTGCGGCGTGAACGCGAGGATCTGGCGCGAGCCGCGCTGGTGGAAAAACAGAAACTGACGGAACTGGTGGCGGTGCTGGAGCAGGAAAGCACCACGATGGAAGAGACGCTGGTGCGCCTGAAGCGGGAAATCGGCGAGTTGGAGAACAAACTGACCGAAACCCGTGCTCGCCAGCAGGCGCTGACGCTGCGCCACCAGGCGGCCAGTTCATCCCGCGATATTCGCCGCCAGCTCGACAGCGGTAAACTGGATGAAGCGATGGCCCGTTTTGAACAGTTTGAGCGTCGCATCGATACCCTGGAGTCGGAAGCGGAAAGCGTGGGGCTGGGTAAACAAAAATCGCTGGAACAGCAGTTTGCCGAGCTGAAAACCAGCGATGAGATCGATGCGCAACTGGCGGCGCTGAAGGCCAAAGTAAAACCGGCGGAATAACCGCCATCGGCTGCCGTTGCCGCGGCAGCCTTATCGCATCGCTATAATAATGAAGGAGAAAAAATGGGTGCTCTGGTACTGACAATGATTCCGCTGACGGTATTTCTGCTGTTTGTCGCACCGCTGTGGTTGTGGCTGCACTACAGCCAGCGCCGCCGCGCACCGCTCTGGGATCAGGCTGAACAGCAGCGGCTGGCGCGCTTAACGGAAGACGCACAGCGTATGCGCGAGCGAATTGAGGCGCTGGAACAGATTCTGGATGCCGAGCATCCCAACTGGAGGCAATCCTGATGAACACCCGTTTTGAACGAAAACTCTATCGTTTGCCGGAAGAGGGCATGATCAAAGGCGTATGTGCCGGGTTGGCACGCTATTTCGATGTGCCGGTGAAACTGGTGCGCCTGATCGCGGTGCTGTCGATTTTTTTCGGCCTGTTCCTGATTACCGTCATCGCCTATATTGTCCTCTGTTTTGTGATGGACCCGGCCCCGCCGGAGGCGTATCAGACGGCTAACGCCGAGGTATCTTCACACGCCTTGTTGGATCACGCCGACGCGATATTAAGCGACAGCGAACAACGGTTGCGACACATTGAACGCTATATCACATCGGACACCTACGGCGTGCGCAATAAGTTTCGCCAGCTGTAATCACCTTGCCGGCCGCCGGGTCGGCATGACGCTCTGGGCGGGATCCTGCGCCGGCAGTGAATCCCGCCTGTTGTTTTTTGTCAGCGCCGCGCCATCATGCCGTTATCGTCTGGTTAAGACGATGGCAGGAGAATGAACAGGAGTGCCATGGCTTATTCCCATCATTTCAACCGGTTACAGAGTGAATTCGGCGCGTTGGTGAATCGTAGCGCCGATCGTCATCTAAGATTGGCCGTTACCGGTCTGAGCCGTAGCGGTAAAACGGCGTTTATTACCTCATTCGTGAATCAATTGCTGAATGTGCAGCATGGTGCGCGGTTGCCGCTGTTTTCCGTCGCGCGCGAAAACCGCCTGTTGGGCGCGCGCCGCATCCCGCAGCGTGATTTGGATATTCCCCGGTTTGCCTATGACGACGGTATGGCGTCGCTGTACGGTGTGCCGCCCGCCTGGCCGACGCCGACGCGTGGCGTGAGCGAAATCCGGCTGGCATTGCGTTACCGTTCCCGCGATAGCCTGCTGCGCCACTTCCGCGATACCGCTACGCTGTATCTGGAAATCGTCGATTATCCCGGCGAATGGCTGCTGGATTTGCCGCTGCTGGAGCAAAGTTACGCCGACTGGTCACGACAGATGGCCGCCCTGTTGCAGGGCGATCGGTTACGTTGGGCGCAACCCTGGCTGGCGCTATGCGAAAAGCTGGACCCGCTGGCGCCGGCCGATGAAAACCAACTGGCGGCGATCGCCCAGGCCTATACCGACTACCTGCTGCGCTGTAAGCAGGAAGGGTTGCATTTCATTCAGCCGGGGCGTTTTGTGTTGCCGGGCGATCTGGCCGGCGCGCCGGTATTACAGTTCTTTCCCTGGCCGCAACCCGATGAGCGGCTGGATGCCGCACTGATTCAGGCCGGCGATCACACCCTGATCGGCATGCTGCGTCAGCGATTCGATTATTACTGCCGGCATGTGGTGCGAGAGTTTTATCGCCAGCATTTCGTGCGCTTTGACCGGCAAATCGTACTGGTGGATTGCCTGCAACCGCTCAACCACGGCGTACAGTCGTTCAACGATATGCGGCTGGCGTTGACCCAACTGATGCAGAGTTTTCATTACGGCAAACGCACTTTGCTGCGCCGGTTGTTTTCGCCGTGTATCGACCGGTTGATGTTTGCCGCCAGCCAGTCTGACCACATCACCGCCGACCAACACGCCAATCTGGTATCGCTGTTGCAGCAGTTGGTGCAGGAAGCCTGGCGCAATGTGGCGTTTGAAGGCATTGCGATCGATTGTGCCGGCATTGCCGCGGTACAGGCGACGCAGAGCGGCGTGGTATCGCATCAGGGGCAATCGCTGCCTGCCTTGCGCGGCCATCGGTTGGCCGACGGCGAGCCTGTCACCCTGTATCCCGGCGATGTGCCGTCACGTTTGCCGGACCCGTCGTTCTGGCGTGAACAGGGATTCCATTTTGAACCGTTTCGCCCGCCGGAAATGCAAATGGATACGCCGCTACCGCATATCCGTATGGATGCGGTGATGGAGTTTTTACTGGGAGACAAATTGCGATGAACGAACCGCTGAAACCCCGAATCACTTTTGAGCAGGCACCGGACGAACCGGTTGCCGCGCCGTTGCGTCCGGCCGTCGCGTTTGACGACAACGCACAGCGTTTTGTGCCGACGGCCGCGGCGGTCGATGCTGACTCGCTCGAGGATGAAACCGCCGGGCAACGGGTCAGCGACGCGCTGCGGCCTCGGAGCAGCCTGTGGCGACGGATGCTGGGCGCCGGCGTGGCGTTATTCGGCATCAGTGCGCTGGCGCAAGGTGGGCGTTCGCTGTATCAGGCGTGGAGCAGCCAGGACTGGATTGCGCTCGGCGGCGTGGCGGCCGGCATCCTGATTATTGGGGCCGGGGTAGGATCGCTGGCAGTTGAATGGCGGCGGTTGTATCGGCTACGCCAGCGTGCGGAAACCCGCGACCATGCCCGGGAGTTACTCGCCAGTCACGGCACCGGGCGCGCCCGTGCTTTTTGCGAACAACTGGCGCGTCAGGCCGGGCTGGAGACCGGGCATCCGGCGCTGCTGCGCTGGCAGGCGTCGCTGCATGATACCCATAACGACCGGGAGATCATGGCGCTCTACGCACACCTGGTGCAACCGACGCTGGATGCGCAGGCGCGCCGCGAAATTAGCCGCTCCGCCGCCGAATCGGCGCTGATGATCGCCGTCAGCCCGCTGGCGCTGGCGGATATGGCTTTTATCGCCTGGCGTAACCTGCGGCTGGTCAACCGTATCGCCCGGTTGTACGGCATCGAACTGGGTTACTTCAGCCGAATTCGCCTGTTCCGGCTGGTGTTGTTGAACGTGGCGTTTGCCGGCGCCAGCGAACTGGTGCGGGAGATCGGTATGGATTGGATGTCGCAGGACCTCGCCGCGCGTCTGTCGGCGCGTGCCGCGCAGGGGCTGGGTGCCGGCCTGCTGACCGCGAGACTGGGGATCCGCGCCATGGAGCTGTGCCGTCCGCTGCCCTGGCTGGACGATAAACCCCGACTGGGGGATTTCCGGCGTGAGCTGATAGGCCGAATACGCAACACCGCATCGTCCGGGGAGTCGTATCGGGCTGGCGGCATGAAAGACGCAACATGAAAGCCTCTCCACAGGTTGTGCGTTATGTAACCAGCGGTATCACCTGTCGAGCGCTATCACGCGCTGGATGGCGATAACCTGTCGATTATCTTCGTAAAGCGGCAAAACGAGGTGTTACCGCTCGGTTATATTTTAATATCTTGAAAATAGTTTCATTATTATACAATAACAAATGATAATTATTGTCGCTATGGTTTGCCAGGATGTCATCACTGACAACCTATCATCAATCAGGGGCAATCCATGGATTCAAGGTTTACTGCGCGCAATGCGCCGACGGTTTATGCCGTCAATCATCCTCTTCCGCTCCATTTGCTGGCGACGCGCATCGATGCTTTACCCTCGTCCTGGGGGCTGTGGCGGTTCATCATCCTGTTGTCTCTGGGTGGTTTTTTTGAACTCTACGATCTGTTTCAGACCGCCTACATCAGTACCGGCCTGATTAGCGAGAAGATTTTTCATACCGGAAAGGAGGGGTTGCTGGGCGTATCTGATCAGGCGACCTTCGCTTCCGCGACCTTTTTCGGCCTGTTTATCGGTGCCAGTCTGTTGGCGCCGCAGGCGGACAGACTCGGGCGCCGCGCGGCGTTTATGTTTGCGATGGTATGGTACGGCGTATTTTCGCTGTTGATGGCGTTCCAGACCCAGGTGGAATGGGTGATCCTCTGTCGCTTTTTGGTGGGCATCGGCCTGGGCGTGGAGCTGGTGACCATCGATACCTACCTGTCCGAATGGATGCCGACCCACCTGCGCAACCGGGCGTTTGCTCTGGCGTTTTTTATACAGTTTTTGTCGGTGCCGACGGTGGCGTTGATGTCGTGGTGGCTGGTGCCGCAAACCCTCTGGGGGGTATCTGGCTGGCGTTATGTGGTGATCATCGGTGCGCTGTGTTCGCTGGTGGTGTGGTTGTTGCGGCGGAATCTGATGGAGTCCGCACGTTGGCTGGCGTCGCGCGGGCGTTACCGGGAAGCCGAACAGGTGATGACAGCGATGGAGTACCGTTGCGGCGTTCCGCCGGGTAAGCCGCTGGCGCCTCAGTCGGCGATCACGCCGCCGTTACGCGGACGCTTTCGCGATATCTGGTCGGCGCGTTATCAGCGGCGTACTCTGATGCTGGTCGTGATGAATATCTTTCAGGCTATCGGATTTTTCGGCTTCGGCAACTGGCTGCCTGCGTTGCTGGCGGGGCGGGGCGCCAGCGTGACCCACAGCCTGCTGTACGCCTTTTTTATTACGCTTGCCTATCCACTCGGATCGCTATTATGCAGTTGGTATGCCGGCAAACTCGAAAACAAATGGCAGATCGTGTTGTCGTCTCTGATGACGGTGGTGTTCGGTACGTTGTTCGCTTTTCAGACGCACCCGCTGTGGCTGATTATTTGCGGTTTCCTGATTAGCTACGCCAATGCCTGGCTAACCATCAGCTATCATGCTTACCAAACCGAGGTGTTTCCCACCGCAGTACGCGCTCGCGGCGTCGGCTTTTGTTATTCCTTCAGCCGTCTGTCCACCGCGCTCAGCAGTATCGTCATCGGCCTGATTCTGCAGAACTATGATACCAGCGGCGTGCTGGCGTTTATCATCATCAGCATGTTAACCGTTATCGTGACGGTCGGGGTATTCGGCCCGCGAACTCGCGGCGTTCGGCTGGAAAATATCTGATTGTTCCGGTGAATCGCTATCGATAATGAAAAATACAGCCGAAAAACAACCGGGTTTTGATATAGCCCGCATTGTGTTGTCGTTAAGCATGTTTATCTATACCCGTCATACTTCAAGTTGCTGGTGCGTTGGCTGCGTGACTCGGCCCATCAATGGGCCTCGCCCTTCGGGCCGCTGCAAGCAGCGTTCAAATCGGCGTATGCCGATTTGTCGTTCACCCGAATCACTTACCTGAGTAAGCTCATCGGGATTCACTCTCTTGCCGCCTTCCTGCAACTCGAATTATTTGGGGTATATACTTGCCATACGTCAGGTGGTGGGTGCGATGCAATCGCGCATGACCTGAGGTAGACAGGCAGGGTAAAACTGGTGGGTAAGTCGCTCAGGCGATGGGTGATGTTGCCGATAACCATAAGATAAATGTGCTTTTTTCCTCTGGCTGGAAGGATACTGACTAATGTCTCGTGGCAAAAAACTCCTGGTGGCCGGCGTGCTCGGCGCGCTGACGATGGCGGCCTCCGTTCAGGCACAGCAGTGGATTATGACGCCGGCTGACGCGCAAGGCTTCGCTAAGGCCAGCTTTCCTGAATATCTTGAGGGCCTGACGCTCAGTAACGACACCGATATCGCCGCGGATATTCAGCGCAATCTTAATTGGCTGGATAAGGCGTTCCAAAAGCGAGGGTTTTCCACTCAACAATTGGCGAACGGCGCTCACCCGATGCTGTACGCCGAACTGGGGCCGATGCAACCTAACCGTCCGACGGTATTGTTTTTGATGCACTTCGACGGGCAATCGGTCACGGCGTCCGACTGGACGAGCGACCCGTGGAAACCGACGCTGAAAATCAAGGATGCGCGCGGAATCTGGATGCCGCAGCCCAATGATCGGCTGATGCAACCGGGGTTGGACCCGGAATGGCGCGTATTTGGTCGGTCCGCGTCGGACGGTAAAGGGGTGATCTCGGTGCTTCTGACAGCGGTGGATGCGATTAAAAGCGCTCGAGTTGCGCCGACGGTAAACATCAAGGTGTTGCTTGATTCGGAAGCTGAGCGCGGTTCGCCGCATTTGACGGCGGTGGTCAACCAGAATGCGGTCCGGCTCAAAAACGACGGCGTCGTTATTTTCAACGGCGCGGTGAATACCAACAACAAACCGGTGATCACCTTTGGTTATCGTGGGTCGATACAGGTCGATATGACGGTGTTTGGCCCCGACCCGGCCGCCCACAGCGGGGCGTTCGGTAATGTGATTATCAATCCGGTGCAACAACTGGCCGCGTTGCTGGCCGGCCTCAAAGATGCTGATGGCCGGGTCACCTTGTCTGGTTTCTATGACCGGGTCAAACTGACGGACGATGAGCGTAAGCAACTGGCGTTGCTGGCACCGCCGGCGGGGACCATCGAAAGCCGTTACGGGGTTACCCAACTGGAAAAAAATGGCCCCCAACCCGGTGGAAGCGGTGCAATACCCGTCGCTGGATGTTATCGGCCTGCGTGCCGGCGATACCGGGCGTAAAGCGATATATGCCATTCCTTCGACGGCGACCGCCAGTATCAATATTCGAACGGTGCCTGAAACGTCGCCGGATTATCTGTACGACCTGCTGAAAAAATATGTCGTCGCCAAAGGATTCTATGTGATCCGGTCCGACTCGCCGTCGTTGCAGGAGCGTAATCATAACGCCCGGTTGATCTCGGTGAGCCTGATGACGTCATCAGGCAGTTCATTCGCCGTACGTACGCAGATGGCGTCGCCGTTGGCGAAATGGGCGATAGACGGTGTGAAAGCGCCGGGTAAAGGTGAGCCGGAGAAAA
Organism: Dickeya chrysanthemi NCPPB 402; assembly: GCF_000406105.1. NCBI lineage: Bacteria > Pseudomonadati > Pseudomonadota > Gammaproteobacteria > Enterobacterales > Pectobacteriaceae > Dickeya > Dickeya chrysanthemi. The sequence goes on along the minus strand of NZ_CM001974.1, from coordinate 2,693,771 downwards.
ACCGTATGTTGGGGGTATCGCCGCCGATCAACGGCGCGCTGGCGGCGCTGAAAAATGCGTTTGCCGTGGTATCGCTGGTCAATGCGGATAACAACGCGTACGGCAGTGACGAAAATATGCGTATCGGTAACTATATCGAAGGCATTCGCATCATGGTTTCCATGCTGACTACGCCGTTTCCTGAAGAGGAAAAGGCCAAGTAATCCGCTATTCGGTTGCCGGGGTGTCAACTTTTGCTGACACCCTACTTCATCCGGTTGCGGTGAAAGGGTATGATGCAGTTCTCGTCCCTGTCGCACCTGATGAAGAAGGTTTTATTGATGCGTCTGGAAGTATTTTGTGAAGACCGAATTGGTCTGACTCGTGAGCTGCTCGATCTGCTGGTACTGCGACAGATTGACCTGCGCGGTATCGAAATCGATCCCGCCGGTCGGATCTATCTCAATTTCACCACGCTCGGTTTTGACGCCTTCCGTGAGTTGATGACGGAGATTCGTCGTATCTCCGGCGTCAGCGATGTGCGCACCGTGGCATTCATGCCGTCCGAGCGGGAACACCGGGCGCTGAATGCGCTGCTGGAATCCATGCCCGAGCCTGTGCTGTCGTTTGATCTTAAAGGTAAAGTCGAGTTGGTTAACGCCGCTGCGCTCAGCCTGTTTGAACTGACGCAGGAAAAAGCCCGTACCCTTAACGTCGGCCAGCTATTAACTGACTACCATTTTGCCCGCTGGCAAGAGCAGGGCGGCCAGCCGGAGATGACCCGAGTCGTGATTCGCGGCCAGGATTTTCTGCAGGAAGTGACCCCGGTGCATCTGGAGGACGACAAAGGTAAATCCATGGTCGCCGGCGCGCTGGTGACGTTGAAATCGGCGGCGCGAATGGGCCGCCAACTGCAGGATACGCCGGTCAACGACGAACGTGAATTCGACCATATCGTGGCGGTTGGCCCGCGCATGCGTCAGGTTGTGGAGCAGGCGCGTAAGCTGGCAATGCTGGATGCGCCGTTATTGCTGATAGGGGAAACCGGTACAGGGAAAGATATGCTGGCCCGTGCCTGCCATTTGCGCAGCCGCCGCGGGAAAAAACCGTTTCTGGCGCTCAACTGCGCCGCCTTGCCGGATGACGTCATGGAAAGCGAGCTTTACGGTCATGCGCCGGGTGCTTACCCCAATGCGCTGGAAGGGAAAAAAGGCTTTTTTGAGCAGGCCAACGGCGGTTCGGTACTGTTAGATGAAGTCGGCGAAATGTCGCCGCAGATGCAAACGAAACTGCTGCGTTTCCTTAACGATGGTACGTTCCGCCGGGTAGGAGAAGAGCATGAGGTGCACGTGGACGTGCGTATTTTCTGCGCCACGCAGAAAAACATGCTGGACCTGGTGCAACGCGGGCTGTTTCGGGAAGACCTTTATTACCGCCTGAATGTACTGACGCTGCAACTGCCGCCGCTGCGCGAGAGCCCGGCGGATGTGATGCCGTTAGTCGAGCTGTTTGTTGCCCGATTTGCTGATGAACAAGGAATCGCACACCCCCGTATCGCGCAGGAGGTGCGTAACCTGTTGCCTCAATACGGTTGGCCGGGCAATGTGCGTCAATTGAAAAACACCATTTATCGGGCGTTGGCGCAACTGGAAGGTGATGAATTGCGTCTGCGTGATATCGATTTACCGGCTTTCCAGCCGGAAATTGCCCACAATGACGATTTACTGGAAGGTTCCCTCGACGATATCAGCAAGCGGTTTGAGCGCTCGGTACTTACCCGCCTTTACCAGACTTACCCCAGTACCCGCAAGTTGGCTAAACGGCTCGGCGTGTCTCACACCGCCATCGCCAACAAATTACGGGAGTACGGACTGAGTAGCCGCAAAGGTGGTGATGAGGACGAATAACCCCCAATAACCAGATGAAAGTAATACCCGATGAAAGTATCAAAGCGGATACTGGTGCTATCCGCTTTGATACTGTTGTATTAGTTTGTACCCGAGCATGAAGTGTTAGGTGGTAGAAAACGATAATTGTTCATCCTGCAAAAATGCCATCAAACTGATGAAGTCCTGCGCGGCGATGGTAGGGTAGGCAAACTATAAAAAGAGAAAAGGCCCAACGAACGGGCCTTTTTCATTGAGCAGAGACATATGCTTTACGCAATCTTCGTTTCAACGCGGGCAGGCTGTTAACTTTCAAACTTTCGCCTATGTATTTGCCGTTAACCAGTTTGATATCACCTGATTCCAGCTTATTCTTCAAATCCTGACCAGCAGCTTTTTGGAGTCTTTCACCCATTGCAAGGGTAAGATACTCGGCAGAGGTAGAATAAGTATTAATAACTTTGAGTCGTGACGACATAACCTCTTCCTCCTGTTGGTACATCACAATAAGCATTCCATCCGGGAAATCCATCTTCAAACAACCGACTCTTCCGTTTTCCGTTGAGGCCAAGTACTTTGCAGTAGATATCAGTCAGATCGGTTGTGCGCAAATGCTGGTGATCATCTGCTGCTGAGAATACGTAAGCACCTGCGTTACAAACAGTATAATGGTCATAAATTATACTTGCAACGCTCCAGAGTACCTGGCTACTTGAAAGTCCTGGATGTTGCACATGCTGGAACCCTTTGAAGTCCATCTCAGTCGGGTCAATTTCGTCAAAAATAACACCCCATACCCCGCTTGCGGGGAAGCAGAATGTTGGATGGGCGTTTCGAATGTTTACCCCCTTCCGAGTAAGGTCATCCATTGTCATTACCTGCTCAAAACCAACAGCGTATAGCGTACTTCCCACGGCAAATTGTCTGTAGACCATCCCATTGCTGAAATGATCGGAGAAGGGTTCAGTCCATTGAATCGGGTTATTCACGGATAGTCCATATCTGGAAAAACAAGCGTCCATTCAAGCAAATGCTGGTATGAAATACAATTTCTTGTTTATGGCGACAGCTCAATAAGCGTGCACAGACTGCTGTCAATAAATAAGCTCATCCCCCGGAATCAGCGAATATAACGCTGCTGTTACCGGTTGGTCATTAATGATAATCCGGTTGCGCAGCAGCCCTTCGAAATGTGCGCCGACTTTCTCCGCCACCTGACGGCTGGCGTGGTTTTCTTCTGCCGCGATGATTTCCAGCCGGGTCAGCCCCAACGTGCCGAAACCGAACGGGACGATTTCCCGCACGGCTTCCGGAATGATGCCTTGCCCTTGCGCTGTCCGGCGGACCCAGTAACCGATATTGCCGAGACGGTACACTTTGCTGATACTGTTGATGGCAATAGAACCGAGCAGATGCCCGGTGGTCCGGTCGGTGATCGCCAGATCAAACGACGTACCTTCATGGCGTTGCTGTTCACAATAGGTTATCCAGCTTTGCGCCATGGCCAGATCGTAATGCGGTACGCACCAGGGGAGCCAGCGACCTATCGACTCCAGCGACTCATGTATTGCATCAAACAGCGCAGAGGCATCGGATGGCACCAGCGGATGTAAACTCAGACGCGGGGTCAGCAATGGGAACATACCACCTCCAAAACCAGCAGAATAGCGGATACAGGATGATACAAATGATAATGCAACAGTTTTTCTCCCCACGCTATGGTCATTAACGCTCGCCTGAATCATACGAGAGGATAAGTTGTGCGTATCAGCAACGGGTTGAGGATAACGGCCGGCGCGCTGGCGCTGGGCGTTGTGCTGATGATGGTGCTGGTGCTGGCTGTCGCCGGGCGATGAGGCCAACGCTACGCTAAGCCTGCCGGGCACCGGTTCAAACCGACTGAGACTGAAACCTGCCCGTGCCGCTCAGCCTTAAACACTGGTTGGCTTTATCATTGGGCACGTGGTGCGAGCAGGCCCGCCTTGCCGGGCGGCGGCAACTGGGCCAACTGAGCGAGCAGGGCGTTATCCTGCTCGCTGGTCGGCATATACACCAGCAGGCGGTCGCCGTTGCGGGAGCTACTCCACCAGTTGATCTGACGTAGGGTGAATATGCCCAGCGTGGGATGACGAAATTGCTTGATTTTGTCATCCACGCCTTGAATTTCGTAACGCTGGTACCACAACTGGCGAAACTCTTCCGAGGCATTCAGATAGCGTTGCAGTTGCGCTTCCCACAGCGGATCACCCGCGTGTTCCGTCATCTGCGCACGGAACATCGCCACCAGGTTCGGCAATAAATCATGCTGGTCCGCCAGTCGTTCCCGCCAGTTCGGGTGGGTGAGCGCCAGCCAGACGCAGTTGCGGTCTTCCGGGGCGATTTGGTGCAGGTCGATATCCAGTAATTGGCTCCAGGCGCGGTTAAATCCGAGAATATTGGCGCGTGCATTGACGATCAACGCCGGGAAAGGATTGAGCTGATCGAGAATGCGTTGGCTGTCCGCGCTGATTTTCTCACAACTGGCTTGTGCCGCGGGGGAGAACGGCAGTCCCGCCAGCATAAACAGATGCCGGGTTTCAGCCTCATTGAATTGCAGAGCGTCGGCGATGGCGGTCAATGTTTTGGCGGAAGCGCGGATTTCCCGCCCTTGCTCCAGCCAGGTGTACCAGGTGATGCCGACATCCGCCAGCAGTGCCACATCTTCACGGCGTAGCCCCGGCGTGCGTCGCTTCCGGGGAATGGATAACCCCAACCGCAGCGGGTCGAGACTTTCACGTCGTGCGCGCAAAAATGCGCCTAACCGTTTGCGGTTATCCGGCTGTAGCGTTGTCACGTAGGTAGTTGCCGGTGGCTCAGGTGTCGGCATGACCATAGGTATCTCCGCAGAGGGGTAAGTCATCACTGGCAGGTAGTTTTTATACCAGGATAAACAGGAACTGGTACCCGTTTAAATTATCGATAATGCTAGCTACCTCACAGAATTAATGCAACGGGGACATTGATGAAACAGGTTTCACTTTCACAGGGGCTCACCAGCACTGGCCTGATGGTGTTGTTAACCGGCCAACTGTTGCCGATGATCGATTTTTCAATCGTGAATGTGGCGCTGGAAGCGATGTCCCATTCACTGTCTGCCAGCCCGGCGGAGCTGGAACTGGTGGTATCGATTTACGGCGTGGCATTTGCCGTATCGCTGGCGATGGGCGGACGGCTGGGGGATAACCTGGGGCGGCGTCGGGTGTTTATCGTGGGGGTGGCGGTGTTCGGCGTGGCGTCGCTGCTGTGCGGTATCGCCCAGGCGGTGTGGGTGTTGCTGGCGGCCCGTGCTTTGCAGGGCATCGGCGCGGCGCTGGTGGTGCCGCAGATTCTGGCGACGATCCATGTCTGCCTGCGCGGGCGTGAACATGCCCGCGCATTGGGCTTTTACAGTGCGATGGGCGGGCTGGCTTTTGTAGTTGGACAGGTCCTGGGCGGATTTTTGATTCAACTGGATATTGCCGGTTATGGCTGGCGTAGCGTGTTTTTGGTTAATCTGCCGGTCTGCCTGCTGGTATTGCTGCTGGCGCCGTTGCATCTGCCGGATACGCGGGGGGAAAAACCAGTGGCATTGGATCTACCCGGTACGGTGTTGCTGTCATTACTACTGGCGAGCGTACTGTTTCCGCTGGCGCTGGGGCCGCTCTTGCATTGGTCATGGCCTTGTCTCGCCGTGTTGTTGAGTAGTCTGGTGTGGTTTGCGTGGCTATGGCGGGTAGAACTGCGCCAGCCTGCGCCCTTGCTGCCGCCGGCATTGTTCAGACTGCCGGGGATCCGTTTTGGTTTGTTGCTGGCGTTGCTGTTTTTTTCCAGCTGGAGCGGATTCATGTTCGCGGTGGCTTATACCCTGCAATCCGGCGCGGGGTTTACTCCGCTGCAATCGGGTAACAGTTTTATCGGTTTGGGGTTGTCGTATTTTGTGGCTTCGCTGCTCAGCGCTCGCCTGACCGCCCGTGTGGGGAATCGCGGTGCGTTGCTGACGGGCTGCGTTATCCAGATGAGCGGGTTGGTATTATTGATGGTCTCTCTGGCGTGGCGTTGGCCGGTATCGGTGCTGCAACTGTTGCCCGCAACGATGATGATTGGCTTCGGCCAGGCGTTTATCGTCAGTAGCTTTTATCGTATCGGGCTTTCCGATGTGCCGATGCAGCAGGCCGGAGCAGGTAGTGCGTTGCTTTCCACCATGCAACAGGCATCGTTCGGGCTGGGGCCGATCGTGCTGGGAACGGCGCTGGTACAGATGCTGCACACCCGCGACGGGCAGTTTGCCGACGCGCTGATCGTCACCTTGCTGGTGGAGTGGGGCATGATGTTGGTATTGGTGTTGTGTACGCTGGGTAACCGCGCGATGAGAAGCGCCGTACCGGCGGTTGCCTGTAGGGAATAAGGCTGATTGAGCGAGCGATAAAAAATGCCAGTCGACAAACTGGCATTTTCATGTGGTTTAGCGCCGGAATGACAGCATACGGCGATAACGTGATTTACTTCAGTACGGCGATGGCCGCATCGTAGTCCGGCTCGTTGGTGATTTCGTTCACCAGCTCGCTGTGCAGTACGTTATCGTTTTCATCCAGCACCACGACGGCACGAGCAGTCAGCCCTTTCAGGGCGCCTTCGGCGATCGCTACGCCGTAGTTTTCTTTGAATTCCGCGCCGCGCAGAGTAGACAGCACGACCACATTGTTCAGACCTTCGGCACCGCAGAAGCGAGACTGGGCAAACGGCAGGTCGGCGGAAATGCACAGTACGACGGTATTATCGAGGCTGGAAGCCAACTGGTTGAATTTACGCACGGAAGCGGCGCATACACCGGTATCGATGCTTGGGAAAATGTTCAGGACTTTACGCTTGCCTGCGTAGTGGCTCAGCGCCACATCCGCAAGATCTTTGGCAACCAGTGAAAACGCCGGCGCCTTGCTGCCTGCGGCCGGGAACGATCCTGCTACCGGCACCGGATTACCCTGAAAATGTACATTTGTTGACATGCTTACGTCCTTATTACAGGTGATTAACATGTCGATTAGTGTAGGGCAACATTATCAACATTGGTATAAAAAATTACGCGACAGCAACCGGGTCAGGGCCGGCAGATAGCGCTGATTGGCACTGTCGGCGGCCATTGCCGGTAACTCGACGGTAATACAAGGCAACCGGCGTTCGGCACACCAACTGCCAAACGAACCCGGTGTCGGGTATCCCACATTGTCGACCAGCGGCAACGTCAACTCTTCCGCCAGCCAGGCGCCCAGCTCGGAATGCAGCGGATCATCAATGCAAGCCAACGGCTCGTGCAAGGAGACGACCCACGGCGGCGATAACCGTTCGATCAGGCGGCACAACGCCTGTGTTTCCGGTTCCGAGCCTGGGGCATCGCCGGTGGAGAGCCGCACGTCGCGTACCGGAGTATCTTCGCTCCAGCGATAGACGGTGCCGGCGGGCTGCCAGTTGGCCGCTGGAAAATTGCGGTTGAGGTCAACGCCGTGGGCGTTGGCGCGCAGGCCCAACTGGCAACCGTCCGGATTGACCGCCAGCACCACATGATGAGCCCGCTTTCCCGGAGCCAGTGTGCGCAACGCGCAGGACAGCGCCACCACCGATGCCGTTTCATCGCCGTGCGTTCCGGCGAGAATCAACCCACTGTGCTTTCCTGCTCTTTCCGCCGGAAACCAAAGCAACGGCGCGCCCAGCCGGGAACGGCCATACTGCTGACCTGGCGAAACAAAGAACCCGCGTTCGGTTCGGGGGCGTTGCACAAACCCGATATCTGTCATGGTGTTATCCTGACTGTTCCAGCGTTGTATCGTCTGATAATAACAAAAAATTTATGCCGGTCTTGCAGGTAAGCCCGAATTCGCGGGACGCCCCGCAAACCGCAGTCGGACCACTGGCTGGAAAGACCGGTTTGCGACTATGATAACTGTCAGTCTGATAACGCTTTTTTGATTAGCATTCGCCCCAAATCATGTGAGTGACACGATGCAGTGTGGCGGCGAAGACAGGGCCTCTTTGGTTAAGGACATACACAACATGCAATTTCGTTATTCTGCCGTCTCCATGAGTGCGCTTTCCGCAGTACTGATGACAACGTTGATAGCGTCGGCCGGTGCGGCGCAGGTTCCGCCCGGCACGGTGCTGGCAGAGCAACAGCAGGTCGTACGTCATATTAAAGACGAACCCGCCTCGCTGGACCCCATCAAAGCCGTGGGGTTGCCGGAAATTCAGGTGATTCGCGACTTATTCGAGGGATTAGTCAATCAGGATGCGCAAGGCAACCCGATTCCCGGCGTTGCCCAGCGCTGGCAGACTAACGATAACCGTACCTTTTTGTTTACTCTTCGGACTGATGCGCGTTGGTCGAACGGCGACCCGGTAACGGCCCGAGATTTTGTTTACAGTTGGCGGCGGTTAGTGACGCCGCAGAACAATTCGTCGTTTGGCTGGTTTGCCCGGATGGCGGGGATCGTCAATGCCGATGAGATCCTGACCGGCAAGCTGCCTGCCGATAAGCTTGGCGTGGTTGCGGTCGACGATCACACGCTCAAAGTACAGCTCAGTAAACCGGTGCCTTATTTCATCAGTCTGATGGCGAATTTCAGCTTGTATCCGGTGCATCAGGCCACGGTGGAGAAATACGGCAATGAGTGGACAAAACCCGGTAATTTGGTGGGTAACGGCGCTTTTGTACTGAAAGATCGCGTGGTGAATGAGAAGCTGGTATTGACGCCGAATGACCAGTATTGGGATCACGCCAATACCCGCCTGACGCAGGTCACATTCGTGCCGATTAATCAGGAGTCGAATGCCGCCAAGCGCTATCTCGCCGGCGATATCGATATCACCGAATCATTCCCCAAGAATCAGTATCAGAAACTGTTGAAAGATCTGCCGGGGCAAGTCTTTACGCCGGATCAACTGGGTACCTATTACTATGCGTTTAATACCCAGCGTGCGCCGACCAACGACATACGGGTGCGTAAAGCGCTGTCCTATGCCATCGACCGCAAGATTATTGCGGAAAAGGTACTGGGGACCGGGGAAAAACCGGCCTATCGCTTCACACCTGATGTAACCGCCGGTTTCACGCCGCAGCCGGGCCAGTTGCAGCAGTATTCACAAGCTGAGCTGGATATGCAGGCCAAGGCGCTGATGGCGGCAGCGGGGTATGGTCCGTCCAGGCCGTTGAAACTGACGCTGCTGTATAACCTGCAGGAAGTTCACCAGAAAATCGCCATTGCGGTGGCATCGATGTGGAAGACGAAACTCGGTGTCGACGTCAAACTGGTGAATCAGGAGTGGAAGACGTATATCGACAGCCGTAACTCAGGTAATTTTGATGTGATACGCGCGTCCTGGATCGGCGATTACAATGAGCCTTCCACGTTCCTGTCGTTGCTGACCACCAGCCACAGCGGCAATATCGCCCGCTTCAATAATGCTGATTATGATCGCCTGATGGCGGATACCGCCGGACAGACCGACCGGAAGATACTCAACGAGGATTACAACCGCGCCGAGCAAATTCTGGCGGAGCAGGCGCCGATCGCCCCGATTTACCAATACACCAATGGGCGCCTGATCAAGCCCTGGGTAAAAGGGTATCCCATTACTAACCCGGAAGATGTGGCCTACAGTCATACGCTCTATATTTTGAAACATTAACAGCCTGTTGGCGTAGGTTTTAAGATGCAGATGCACAGGGGTTTGATACGTCAGGAGCCGGGGCGTTTATTGATCGTGTTCTCAAATTGCGGCGTTATCACCGCAGCAAGCGATGCGCCGGTTTCCGATTGCAGCGGTCGACACAGGCAGTAAGATGGAGTGGTGTGCATGGCAGGAGAAGATGTGTGGATGTGACGGAAAGTAATGCGATCCCGCTGACGGGAGCAGTCTTTGCTTATCAATTGGATGGTCGGGGCGGTGTTCTGCCGCTGGCGGAGCGGGGGCTGACGGAAGAAGGGCTACCCGTCTGGCTGCATCTCGACTCGACGCAACCGGCCAGCGTGCGCTGGCTGCATGAAACCACACTGTTGCCGGATAGTGTGCGCCATGCACTGGCGGGAGAAAGCGCCCGCCCGCGCGTGGTTCGGCTGGGCGAAGGCACGTTAGTGACCTTGCGCAGCATCAATTACAATCCCAATGCCCGGCCGGACGAGTTGGTCGCTATCCGGGTATTTATTACTGATCGCCTGATTGTCTCTACGCGCCGCCGCAAAGTTGCGGCGATTGATGAAGTCATGAGTGATCTGAAAGAGGGCAACGGGCCTGCCAATAGCGGCGACTGGATCGTGTCTGTCGCGGAGGCATTAACCGATCACACCAGCGAGTTCATTGACGAACTGCATGAGAAAATCATCGATCTGGAAGAGGCTTTGTTGGAGCAACGCATTCCGCCGCGCGGCGAACTGGCGCTGATTCGCAAGCAACTGATTGTATTGCGCCGTTACATGACGCCGCAGCGTGATATTTTCTCGCGTCTTTCCGGTGAGAAATTTAGCTGGATGCAGGATGACGATCGCCGTCGTATGCAGGAAATTGCCGAGCGTCTTGGTCGCGGGCTGGAGGATTTAGACGCCAGCATCGCCCGTACAACGGTTATTGCCGATGAAATCACCTCACTGATGACGGATGCGATGAATCGGCGTACCTATACTATGTCGTTGCTGGCGATGGTTTTTTTGCCTACGACGTTTCTGACCGGGTTATTCGGCGTGAATCTGGGCGGAATGCCAGGCGCGAATAGCGGCATCGGATTTGGCGTATTTTGCCTGATGTTGGTGTTATTAGTGAGCGGCGTTGCCTGGTGGTTAAAGCGCAGTAAATGGTTGTGAGCGGAATAACGAAATAATTGCGTGAAATATCACACAACTTGCGGTGGTGATAAAAAGCATTGCCAATATTGAGCCATATCAACATTTTTTAACTATACCTGCGGCACTATTCTTCCCGCAGGTGAATGCAACGTCAAGCGATGGGCGTTGCGCTCCATATTGTCTTACTTCCTTTTTTGAATTACTGCATAGCACAATTAATTCACACCATGCCGACGTTTCGTCGGCTTTTTTTTGCCTGCGATTTCACTTTTTTGTTAAAGGGCGGGGCGAGCGCTATAGCGTTTGTCATGGGGGAGCGTGAAACACAATAAAACGCTGGCTGGTAGTGAGAGTATCGGCGGCCGTACACCGCCGATAAACCAGTAAAATGGCAGGTTAACGAATTTCCAGTACGTTCAGTCGTTCCGGCGACCGGGCGTTGTCTTCGTCGTCCTCATCCGGCTGCCAGCCTGCGGGTTGTAGCGGCATTTCTTCGCGGTCGAACGCTAAATCGCCGCCGTCCACTACCGCGCTGCCTTGACGAATCGATTTGAAATCAAACAGGGCGGTGTCGCACAGATGCGACGGCACCGCATTTTGCATGGCGCTGAACATGGTTTCGATACGGCCGGGGTAGCGCTTGTCCCAGTCGCGCAGCATGTCTTTGATCACCTGACGTTGCAGGTTAGGCTGGGAGCCGCACAGATTACATGGGATGATCGGGAACTGACGCGCCTCGGCAAAGCGCTCAATCTCTTTTTCACGGCAGTACGCCAGCGGACGAATCACCACGTGTTTGCCGTCATCGCTCATCAGCTTAGGCGGCATACCTTTGAGTTTGCCGCCGTAGAACATGTTGAGAAACAGCGTTTGCAGGATGTCATCGCGGTGATGGCCGAGTGCTATCTTGGTGGCGCCCAGTTCGGTGGCGGTACGGTACAGAATGCCGCGACGCAGGCGAGAACAAAGCGAACAGGTGGTTTTCCCTTCCGGAATCTTCTCTTTCACGATGCCGTAAGTGTTTTCTTCCACAATCTTATATTCTACGCCGATACTGTCCAGATACTGCGGCAGCACATGTTCCGGGAATCCCGGCTGCTTCTGGTCCAGATTCACTGCCACCAGCGAGAAATTCACTGGCGCGCTTTGTTGCAGGTTCCGCAGGATCTCCAGCATGGTGTAGCTGTCTTTACCACCGGACAGACAGACCATGATTCGATCGCCCTCTTCAATCATATTGAAATCGGCAATCGCTTCGCCCACGTTACGACGCAGGCGCTTTTGCAGTTTGTTGAGGTTGTACTGCTGCTTGGGTGTAACAGATTGATTTTCTGACATTTAACGGTGACTCATGTTCATGGGGCCGGTGCTCCAGCATTGCTGGGGGCTAAGTGTACCATTAAGTGCGTGGTAGGGGAGTCTGGTGGAAGGATAAACCTGATAATGGGTAACGCCAGGTGGACGTTTAAGCGACCACCTGCGTTGGGAAGAGTTATATTCTCCCGTTATTAAGATCATCCTTTATTAACTTGGCTTCCCTTTCTCTTCTGGTTGGATATTTATCGTGGAAATTGTTTAGCTCTCTGACCAGCTCATCCCATTGCTGGTTTATTATAAATTCCCATGTTTTTGGCGTTTTCAGTTTTAAATTCCCATATTGATGTGCTAAGTCTAAAATCATTGTTCGTGTGTTTGCGGGTAATTGTGAGAATTTCACACCTTTACTTTCGTTGTCAAACTCAGTTTCTAAAGACTGCAGTGATTTTTGAATATAAATATTTGATAGTATATTTATTTCATTTGAAGTTAGTCTTAGTGGCATTTCTCGTATTTTCTGTAATGCACTTGTTTTCTTTAACTTCATGTAGGGCTTAAGCTTTTCTACAATGCTACTGGGTACACCGTCGCGTATTAAATCTTTTGCTTCTCGCTGACCTAAGTCAATCCCCATTCCTATGGTTACTCCCGAATTTTCGACAGGAGTGCCATCTTTATTTAAAGGAACATACCCGTCAGTTCTCATACCTTCGGACTCCCTCAAGAAGGATATATCTATGTTGAATTCTTTAAGAAAGTCTTGATCCGATGATATCGGCTTGTTTCCCGATTGATTAGAATTAGAAACAGTAGAGCGTGTTAATGGTACAGAAGGGCTCACTGTTTGCTGAGCAGGGCGAGCGACTGTTACAGACGCTCGCGGTGTCTGCGCTGTAGGGCGTGATACCGGTGCTGATGTAGATGACCGTGTAGCCTGAGTTACTGTTGCCGGAGGTGTCGATACTGCTGTGTGGGAAGCCGGTTCGGTATTCTGAGATGCGTTAATCGCGTCAATTTGGGCCTGGGTGGCAACCATTCTATAAATGGTATAACCAGGCAATGCTACCCGGTAATCAGGGCCGGGATAGAATCCTGATTGCGTGAAGTCAGAAATCCATTTGCTACCGTCGTACATGGCAGCATGGCCAAATGGGTGATCTTTTTTGATCCCGGCTTTTATATCCTGCTTAAACCCTTCCAGAATAACTACGTCACCGGGAAGAAGTTTGCTGCGGTCATATTCTCTGGATGGTCTTGGCATAGAAAATATAGGGGAAAAACCAGCGGCAATGAGTTTAGAGCCGAGATCTTTCGCCGCAGGCGCTCTTTCTATTTTTGTTCCACCAGCCTGAATGGCATCGACAACGGCTCTGGCGCAATAACCTATAGATTTCTTTTTAGCATTGCGTTGCAGTGAGTTAATGGTAGTAGCTGGATTCCAGGTTACCGTTGCAATAGGTTTAGGCGTTGATGCTGTTGCATTATTTGATAATGCGGCAGCAGCAGTCGGTGTTAACGAATCAGATGAAGAGGTCGGTGCGATGGAATTAATCTTAACGTCAACTTCGACCGGCTTAACGTCGATAGGTGAAGCCTGAGATTCCGTAGAAACTGGTTTGGATTCAACGGCCTTACCTTTGGCTGCCTGTACCAAAGATGTCGATGCGGACGAGAGTAATCCCGGTACGGTGCCTGCCAGGCGCGACAACGGCGCCGCCATGCCGGACATCAGCTTGCTTAACTGGCTTCCCGCGGCGGCGTAATCGGGCGCAAACGGCGGGGTGGCCGGTTCTTGCGGTGCGTCCGGTTCGGTGGTGGGCGCGGTGTTAGTCGGTGCCGGCGTCGGCTGGCTGGCTGGGGCACCATTGGCTGCAGCAGGTGGTGTTGGTACCTCCACAGGCGGGGTGGACGTCTGTGGTGGGGAGAATTTAGGTAGCGGCGGAACCGTTGTCACCAGCGGTGTGGTGGGCGGCGTCGGTTGGCTGGCGGCGGTTGGTGCCGATGATGGCCGTGCGGATTCCGGTGCGGATGATCGAATATTGTCTAACCCGGTTGCTGGCGAAGTAGAATAACCAGACGCCGTATTATTGGTTTCTGACGTATTTTGTCGTGACTGAGAGTTTATTTCCGTTTTCTTCGTAAACGACCGCGTTTTTTTTATCACGACGAAGAGTTGTTTCCGGGTAGTGTTATTCTTTTTCATAGGCGTTTAATTAGCGTATTAGTTGACGTCAATCAGGCGAATTAACGCCGTCAGGATGAATGGGAGACCGCTTCAGTGTTTGAACCACTAAAGTCAGTACTATTTCAGCGTCATGAGAAGAACGATGGCGTTATATTATCGTCTGTAGCTGAATACACTATTCAGGTGTGTTTGTTGATGAAGGAACAAACAAACGGATAGATTTCAGGTATCGATGGGGCACCTGTCGATAGGGATAATTATCCCCTGAGTTGCCCTTTTTTCACGGCATCAACCGATAAAATCGCTGCTATTCTGTAAACGCACTCCGGTGTTTGTGCGCTGTCTGGCGGATGATGACAGAAAACCGGCCAGACCCTCGCTCGGGGTGAAACTGTTGGTGAAAAGAGAAAAATACCCATGAAGAAACTGCTTCTGGCCGTGGCGGTCACGGCGATGCTGTCAGGATGTTCTGTGTTCCGCACGAAAACAACGAGCCTGAATAGTACATTTATCTCGCCGTATTACTTTACCTATAGCACCTCACATGTGTTGCAGGGCAATACGAACTGGGTAGATTCCGTCTATCTGACGGGAAACCCGGCGCGCTGGGATGAGATTCGCGGTACTTATAAGGCGGCGTTGCCGAAAATTACCCTTAATTACCGGGTTGAATCGTCAAGCGGGGGGTATCGCATTACCTATAACGGTATGGTGAATTACCTGTTATCGGCGCGGCATGGCGTTGATAACGGCAAGGATATGATTGAGGGTGAAAGCGTACGGCAATTCCTTATTCCGCAGCGTACTGCGGTTGTGAGCCGCGGCAAGCAAGCGATGCTGACGTTGACGGATGACATCAAAGTGGAAGTGACGCTGACAGAGAAAGTGGAGATGCATTCGATCGAAGATCGCTAACCGACGACAGGGCTGATGCCGTTGGCGAAATACTGACGCAGCAAATGAAAACGGAGAAGCGCGGCTACCTCGCTTCCCTGCTACAGGAGTCGATAAGAAGATGAATATGCCGCAATGGCTGGTGGCGGGCGCCACATTGATGCTGGTGGCTTGCAGTGGCGGACAAACGGAATCGGCGTCGGTTCCGGAGGCGGAGGCGGTGGCGGTGGCGCCGCAGCGCGCGGTGTGGCAGGGGCAAGGCTCGCCGGCGGAAGTAAACTGTACGCTGGCTGGCGGGCGTATGGGGTTTTCGCGTCAACTGAACGGGGCGAGTATCGGTACCTGCCTGCTGGCTAATGGCAAACGTTGCAGCGAAACGGCGCTGATGAACGGCAGCTGTCCGGCTGGTTAAGTTATCGGCGGTACGATGCCGCCGATAACCGGCGTCAAGAATTGACCTGATTAGGGCAGCAGCCCGTTTAAACTAACAGAAAACGATAAACAGACAAACGGTTACCCTTATCATGATAAGGTGATGAAAAGATTGTGATGGCGGCGCATATCGCGATGAAAAAGGAGGGGGAACCCCTCCTGAATGGGGAGCGCCGCTTATTTGGATGCGCCGAATACGGAAATGGCCTGCGCCATACTGGCGATTTGTTGTTGCAGGTGTCCGGTGGCGGAATTGGACTGGCTGGCCAGCGCGGTGTTCTGGTGAGTCAGTTCATCGATACGGTTGACCGCGTCGTTGATCTGCTGCAATCCCTGTGACTGCTCCTTGGTGGCCAGACTGATGTCGTTCATCAAATGCGTCACCTCCTGCACTTTAACCAGGATGTTGTTCATTGAGCGGTTGGTATGCGCGACCTGCTGATCACCGGCGTGGATGCTGGCCAGCGTATTGTCGATAAGCGCGGCGATGTCTTTGGCGGAAGCGGCGCTGCGTTGCGCCAGCGAGCGTACTTCGCTGGCGACTACCGCGAAGCTTTTACCTTGTTCTCCGGCGTGCGCTGCCTCTACCGCGGCGTTGATCGCCAGAATATTGGTCTGAAATGCCAGGTTATCCAGCACGCTGATGATGTCGGTGATGCGTTCGCTGGCGCGGGTGATCGCCTCCATGGTGTTGGCGACTTCCGTAACGGCCTGCTCTCCCACATTGACGACCTGATTAACGTCTTGCGCATACTGGGATGCCCGCAGCGATGCATCGGCATTGCTCTTGATGGTGGCGGTCAATTGTTCCACCGATGCGGCGGTTTGTTGCAGGCTCTCTTCGGTTTTTTCGCAACATTCAGCCAGGATGTGGTTGCCTTGAGCGATGTCACTGCAGGCGGTTTTGAGCTCTTGCAGGTTGACGTTGACGTCATCTACAAACGTACGGAAGTTCATGCCGGATTGATTGACCGCGCGCATCAGCATACCTATCTCATCGGCGCGATTGAATTGGGTCAAACTGTTGGCCTGGCCTGAGGCGGAACACATGGCCTGTTCAAGAATCTGTTCCACCGGTTTGGCGACGTGCTGCACCAGCAACTCACAGAACAGGCAGGCGCAGGCGATCAAGGCGGCAAACAACCCCCAGACCAGCGCGGTTTTGGGCAACAGCGCGAATGCGATCGCCAGCGGCATCAGCCCCAGCAGCCCAAAATAGCTACGAATGCGCCAGCGTAACGGCATGGTTTTGAACAGGCTCAGCCATTTCAGCGGGCCGGTATAAACCAGCAAACCATGATGGAAGGCGCGGTTTTTCAGGGTGCCCTGATTCACCTGTGCATAGAGTGCTTCGGCCTGACGGATTTCTTCCGTCGTGGCGGCGGTACGTACCGACATGTAGCCCACCAGTTTGCCATCCCGCTTTAACGGCGTGGTGCTGGAGCGAACCCAATAGTGATCACCGTTCTTGCGGCGGTTTTTGACCACACCGGTCCAGATTTTTCCGGCTTTTAAGGTATTCCACATGTCTGCGAAGGCGGAAGGTGGCATATCCGGGTGACGGATAATATTATGCGGCTGGTCCATCAATTCTTCCGGCTCGTAACCGCTGACTTTGATGAAATCGGCGTTAGCGTAAGTAATGAGGCTGTCAGGGTTGGTCACCGACATCAGTTTAGTCTTGGCATCCAACGGATACTGACGTTGACTGACTGGATAGTTTTTACGCATGGAGCATCCCTTTTTGCGATGATTGAAGGGTAGAGCAGGTCCGTATTGTCTAAATGAACAACAATGCTGATGAATATATAATCCGGTCAGGCACGATACGCTCAGAATCGCGTCACCGAGTCTGTAACCGGTACGTTGTGTAGCCAGACACTGCGCTTATGTAAAAATTTTATCACAATCAGGTAATTGAAATGTACGGATTTTGCGGGGAATGTGAACTGAATGGTGACATTAGGTTTAAAAACCGCAACGATTCGCACTGAATGACAAAATGATGACGACCGGAATAACCCTGAAACGTAATCCATGCTGAAGTTAATGCGCTGTGTTGGTTGGCTGGCCGTACTGGCGTTGGTGCTGGCGCTGGGGGTAGCGGCTGCCTGCTGGACGATGCCGCGTTGGCTGCCGATGGTGTTGCGGCCTTATTTGCCCGTTGGTGCCAGCCTGGTGATGGATGCGACGCCCGGCTGGCGGCAAGGTGGATTTTGGCTGCCTGACGCACAACTTCATCTGGCGCCGTGTCGCGCCGCCACGCTGTCCGGGTTGCGCGTCCGTTATCATCAAGGGCTCTGGCGATTGGATGTACAAGCGCTGACGTTGGATGCCGAGTGTCTGCGGCAATGGCCGGCGTCTTCCGGGACGGCGGCGTTGCAACTGGCTCAGTGGCAACGGTGGCTGCCTGAAGCTGAACTGACGTTGCATCGTGTCACGGTGGCACCCTGGCTGAATCAGGCCGGTAGCCTGCAATTCTCTACCGACGCATCGCGCCAGCAACTGCGGATTCAGAGCGACCCGCTACAACTGCAGGCCGAACTGCACGGCACTGAATTGACGCTGCAACAAGGCCTGATGCACGCCGCGACGGAGGAGGCGCCGTTGCAGGTCAACGGTGTAATGCACCTGGCGCCGACGCTCAACCGACTGCCGCAACGCGGCGAGGTGCAAGGACAATACCTGCCGTTGCGGTTACCTGAGCCTGCCAGTGCGGTGTTGCGCTGGCAGGGTAATCAGGGCGAGCTGACGGTCAGTGTGGCGTCAATGACCGAACCGTTGCTGACGTTGCCGTGGCAGGTCAGCGACGGTCATCTTCGTATTCAGGGCGGTCAGTGGCATTGGCCTTACGCCGGTCAGCCGCTAAGGGGCGGCGTCTCGCTGACGCTGTATGACCTATTACAACCGCGTGATCCGCTGCGGCTGGAAGCACGAATCAATCTCCTGACGCAAGGTCATAACGGCCGTGCGAACGCCGTTTTATCGCTGGGGCCCGGTTTGCTGGGGCTGACCGATAGCGATATGCGTTTTCAACTCACCGGGCAAGTTAACTTACCCGATTTATCGATATTCGCGTCGTTACCGGGTGTGGTGAACGGCGCGGCGTTGGACCCTACCGTCACATTGTTACCTGGTTCGCTGTTACGCGCCTTTGGAATGCCGCGCCCAACAGTGATGCTGGAAGAAGCGCGCTGGCCGCTGGCGGGTATTCAGGTGACTCGAGGGGGCGTCAGCGGCAGGTTGCAGGCGATTGTGAAAGTCCGCGATAGCTATTGGGGGCGTTTTCGCCTGCATCTGGACGGTAAAGCACAGCAGTTCTGGCCGGATAACGGCGACTGGCGCTGGCGCTACTGGGGCGAGGGGGAGTTGCCGCCGTTGCAGGGCCGCTGGGATATCGCCGGCCATGGCCGCTGGCTGAACGACCTGATTGAAGTTGAATCTCTCTCCAGCGGGCTTAACCAACTCCGTTACGGTGTGGTGACGGTGGCTCAGCCCCGGCTGACGTTGACCAAACCATTACGCTGGCATCGCGATCCGACGGCAGGGACGCTATTCGGCGCGCTGACGCTGGCGGCGAAGCAGGTGAATTTTCGTGGCGCAGGAGAATTACCCGCCACGGAGCTGACTCTTGATATTCGTGGACGCAATCCGCGGGATTTTCAGTGGCGAGGTCAGTTGCAGGCGGACGAGGTCGGCCCCGTCCGGCTTAACGGCCGTTGGGATGGGCAACGGCTGCGCGGCAGCGGGTGGTGGGCACCGCAACCACTGCGGGTATTCCAGACGTTGCTGCCGCCAAACTGGAAGCTGGCGATCCGTTCCGGTCAGTTTTATGCACAGGCGGCGTTTTCCGCCGCGCGTGGTCAGGGATTCCACGCGGGCGGGCACTGGGCGGTGAAAAACGGCAACGCCTGGCTGGAGGATGGCAATGTCAGCGGCGTAAACTTCGTGCTGCCGTATCGGTTTGAAAATCATCGCTGGCAACTGGGTATCTCCCGTCCGGTAGCGTTGCGCATTAACCGGCTCGATAGCCTGTTTCCGATGCAAAATATCGACATACAGATGTATGGCTCTTATCCCTACAGCGAACGTCGCCCGCTGACGCTGGCGCAGTTGGAACTGGATGTGCTGGATGGACATGTGTCGCTGTCGCCGCTGCGTTTGCCGGCGCATGATGCAGCGATATTACGGTTACAGGGTATCGACATCGGTGAACTGGTGAATGGGTTGAAAGCGAAAAAGCTGTCGATGTCCGGCCGTATCAGCGGGGTAGTACCGTTGAATTTTAGCCACCCTTCGATGCTGGTGCAGAATGGTAAATTTACCAATGACACGCCGCTGACGGTACGGCTTGATCCGCAACTGGCGGACCAACTGGCGCGCAACAGTGTCGCCAACGCCGCCGTGGTTGCCTGGTTGCGCTATATGGAGATCGGACGTTCCTGGGTGACGATGGATCTCAGTCAGCGCGGCGAATTGTCGCTGGTATCCCGCGTTACAGGGCATAGCGTGATGGATGACCAGTCGCAGCGTGACATTGTGCTCAATTATCGCCAGCAGGAGAATGTTTTCCAGTTATGGCACAGCCTGCGTTTTGGCGACAATCTAAAGGCATCGCTGGAGCAGCAGGCTGCCGAGTAACTCACTATGAACATCAAAGGGGAATGAGATGAAAACAGCCTGTGCCGCGATAGTCGTTGCGTTGCTAACCGGTTGCACCCCGCGTATTGAGGTGGCGGCACCGAAAGAACCGATTACCATCAACATGAACGTGCGCATTGAACACGACATTCACATCCGAACGGATAAAGAAACGGTACAGTTGCTGGAGAAGTCGGATAACCGCATTGGCGATAAGATAAAGAAAAATTAAATGGATAAACGCGCGCCGACAGTGATGTTAAAAACTCAGGGCCTTCAAGGCGTTAAGTGTTAAAACAGTCAATTAACGTGTCTCATTCTGTTTGATTAGCGCTAACCGATGCGAGTTGATGGACACGATAGATACCACGAACGCTATCGAATCGCTGAACAGCGTGATACGGCTGGCGATGAGCCGTTTTATTATCGAATTCGGTGACCGACTGAGCGATCACCGGTGATGGGATGGCAGTTACACTGAATTATTTACAGCGTCGATTTTGGCGTAGATCACAACGTTCTGATACATAAAATCCGGTCAGCCTTTAGCTACAGCGGCATAACAGGTCCCGAATCCGGAACCTGATTCTTTTTTAACGTGAAAAAAGGACGCAAAGGGTATTAGAACGTCACTGCCCGGTTTTCGTAACGCAAAGCTGCATATCAGTGTTCTGTGGTATGACTTGAGTTCAGCATACCAATCCGCAGCTGTGATTAATTATTTATCTTCTCTTTCCTTATCAAAAGCTTCATTTGATAACTTCTGTTAAGTTTCATAACCGTTATGCAGTCAGCTTATTAGCCTGGCATTGAACTAGTTATGAAAGGTCACTGATTCGCTGATATCTACGCGATCCATTCTCATGCGGTTACCCGGTGCTGCTTCATCCGGATAACCAAAGGAGATACCAAACAGTAGCTTCAAATTATCAGGGATACCCAAGAAGCGACGTACGGGGTCAGCAAAAAAGCCGAGAGAGGTTTGCGGGATACCACCCAGCCCGTGCGCAGCAAGGGAAAGCAGAAAAGTCTGGCCGTACATGCCGATATCACCCGCCACACGGACATTGTCACCAAACGTCGGCATGAAGAGCAGCGCAACATGCGGGGCGTTAAAAAATGAATAATTATATGCCGCGGCCCGGTGGCGCTTCTCTTTGTCCTCACGGGCAACATTCATGGCTTCATAATAAGCCTTGCCCTGCGCATTTTTACGTTCGCCGTATGCGCCATAAAAATGGTTCATATCGAAGGTAAAATCGGGTGTGAACTCCCCGGCATTATTCTTCTCATGGAGTATTTCCGCCAGTTCTGTCAGTTTCTGGCCTGAAACAATATGTACATTCCACGGCTGGGTATTGCAGTTAGAAGGTGCTTGCTGGGCATCTTCTAACACGCTGAGCAACATTTCCTGCGGAACAGGAGTTTGAAGAAAACCCCGGTAAGAACGACGAAGCCGTACTGTTTCGCTAAAGGACAGCGCGTCATGAATGGATGACTGCGGTTTAGTGAGTATTGAGTGGTTCATCGGTACCTCCTGCAGCTGGCTAATTCTCTAGAGTTAAGCGGTAACTGCCCTGTTACGGGCAACAATATGATCGTGTGTAAGCGTTTCTCTGGCAGACATAAACTCGTCCATCAGAGTGTCCCTATTTTTCGGGGCGCGGGCTTTATCAGCCTTCTGCAAGGCCGTTTTCAACTCAGCAGGGGACAATTCTGTGCAGTACGCGGGCGAGCCAGGTTGCTGGCGCCAGGATTCCGTCAGTGAGCCTGCATCTACGGGCTCAAACCCCGTTTCACTAACTAATGCCATAGCGGTGGATTTTGCTTTTTCATCGTCACCAGCAACCGGAATGGCGATTCGTCCGGCAGCACCGGCTGGCAGGCTCTTGTCTGAAAGTGTGGCAGCAAGTACGGCATTCCACGCCTTGATGAGCGTCCGTCCGGCTTGCTCGCTGGCCCAGACGCTTTCAGGTTTTCCATGCTCAACATCGGCAATCGAACCATCACGAAACGGATAGTAATTTGATGTATCGATGAGGGTCGCATTTGCCGGCGCGTTGCTTAGCAAGGTAGCGAGTTCACTGTGCTTCCCAAAAGGAATAGCAAGGATAATCACGTCAACATCACTGACGGCTTCTTCGCGCGTGACTGCCTTGGCACCAGCTTCGTTGGCTATGTCACGAATGGTTTCAGGCCCTCTGGAATTGGTTAGTTTTACGATATGCCCGCAGGCAGAAAGTTTTCTAGCCAGCGATGCGCCAATATTACCTGCGCCAATGATGCTAATAATCATGAGATTTTCTCCTGTGAAATGACCTGCCGCTATTCAGCGGCGGGGTGAGCAAAAGCGTTGAGTGTGTCGCGAAGCTGCGTCAGCTCGTCTTCAGTAAGCCGACAGGCCGATTTTATTTTTCCGGTAATGCTCCAGAGCTCGTCATGAAGCGCCTCGCCGGCCTCGGTGAGTGTTATCAGCACGCGTCGCTCGTCGTTCGTATCACGTGTACGTTGTACCCTGCCGGCGGTTTCAAGCCGTTTCAGCAGCGGTGTGATGGTGCCCGTATCCATCCCCAGTTTGTTGCCCAGTTCGCCGACAGTTCGCGGTGTCTGGTTAAACAGTTCAAGCATCACAAGGTACTGCGGAAAGGTCAGCCCGAGCGGATCGAGGAAGATCTTGTGCATCCGGTTCATCCGGTTGGCTGCGCCGTATAACGCAAAGGACAGTTCGGTGCCGATTTCCCGGCGCTGTTTATTGTTCATAGAAAAAACCTGTTGAGTGATAATCTAGTGCAATAGATAAATGATAGCAGGCCTAATCGGCTGAATAAAACATCTGCTATAGGTAATTTGTGCGGTGGCCTGAAAGATGAACGAGTCAAGCGGAAAGTAGGAAGGCCGCCCGGCTTAAGGACTAAAATTTTTATGCCAGTAAGGTCATACAGAAAATCTCGTATAACTAAAGACAGCGTATAACTCTCCTTACTACATTTGTGATCAAAATCCTAAGCCCATGTAACGATAATACATGAGATCTGCACAACATTTTTTAGCAGGTGATCTTCCTACACTAGCTGTCATTCATGTAACAAATGTAACCGGTAACATTGTTTCCATGGCTTCGATCAGAGATGTAGCAACCAAGGCGGGCGTTTCAACTGCCACCGTATCGCGGGTCATTAACAACCACCCCAGCGTCACGGTGGAAACCCGTCGCGCAGTGCACGAGGCCATGGATTTTCTCTGCTACGTTCCCAATAGAAATGCCGTTCAGCTCAGTGGTAAGTGCTCTGGTCTGATTGGTGTAGTGGTTCCTAATCTGGTCAACCCCCATTTCTGCGAGTTGCTGGCCTCTCTCGAAGAAGAAGCCCGCTATGTAGGAAAGACGATACTGGTTAAGACTCACCAGAATCAGCCGTTTCAGGATCGACAGCTAATTAGAGCGCTGGCTGGGATGGGTATTGATGCGTTGATTTGGGTACCCACCGAGGCGGAGGTTTCGCTCTCAGATTGGCTTAAGGCTACCGGAATTCATACCGCAGTGGTGACACAGACCTCGCGCTTTTTTGATTCGGTTTCCAACAATCAAGAACGTGGGGCGGAAACGATAGCCGAGCATTTTATTGATATCGGCCGCACCTGCTTTGGCTTCATCGGTCAGGATGGGGTGGACAACCGTAAGATGTCGGCCTTCTGTAAGAAAGTACTCAGTCACGGCTACCGGGTGGAAAAGCATCACAGCTATTGGATCCCCAAAGGCGACGGTGAAAATAACCGCGGACATATTCAATCATTGGATAATATAGTTGATAATATTTTGGCACAGAAAGGTAAATTAAACTGCTTATTTATTTATAACGATGTGGCCGCAAGTTATATTATAGAGAATCTCCGTCGTCGTGGTGTCAATATTCCAGAGGATATCGCTATCGCTAGCTTCGATAATACAATAATTGCTCAGATGATGAACATTACAAGTATTGCACAGCCCATAAATGAAATGGGTAAGTTGGCCTTTGAGTTGATTAATTCTTCAGAAAATAAAGAGCATATCGATTCAATAGAGTTAACCACCAAACTTATTGTTCGGGAGAGCAGTCTGAGTGTTACTGTGACAAAGATTTAATCATTCTCGTTATGTGTATTTAGCCCTCGGCAGTTTAGACCAATGCAGAGTGTACTATAGAGGTGCAGTCTGTATCGAAAAATAATTTTCTTATCACTACCAAAAGAGCAATGTTATGAGAAATTTAACACTGCCCGCAACATCGGGTATGCGTTTTGATTTTTGGTTAAAGAAAAAACACGATATATATACGCCATTATTGCGATTTTCAACAGCGGGAAATACAGTCTATGCTATAAAAAAGGCCGCTGAATATTATCAGTATTTCACTTATATCCATTATTCTGACCAACCGCTATCGATTGAATGGGATGACGAAGCTGCGGATATTTCTTTGTTTTACTATTGGCAGCCGAAAACTTTATCACAAGAAGGCGTTACATTCTTGGTCGATGACTTTCATGCACTACGCCCGGTCTCACGCGGTGAGATGGATACTTGGTATGCTCAGGAATCGTTACGTCCGGCCTTACATTTCTCTCCATTTATCAACTGGATGAATGATCCTAACGGTCTATGCAAAATCGGCGACACCTATCATCTTTTTTATCAATACCATCCTCACGGCACTGAATGGGGACCGATGCATTGGGGACATGCAGCTAGTATGGATTTATACCACTGGCGGCACTATCCGGTGTTTTTACAACCGGAGCAAAACCTTGAGGCGCTGGGTGCAACAGGTGGTGCGTTTTCCGGCACTGCCTTTCAGGACTGCGATGGCAGCATCCGGTTCTATTTTACAGAGCGTCTGCCAGCCTACGATCTCTATACCGGCTATCGGGAGGTGCAAAAATGTGCCAGGCCAAGCCGTTGGCTGGATAAGGTTGAGTCAGTTAAACCGGTATTAAGTGACCTGCCTGCAGGCGTGAGCTGTGATTTCCGGGATCCGAAAGTCTGGTTTGATAACGACAAAAATAGCTACCTGATGCTGCTTGGATCGTCGGTAGATGCCGATCCGGCAGTACTACTTTTTACTTCGATTAACGGTGAAGACTGGGTATTCGACCATGTGCTATATCGGGCGGATAAACATTTCAGGCAGCATGGCGGACGTTGCGTGGAATGCCCGGATTTTTTCTCAATCGGCGAGAAATGGGTATTAATCATGGGGATTGTTGGCTATACCGAGCCACAAACCGGGCGTCACAATCTGCTATATGCCCAGACTGGCGAATTCAGCGATGGTTGCTTTATCCCCGACGACAATAAATTGCAGCCCTTGGATTTTGGTACTGATTTTTATGCTCTTCAGACATTTCGTGATGGGCAGGAAATATTGGGTTTTGCCTGGCTATATAACTGGGCCAGCAAAAAAAACGTTGCTTCGGTTTACAACGGCGAAATGTCTCTGCCGCGCCGGTTTGCACTCAATAGTGCTGGATTGCTGTGCATGCAACCCGTGACGCCGCCGGGGTCCTGCATAGTACGGCAAACCGAGCATCACGACGACATCCTTGACGGTCAGTTGCGGCTACCCGCCGCTATGCTGCAATCGTTCTCTGTGAAGCTGAACGGTGAGGGGATTTCCCATCTGCTCCTGACATTTAAGGGAGAAAGCGGCGGGCAAGTAACGCTTTGTTATGAGGAAAGCCGGCTCATACTACGGGCCGAAGGACATGATGACGGACAGTATTGTGCTTACATTGAGGAATTAAACGAGCTTGAGCTGTTCTTCGACGCCGGCATCGTTGAAGTATTTGCTAACCAAGGGAGCCATTGCGGAACACGGCGCTACTTCCATATCAGTGTTTGTCAGGAGATTAAGCTTGAATACAATCCGTCGGCGAGGGTCACGGCAGCAAAACTTACGCAATATCGTAGCACTTGGGGGCAATAATCGTGGGTAATAACAATGAAAATATGTGGCACTGCATCGCCATCCTCAGTGCTCTATTTAATGGCAACTCCAGGCTCTACTCCCGTTGAGAGTTCTTCCAGACAAATAACGCTACGCCCTTGAGTGTTATTATTCCTGCATTAAAGTCGCAAAGAAAAAGGGTGTCTTTAAGACACCCACTGCTTAACCCGATCTTTATTAAGAGTTAAGGCTGTATACTCCAGGCGTGGGAGTGGCTCTAAATGCATTTACAGTCCTGTCCATAACTACCTGTGCATCACATCCAGAATCCAGAATCGTATTTTGTCGCGACTCTGTTTCTACCTGCACCATGGTTACGTCAAGCGACCTCAGGGTGGCGACAGCCAGCAAAGCGCGCACCTGAGTATCGAAGCAGGAATTCTTTGCTTTAGCCTGAGCTTCTGATGCTTCGGTCGTGGCGACAATATGGTTGCCAGAAATATAATTTCCGTCACCTGAAACAAGATGTATTATTACCGGTTTGGCACCAGAGGGTTTAATATATTGTGTAGATATGGTTTCTGAAATATGGTTGGCAATGACGGAATTGTTACTCCCACTAATATATAGTAGGCCATATAAATCATCTAAGCCATTATCGTACTTCTGCATTGGCCCCCATGGCTCATGCTCGCGAAAAAAATGATTCGAAGATACGAGATTTTCCGAGCAATTATTTTCAAGTACCAGCATGCCTGGATAAAACGAATGGAATCTGTTGCTGGTGATTGTAGATCGCACCACGCCGGAGAAATAGACACTGCTGGAACCGCGCGGGAACACATTGTTAGCTGAGATTAACAGGCCGCCAAAATTTTGAGCATAAATTGAATAGCCATTATAACCCGCACCTATTAAATTATCTGTGATTTTTGAAGCCTGCCCAGATCCTCGTAGCTCAATACAATTTCCGCATTCGGCAATAAAATTATTATGGATTGAAAGTGCATCTGCATTATATATCGTTACACCGTGTTCTAAATAGACGAGTCCCATATTTGTGATGCAAAATGAGTCCTGAGCGCTGTCGATATAAATACCGGTCTTGCCGTTAATATAAGTATTTTCTGGATCGTTATGGCCCGAGTTATCATCCACGAAGTGTAAACCGTCAATACAGAAACCAGCAAATTCAACTGAGCTTATGCGCGGGTTACCATCCCTCTTAACGTAGAACGCGGCTCCATTATATTCCTCATCTCCAGCTTTTGGAGAAAGATCTACCAGGATACGGCTGCCACCCGGCCACACTTCATGCCAGTTTTTCCATTCACTTTCCGGCGTATTAAAGCGAATACTTGAAGAGGTAAAACCGTGGCCGGAACCCTCTATTCTAAGATAACTGATATCAATCGTTACTTGGGTAGTTAAGTGGTAGTCTCCTGGCGGTATATAAATAACCGCGCCTGGTTTACCCCCCTCATCAACATCGGTCTGCGTTTGCCGATTTTTAATATCTTTAATTATGCTATTAATTACCTCGCCGATATCCTGATACGGATTACCAATTTTCCATGCTGTTACATCGTAATAATTTTTTCTAGTCATTAATAATGCTCCTTTAGTAGTAATGAAATAAAAACAATCTGCCAATTCCGCTGCATCTCTGTGTATTTAAAAATTAATGTGTGGGTTGAATAGCAGGAACATCTTTATGCTCCTGTGATCCAGAATAGCCATTTTCCAGTCCGCGCTTTGCGAGGTCGACTTTGATTTTTTCCAGAAAAGTGTTGTTAAGCTTGAAATAGCGTGCCATATAAGCACTGATGAAATAGCTCACCATGGGTAGAAGCGTAAACATGATAATAATGCCCTGAATCGTTTGTGAATTTTGCTCTGGATTATTAGCGATATAGCCGGTATACGACAAGATCCAGGCAACGATAGCTCCGGCCACCGCCAGGCCCATTTTCAGCATAAAAAGGTTCCCTGCAAAGGAAATTCCGGTTAGCCGCTTGCCAAATTTCCAATCGCCGTAGTCATCAACATCGGACATCATGGCCCACAGGATTGGTCCCGACTGGATTAAATGTAGGATATTGATGACAATAAATAATGCTAACAGCGGCGCGAGTGAGAAGGGTTCAACAAACCACAGCGCGAACGATAGAATACCAAGAATGACATTAATAAGGCGGAACAGCTTAATTTTATCGAAGCGATCCGTAAGCGGCTTAGCAATAACGCTGCCCAACATATTACAGGCGACGCCGAGAGCCATAAAGAAGGTTATAAACCCGACAGAAGCCTGCATCACATAAGTAGCGTAATAAATAGTGACTGCGCCGCGAATAAATGCCGGGAAGACGTTAAGGAAGGTGATAGAAATCATCAGCACCCATTGATCATTTTTGGCGATGTCTTTCAGATCTCGTATTAACGAGTCGTTGGCCTTAACTGAGGTAACACGTTCCTTAATACTGGAGAAGCAGAGCAGGAACATTAAGGTGGCAGCTCCGCCCATTATCATCATCGTCATTTGGAATCCGGAAGCCCGGTTACCGTTACCCAGCCAGTCCGTTAGGGGGAGAATAGTAGACGAGATGATAAGCGTTGCCAGGCCGTTAAGGAAAAAGCGCCATGACAGACAGCCCATGCGTTCTTTCTGATTCAACGTCATGACACCCGCTACCGAGCAATACGGAATATTTATCGCCGTATAAATCAGCGACATAATTAGGTAGGTTATCCAGGCATAAATAATTTTTCCGTTCATGCTCAGGTCTGGTGTAGTGAACATCGCTATTGCACCCAGGCCAAACGGAAGGGCCATCCACAGTAGCCAGGGGCGAAATTTGCCCCAGCGGCTTTTAGTCCGGTCACAAACAGCGCCCATGACTGGATCGATAAATGCGTCAAAGATACGGATTACCAAAAATAATGTACCGACGGTCTTGGGTTCCAGACCGTAGATATCGGTGTAAAACCAAGTCAAATACAGCGCCAGTACGCTCCATATCATACAAGAGCCGGCATCCCCCATGCCGTAGCCTACCTTCTCTCTCAGGCCCAGTTTTTCGTAAGCGCTCTGCTTTTCTATTGAGCCAGCAGACATAAACATACCTCACTTAGAGTCTTATTTTACTTGCCATTTTTGACCAGGGCAGTGCCCGAACTCCTCACGTACTGCGTGTACGCTCCGGTTTATTCGCTGTGCTCGCCCGTAGAGCCGGACAACTGCCTTGTCCGTTCAACATGCGCTGTCATGAATAAAAAACACAGCCGTTAAGGTTGTGCCAGCGAAGAAAAAAGAGATTATTTATCCCACAATGTTGTTCGGTTCGTTGTTGTTCAAAACGCGAGATACAGCCATGCCAAAGAGCACGATTTTTTGCTACATCGTTAATGGGTTCCATGAATATGCATACGTTGTTCCGACAGGGGGCCCACTATAAATAGTGATGGAAATTGAAATTGTAATCCATGTCACATGTAGTTTTGTTACATGAAAAGAAGAATCGTTCTCTCAATTTTTCTGGTGCAAGTTGAGCATTATTGATTGATTTGCGTGATGGGTCTTTTGATGTTGCCAATCGTTTTTACAGAATGTCACTCAATAATTTCCTTATCCATAATTACAACCTTCGGTATGAAGCTCAGTATTATTTATACCCGTCATACTTCAAGTTGCAGGTGCGTTGGCTTTATTACTCGGCCCATCCCTGGGCCTCGCCCTTTCAGGACCGCAGCGAGCTGCGTTCAAATCTGCTCCCGGCAGATTTGTCGCTCCCCCCAGTCACTTACTTGAGTAAGCTCACCGGGATTCGCTGCGTCGCCGTCTTCCTGCAACTCGAATTATTTTGGGTATAGTTGAATATTATGGAGTGACTGTTTATTGAATGGTTAGGGGGTGTTTATTTGCAGTGTTTTATTTGCTGAGCTTCGAACTATTGTCTTAAAAAATAGAACTTCCGCCAACCGGCTGGGTATAAGCGTTTTGTGATCTACGGATTGGGTAAGACCTGGCCGGAGATCCTCATTGGCGGTGGTATTAAAAACCGGAGAAGCCACGCCACATCAGGATACAAGACAAAAAACAGGACTAAAACCCGCCGTGTGCGGTGACGCTGTGTCTGTTGCCAGAGCGACGTTGCTGTCAGGGCAACACGGCGGTGAATATGAGGGGGAATTAACGCGTAATCGTTACGCAGACGCCAGCTGAGACAGCTCTTCTTTGGCGCTGGCCAGTGCTTTTTGTGCAACGTCCGGGCCGTAACCGAAACCTTCCGCAAACACGAATTCCACGTCGCTGATGCCGATGAAGCCCAGGAACAGACGCAGGTACGGCGTCAGCAGGTCGCTCGGCGCGTCTTTGTGGATACCGCCACGGCTGGTCAGCACCAGCGCGCGTTTACCTTTCACCAGACCTTCCGGACCCTGCTCGGTGTAGCGGAACGTCACGCCGGCGCGGGCGATAAAGTCGAAATAGTTCTTCAGTTGGGTCGGGATGCTGAAGTTGTACATCGGGGCGGCCAGCACGATGACATCATGCGCCTGCAGTTCGGCAATCAGTTCGTCGGACAAGGCCAGCGCTTCCTGCTGACGCGGCGTCAGCGGTTTGTCGGAAGGACGCATCGCGCCAACCAGCTCGCCGTCCAGCACCGGTACCGGCTGAGCGGCCAGGTCGCGAACGGTAATAGTATCGGCAGGGTGTGCTGCCTGCCAGGAGGCGGTAAAGTGGTCAGCCAACTGGTTGGATTGAGAGAAGTCAGCCAGAATACTTGATTTCAGAACGAGTACTTTGCTCATTGCCTATTCCTTGTTAAGTGTGCCAGAACGAACGTTGTCGTCGCATGAACGCATCATAGGTGTGTTATCGACAACGGGATAGCGCAATATTTCGAGATCTTTGTTCGATTTTATTGAATGACGGTTGCCGACGCCCGATGTGGTGCGGTGGAATCCCGCCGGATGACATATAGCCTGCGCCGTCAATGTGATACCATGCCCGCCGCACGATTTTGTGATCGTAATAATCAGGTTATGCCTGCAACAATCAGGGGCGCCGGGCCGTTGTTCGACAGACCACCCATACCCGGAATCAGACAGTAAGGAATTGCACCGTGACATCACCTCTCCATGCGTTAGAACCTCAGCTCGATGCGTTAATGCTGCGCGACCGGCAACGTCTGCGCCGTCGTCTGCAGGGCGCGATGAAAGTGGGGAATCCACAGGCACAGGTTGCGATTGCGCAGGAAATCGGGCAGGAGATCGACGCGGCTCGCCTGCGGGTGGAACAGCGCAGAACATCGTTGCCGGCTATTCGCTATCCGGAGGCGTTGCCGGTCAGCCAGAAACGTGAAGCGATTCTGACGGCTATCCGCGACCATCAGGTGGTGATTGTGGCCGGGGAAACGGGCTCCGGTAAAACCACTCAGTTGCCGAAGATGTGCCTGGAGCTGGGGCGCGGCGTTACCGGCCTGATCGGTCACACCCAGCCGCGCCGGCTGGCGGCGCGCAGCGTGGCGGACCGTATCGCCGCGGAGCTGGAGACCTCGCTGGGCAGTACGGTGGGTTACAAGGTGCGGTTCAATGATCAGGTGGGCGACAACACGCTGGTCAAACTGATGACCGACGGTATCCTGCTGGCGGAGATTCAGCAAGACCGGCTGCTGATGCAGTACGACACGCTGATTATCGACGAAGCCCACGAACGCAGCCTCAATATCGACTTTATTCTCGGCTATCTCAAACAGCTGCTGCCGAGGCGCCCGGATCTGAAAGTGATTATTACGTCGGCCACCATCGACCCGCAGCGTTTTTCTCGTCACTTCGGCAATGCGCCGATCATTGAAGTATCCGGCCGAACCTATCCGGTGGACGTGCGTTATCGGCCGGTGGTGGAAGAAGCGCAGGACAGCGACCGCGATCAGTTGCAGGCGATACTGGATGCGGTGGATGAGCTGTGTCACGAAGGGCCGGGCGATATTCTGGTGTTTATGAGTGGCGAGCGGGAAATCCGCGATACGGCTGATGCGTTAAGCAAGCAGGATCTGCCGCACACCGAAATTTTACCGTTGTACGCGCGTCTTTCCAGTCAGGAACAAAACCGGGTATTCCACTCTCACCACGGGCGGCGCATCGTGCTGGCGACCAACGTAGCGGAAACGTCGCTGACGGTGCCCGGTATCCGGTATGTGATTGACCCCGGCACGGCGCGTATCAGCCGCTACAGCTATCGCACCAAGGTACAACGGTTGCCGATCGAGCCGGTATCGCAGGCTTCCGCCAACCAGCGTAAAGGGCGTTGTGGTCGTGTGGCGGCGGGGATTTGTATCCGCCTCTATTCCGAGCAGGATTTTTTCTCCCGGCCTGAGTTTACCGACCCGGAGATTCTGCGTACCAACCTGGCCTCGGTCATTTTGCAGATGACGGCGTTGGGGTTGGGTGACATCGCGGCGTTTCCGTTCGTCGAAGCGCCGGACAAACGCAATATTCAGGACGGGGTGCGGTTACTGGAAGAACTGGGGGCGATTGAGACCAGCGATGACGGCCGCTATCGGCTGACGCCGCAAGGGCGCCAACTGGCGCAACTGCCGGTCGACCCGCGACTGGCGCGCATGGTGCTTGAAGCGCGGCAAACCAGCTGTGTGCGTGAGGCGATGATCATTACCGCCGCCTTGTCGATTCAGGACCCGCGCGAGCGCCCGGCGGAGAAAAAGCAGGCGGCGGAGGAAAAACATCGCCGGTTTGTCGACAAAGAGTCCGATTTTCTGGCGTTCGTCAACCTGTGGGATTACCTGCAAGAGCAGCAAAAAGCCTTGTCATCCAGCCAGTTTCGCAAGTTGTGTCGTAGTGACTACCTCAACTACCTGCGGGTACGGGAATGGCAGGATATCTATACCCAACTGCGCCAGGTGGTAAAAGAGCTGGGCTTCCCGGTTAACAGCGAACCGGCGGATTACCGCAGTTTGCACTGCGCACTGTTGACCGGTCTGTTGTCTCACATTGGACAAAAGGACGTCGAAAAGCAGGAATTCAGCGGCGCGCGCAACACCCGGTTTGCCATTTTCCCTGGCTCTGGTTTGTTTAAGAAGCCGCCGAAATGGGCCATGGTGGCGGAACTGGTGGAAACCAGCCGTCTGTGGGGGCGCATCGCTGCCCGCATTGAACCGGAATGGGTCGAGCCGCTGGCGCAGCATTTGATCAAACGCAGTTACAGCGACCCGCATTGGGAGAAAGCGCAGGGCGCGGTGATGGCGCAGGAGAAGGTCACACTGTACGGTTTGCCGCTGGTGGCGGCCCGTAAAGTGAACTACGGCGCTACTGACCCGGTGGTGTCGCGTGAACTGTTCATTCGCCACGCGCTGGTGGAAGGCGACTGGCAAACCTCACATGGTTTTTTCCGGGCCAATCAGCAATTACGCTCGGAAGTGGAGGAACTGGAAAACAAGTCCCGCCGCCGCGATATTCTGGTTGATGACGAGACCTTGTTTGCGTTCTACGACCAGCGTGTGCCCCACGATGTGGTATCGAGCCGCCATTTCGATAGCTGGTGGAAACAGGCCGCCAAAGCCAATCCGGAGTTGCTGAACTTCGAAAAGGCCATGCTGATCAAAGACGGGGCGGAGCGCGTCAGCGCGTTGGATTACCCGAACCACTGGCAGCAGGGTGAGCTGCGTTTGCGGCTGACGTACCAGTTCGAGCCGGGGGCGGATGCCGACGGCGTGACCGTGCATATCCCGTTGCCGGTATTGAATCAGGTAAAAGAAGAGGGATTCGACTGGCAGATTCCGGGGTTGCGTCGTGACCTGGTGGTGGCGTTGATCAAATCATTGCCGAAACCGATACGGCGTAACTTCGTGCCGGCGCCCAACTATGCAGAAGCGTTTCTGGCGCGGGTCACGCCACGGGAAAAAGGGCTGCTGGAGGCGCTGGAGCGTGAGCTACGCCTGATGACCGGCGTGACGGTCGATCGTGAAGCCTGGCAGTGGGATCAGGTGCCCGATCACCTGAAAATGACCTTCCGGGTGGTGGATGAGAAAAACCGCGCGTTGCGGGAAGGGAAAGATCTGCGGGCACTGAAAGAGCAATTGCAGGAAAAGGTGCAACAAACGCTGTCGGCGGTGGCGGATGACGGCATTGAACAGCGTGATCTACACATCTGGAGTTTTGGCGATTTACCCGAGCGTTACGAGCAGAAGCGCGGCGGCTACGCGGTAAAAGCCTATCCGGCGTTGGTGGATGAGAAAGACAGCGTGGCGATCCGTCTGTTTGATTCGCCGCACCAGCAACAACAGATGATGTGGCGTGGTCAACGCCGTTTGCTGTTGCTGAACATTCCTTCACCCATTAAATACCTGCATGAAAAATTGCCGAATAAGGCCAAGCTGGGGCTGTATTTCAACCCTTACGGCAAGGTGCTGGAACTGATCGACGATTGTATCGCCTGCGGTGTGGACAAACTGATGGAACAAGCCGGCGGCCCGGCGTGGCAAGAAGCGGCGTTCCGCCAGTTGCACGAGCGGGTGCGTGCGGAACTGAACGACACGGTGGTGGATATCGCCCGTCAGGTGGAGCAGATTTTAACCGCGGTATTCAACATCAACAAACGGCTGAAAGGCCGGGTGGACATGGCGCTGGCACTGGCGTTAAGCGACATCAAAAGCCAGATGAGCGGGCTGGTGTTCCGTGGGTTTGTCACCGACAACGGCTACAAGCGGTTGCCGGATGTGCTGCGCTATTTGAACGCTATCGAACGCCGGTTGGATAAACTGGCGCAGGATGTCCACCGCGATAGGGCGCAGATGCTGAAAGTGGAGCAGGTGCAGCAGGCCTGGCAACAGTGGCTGAACAAGCTGCCGCCGGAGCGGCGCGACGATGACGACGTAAAAACCATCCGCTGGATGATTGAAGAGCTGCGCGTCAGTTATTTCGCCCAGCAACTGGGCACGCCGTATCCCATTTCCGATAAACGTATTTTGCAGGCGATGGCACAGATAGACGGATAAACGGCTTAGCCGCGGTTAACCCGGGGCCCCTTGCACGCGCTCAGCCGCGGCAAGGGGAGTGGTGGTTGTCTATGATCAGATTCACCGCGTTCACCGTCGTACATCCGGGCGGAGACCTGCCCGATATCCCTCCAGTACAGCCGCTCTCGTTGGCTTTATGGCCAGCGGTTGTGGTACGACACTGATTTTCAGGACATAAACAGGTAATAAAACAACCCTACTTTTAACCCGAGAATCACAATGTAGGCGGCACAGTACCTGAGTGTGCCTGACATGATGGCGCTGCCTTGCCCGTCCATTCGCGTGGCGGATACCGCAATGGCGATACTCTGTGGGGAGATCATTTTCCCGCCGGTCGCCCCTGCTGTGTTGGCCGCCGCCAACCAGACGGGGTCAATGTGGAGTTTCCCCGCTGCAACCGTCTGCAGCTTTCCGAACAGCACGTTCGAGTTGGTATCGCTTCCGGTCACGAAGGTCCCTAACGCACCGATAATCGGGGCGATAAAAACATAAGCACCGCCCGTGACATTCACCATTGTTTGCGCCAGCGTGGTGATCAACCCGCTGACGTCCATAATGGTTGCCATTGCGACGATGGTGGTAATGGCGATGATGGAGTTTTTCAACTGCTTAATCGTGCCGACTAAGACGCGCAACATCTTGCCTAACGTCGCGCCCTGAATAAAGCCGCCCAGCAAGGTCGCAAGGATGATGAGCACACCCGGTGTGGCAATCCAGTCGATTTTCAGCGACAGCGCTTTCCCTTCCGGCAACGGAAACGACAGCGTCGAGGTTGCCTGCCCGACAATCTGCTTAATCCCCGGAAATAACGGCGAGCAAAGCAGAATGAAGGTAAAGATGAGCAGGTAAATAGAACACGCCTTCAGTAATTCACCGCCTGAAGGCAGCGAGGCCGACGATGTATCCTGCTGGATAAGATAGCGCGGATCGGTTTTTCCTTTGCGCGCTCGCCCCATCACCGCTACGGCGATGAGACTGACAAGGCTGCCGGCAAACGCGGGAAGCTCCGCGCCCAGATGAACCGCGACGAAATATTGTGGAATCAGTGTGGCGAGGCCACACACCAGCGTAATGCCCACTACACCGCGGATCGCTTTCACACCGTCGCCGATGATGGCGATGATGACAAAAGGCAGCAGGATATTGAACAGCGCCAGTTGCGCAATGATGGTGCCGCCCAATGCAGTGACCGGCAGTTGAACCTGTTCGGCTAGAATCGACACCGGAATACCGACCGCGCCGAACGCAGTGGGGACGGTGTTCGCCACCAGAGAAGCAATGGCGGCTTTGAGCGGATTGAAACCCAGGGCGATCAGAATACCGATGGGAATGGCAACGGCGGTGCCATAACCGGCGGCGGCTTCGAGAAAACCGCCAAAACACCAGGAAATCAGTAGAACCTGGATACGCTTGTCGTCACTGATGCCGGCCAGAACGTCACGCAGTACATCCATGCTGCGCGTCTCTTGCATCAGGTTATAGCTGTAAATCGCACCCAGAATGACAATGACGATAGGCCATAATCCCTTGATCACGCCGTAGCCAATCGCCGAATCGAGCGTCTGTAACGGCGTATGCCAGACTGTGAGGCTCAGAATGGCCGTGATAGCCAGTGTGATGAGAACGGAATAGTGAATGGGCATTTTAATTTTTAAAATCAAAATGATCATAACCAGGAGGGGTAAAACGCCGAGTGAGAATTGTAGATATTCGTACATGATGCTCCCTAAATAATAATATAACTTATTGTATTGACGTCCTTCTCAGTGA
Organism: Dickeya chrysanthemi NCPPB 402; assembly: GCF_000406105.1. Lineage (NCBI taxonomy): Bacteria > Pseudomonadati > Pseudomonadota > Gammaproteobacteria > Enterobacterales > Pectobacteriaceae > Dickeya > Dickeya chrysanthemi. The sequence goes on along the minus strand of NZ_CM001974.1, from coordinate 2,656,865 downwards.
ATTCGGTTATAGGGAGAACGGCACGATTATTCAGATGGCTGGATCGCTTCATTGAAGGCGATGTTTCAACTCAGCCATAAAAGGTGTAATCGTATTACTCGTAAGTGTTAGGAATGGTTAGTGTTGTTAACAATGCGTTAATGGCTGATGCCGACAGGGACGAGAGCGTGCGATATCAATGCGTGCGGTTGCTGTATAGATAGCCGGCGGCGGTTTGCCGGTATCAGGGATACCGGCAGGCAAAATCAGCGCTTTGCGTTGGCCAGCGTTTCCAGTTGCTGGCGTATGGCGGTAACCGCCACGGCACGGTTATCAGCCAGCTTGCGGCTATTGGCATCCGGTGCGGAACTTTGAATACCTACCAGTACCCAACTGCCGGCCGTTTTCAGCATCAACGGCGAACCGCTGTCGCCCGGCAGGGTATCGCAACGGTGCGCCATCACCGACTTCTGCACCCAACCGGTAATCAGGCAATCCTGATGGCGGTACAGCGTATCCTGGTGATCTTCCGGGTAACCGGCCTGGGTGACCTTCTGCTGCGCGGCTTCCAGCGCCGCCTTCAATTCTTCCGGCGTTCCCTGCCAGATAGACAGCGGGCGAATGCCCGGCGGCGTTTCTTTCAGACGAATCAGTGCAAAATCCCACGGTGCGGCGGCAGGAGGAACGATCCAGCCGTCACCGTCCGCTTTCAGCATTTTGGCGAGTTTTTTATTGGTCAGCGCTTCAATTTTATCGGTTTCATAGCGCCAGCCACTTTCCGTTGCCAAAAAACGCAACGCTACCGGTTTATCCGGTACACCGGGCGGTGCGACCACACAGTGACCGGCCGTGAGCGCCAGATGAGGCGAAATGAGGGTGGCCGTGCAGAGATTACCGCTGGTGGTTTCCAACTGACCAATCGCCTGCCATGGCCACTGGGACGTATCCGGCACGCTGTCGCGGTCATCATGATTAAATAACAGGGTTTGTTTTTGTTGTTCCGTCGTCGCCGACGGGGTGTCATCGGCCCACGCAGAAGCGGCGAGCATACCCAATGAACATAACAACCAGGCTGATATGCGCATGTAATGAATGGCCTTAAAGATGAAATTCAGCGTATTAACGGTCATCGATTCCTATAAACGTAGCATGTCGGCATTCAGGCAGGAAACGATAGTTTGATGGGGCCGTTGAATCGAATGACCGGGTTTGTGCGTGCGGGTGAGAGCGGATTACAGGAAAAACACCACAATGACCAACGCGCAGATGAGCAGGAAGGACAAGATGATTTCAAATGAGTAACGCCGTAGCATTATTCGGCCCTCCATGAAGCAAACACCCGGCTAGCCGGGTGTTTGATAACGCTATTGTCATGTCGGCAACGTTACCGATGAGCATGACCATCAATGTTCACTTTGGCGAATTAAGCAGCCGGAGTGGCGGCTTTTTTCACTTTTTTGTGTTTTTTAGCGGCCTGAGCTTTCTGGGCCGGTTTTTTCACTTTTTTCTTGGTGGCCTGAGCTTTCTGAGCCGGTTTTTTCACTTTTTTCTTGGTGGCCTGAGCTTTCTGAGCCGGTTTTTTCACTTTTTTCTTGGTGGCCTGAGCTTTCTGCGCTGTCGCTTTTTTCTTCTCAGCTTTCTTCACTGGTTTTTTGGCGGTATCAGCAGTGTTAGCCGGAGCAGCTGCATTGGTAGTTGCCGGAGCAACTGCGGTTGCCGGAGTAGTGGTACCAGCTGCGAAAGCTACAGAGGACAGACCCAGAGCCACACCTGCGATCATCACTAAAAATTTATTCATCGTAAATTCCTCATTATTCCGTTTACGTTTCGAACCCCAGAGTGGGCCGATGGATGAAGAATAAGATAAGCAGCGCTAACGTTCTGTGAGTGATTGGTTTCCGCGTGTAACGGATTGTACAAGGTTCGCAGACGAAGAATTCAACGATGGTTTGTATTCGACAATCGGCCAGCGAAACTGGAAGCGGGCGCCGCCCAGCGGGCTGCTGTCGACGTCGATAGTGCCGTTGTAAGCGCGCACGATGGCCTGGACGATGGCCAACCCGAGGCCGCAGCCGCCGCTGCTGTTTTCCATGCCGGCTTCCAGACGGATGAAGGGTTCGAAAATAGGCGAGCGATCTTCCGGTGCAATACCCGGCCCGTCATCTTCCACTTGCAGGCAGGCGGTGTGTTGATCGAGCGTTAAACCGACGCGCAGGCGTTGCCGACAGAATCGTAAACCGTTATTGACCAGATTGTTCAACACCCGTTCCATCAGGCGCAGGTCGACATAACCGAAATTGTTGCTGCTCGCCACGTCCAGCTCAATCAGCTTGTTATCGTGTACCAGCCGGAAATCGTCGACGCGTTTTTGCAGCCATTGCGGCAGGTCGATCTCTTCCAGATGCAGCGTCACCTGCGGCCTGTCGAGGCGGGCGTAGGTCAGCAATTCATCGATAAGCGCTTCCAACTGGCCGACATCGCGGTTGATCGCTTCCTGTTCTTCATCGGTCAGGTTATCGCTCATCGCCAGCCGGTAGCGCAACCGTACCAGCGGCGTACGTAACTCGTGGGCAATATTATCGATCAGCTGTTTTTTACTGGTAATCAATTGGTTGAGATTATCAGCCATGCGGTTGAACGCGACGCCGAGGCGAAACAGGCTGGAGGTGTTATCGAAGTGGGTCCGTTCTTCCAGGTGGCCGTCGCCCAGTCGCTGCGCCGCACTTTCCAGTTGCAGCATCGCTCTCCAGTGCGGCCGCATCCACAGAAATACCGGTAGCGCCAGCGACAGGCCGATGAGCGCCAGAAACAGCAAGTTAACCAGCCGGATTTCGTGCAGGAAGAACAGGTAGGGTATCGGGCCGACCGCCAGCACATAATGGCTGCGCGGAATACGCTGGATGAAGGTGTACTCGTCGTCCAGCGCGACAATTTCCCCCTGAATCAACCGTTGCTGGGCCTGAGTACTAAGCCGGTATTTACTGATGGGTTCAATGTACAGTTTGAACGACAGGTTGAGGTCCATCTGGTTGATCGTTTTATGCCACTCGCGCGGCGGAATAGAACGCAGTTCGTTGCGGATCAGGTAGAGCGAGCTTTTCATCAGGTCGTCCATCGACTGTCGACCGGCCCGCTCCGCAGTAACCTTGTACACCAACCCCACCAGTAACGTCATCACCAGAAAACTGGCGAATAGCAGCAGAAAGAACTGAATAAACAGTTTTTTCATGGTACTACGGTCTCCCAGGCATTAGGCGCGAACAGGTAGCCTTTATTGCGAATGGTTTTGATGCGTACCGGCTCCAGGGCGTTGTCGTACAGTTTTTTACGCAGGCGCGAGATAGCGACGTCGATACTGCGATCCATCCCATCGTAGCTGACGCCACGTAATGCCTTGAGCAGCGCCTCACGGTCCATGATCTGCCCGGCGTGGGTCGCCAGTAGCCACAGCAGATCGAAATCCGATGTGGAGAGGGGAATATTTTCGTCCGCCAGTGTGACGTCGCGGTTGACCGGATCAATACACAACAGGCCGAAATGCAGCGATTTATGCACCTGAACCTGCACTTTTTCCGGTGTATTTTTCTCCATCGCCGCCGGCTGCGGCGCGGCGGCATACTGACGAAAATGTAATCTTAACCGGGCCAGCAGTACTGCCGGCGGCGTGGTTTTCAGAATATAGTCATCGGCGCCCATCTCCAGCGACAGGATATGGTTCATGTCGCTGTCGAGGGAGGTGAGCAACACGATGGGGCCGGCGAACAGCGGGCGCAATTCCCGGCAAATCGTCATGCCGTCTTTACCGGGCAACATAATGTCCAGAAGCACCAGATCGGGCTGTTGTTCTTCGATGAAGGCCAGCGCGTTATCACCACGAGGCTCGATGCGCACATCAATATCATGTTTGCCCAGGTAGGCTGCGATCAATTTGCCGACTTCCGGATCATCTTCAACAAAAACAACTTTATACATGACATCCTACTCACAACAGTACGCGTATTATGACCCATACGGCCCATCGTCCGGCGGTATGGAAAGTTAAGAGGCGCCTGCTGGGGTGCGCTGGATCGCATTGCCAGCAGAAAAGCCCCTGCTTTTGCCTAATAGCTCTACAATTATTAGAGATACTATACCTTATTAATCCTTTTTACGTTGTAATGGTTAATGTGAACGGCGTGATGCCGACGGTCGGTTGATGGAAAGGAGATAAAGGATGGAAGAGGCTCATTCCGGGCCTGCGGGCTCCTCTGAACGGATGTGTATTGATTATACCGCGTACCTTGGCGCGCTGTGCCGCAAACGTTGGCGCTTCGTTGATGCCTTGTATGGCGTGATGCCGATCTTCGGTATGGTGACCAAATCCTCTGTGGTCACCGGGGCGGCAGGTAAGGATAATTTGCTGGAGCTGGCGATGCAGGTGCTTTCCACTCAGGCCAGCGATGAAACCAATCTTTCCCGACTGATTACGCTGGCCTGCCAGCAAGGGATGACCGAGCTGGACATTCAGTTGCCGTATGCGCTGTCAGGCGAGCAACTACAGATAATCGGGCGGGCTTGTCGCGAGTATGAATTGGCGCTAAGCCAGCAGGCGGAATGTCTTTCGGTGCGCTCCATGGTTCCAACTGCGTCGCCGGAGCTGGTTTGCTGATCCCCGGCGGGAAAGTGGCCGGCTTCGCATCATGCGCAAGCCGGTCAATACTCAGGAGTCGAGTTTGTCTGAAGGGGGGAGCGTTTCTGCCAGCGCCTGCTCCAGCGTCGCGTAAAAACCCAGCCGATTCGCAATCGGCGTGACATTCGCCCGGGCCAGCGTCTTGAGCGGCTGGAATGGGATATCGGTAATGATGAGCTGCTTTTCCGGCGGCAACAATTCTACAAAATGGCGGAAAGCGTTAAGACCGCCGGCATCCAGCACCGACACGGCATCCCATTGCAGGATAATGGTCGGATAAGGTTGGACGCGTTCCATCAGTTCATTGAATAAACGTTCTGCGGCGGCAAAGAACAGCGGGCCGTTAACACGAAGCACTAAGCGCTGATCAGCAACGGTGCCGGGCAGTTCGCTCAGTTTGGTCATGCGCGCCACATTCCCCATGAATAGCAAGGATGCCAGTACAATCCCGACCGTAATGGCGATCACCATATCGAACAGCACCGTTAGCGTCATACACAACAGCAGTATCAGGATATCGTCATGTGGGGCGCGGCGCAGAATATCCACCACTTTATGCGCCTCGCTCATGTTCCAGGCGACCAGCAACAGTAACGACGCCATAGCGGACAGCGGCAGGTAAGAGAGCCAGGGCGCCAGCACCAGCAGCGACAACAGCACCAACAAGGCATGAATCACCGCCGCAATCGGTGAGGTAGCGCCGGCGCGTACATTCGCGGCGGAACGGGCGATCGCCGCCGTGGCGGTAATACCGCCGAAGAACGGCGCCACCATATTGCCGATGCCTTGCCCGAGCAGTTCGCTGCTGGGATGGTGTTTGCGTCCGGTCATGCCATCCAGTACCACGGCGCATAACAACGACTCGATAGCGCCGAGCATCGCCATGGAAAACGCCGCCGGTAACAGCGCAGACACACTCTGCCAGCTTAGCGTCATGGTCTGTCCGTCCGGCGCAGGGATGTTCCAGGGCAGCAAGAAATGCGGCAGGATCGCCGGGATCCCCTGTCCACGCGTACCGTCGGCCAGCAGATAACTAAAGCGTGACCCGATAGTGGCGACATCGATGTGGAAGGATGACAGCACCGCCATCACGGCCGTGCCGGCCAGCAGCGCAGGGAGGTGCCCAGGCAGGCGAATCCCCAGCCGTGGCCAGATTATCAATACCAGCAGTGTAGTAGCGCCGATCAGCGTATCGCCGATGTTCAGCGTCGGCATCGCCTGCGCCAGCGCCGCCACTTTTTCGACATAGTGCTCAGGCTCGGTCGCCAGAGTCAGGCCGAAAAAATCTTTGACCTGCATGGTGGCGATAGTAATGGCGATACCGGATGTGAAGCCGAGCGTCACCGGCAAGGGAATGTATTCAATCAGTCGGCCTAAACGGCATAGCCCCATCAGCATCAGGAATACGCCGGACAACAGCGTCGCGACCAGCAGGCCGGAAAGCCCAAACTGTTGCGATACCGGATGGAGAATGACGACAAACGCGGCGGTAGGGCCGGAAACGCTGTAACGCGAGCCGCCGCAAACAGCGATCACCAGCCCGGCGACGGCCGAAGTATACAGCCCGTACTGTGGGGGAACGCCGCTGGCGATAGCCAGCGCCATGGCCAGCGGGATGGCGATAATACCCACGGTGATGCCGGCAATAACATCATGCATAAAACGCGATAGCGTGTACTTTTCTCGCCCGCAGGCTTCAATGAGCGCGCTGAACGGTCTGATACCGTTAATTCGGTGTGATTTCATGGAAAACAAGAACCAAACAATGAAAAACAGGCGGGTCGACAGCGGCCCGTCACGGCCAAGGGGCATGTGTTGCCTGTGGTGGTTGCCAGCGAAGTGGGGATAAAAAGCACAACCGCCAAGGTCGGACACAGTCCAAAGTCGATACCATACGCCTGTCTTTTGACGAAGATCCAGCGGTAAATCAATGGAAAGGCCTTTTTCAGCTAAAAAGCGCCGGCGGCGGCATGGCGTGAACGAGAAGGTCTGTGCCGGCGGCCCGGCACAGACCTGTGTCTTTACAGCATGATGGTCATCAGATAAGCCGCGAACAGCGCCAGATGCGCACTGCCGTTAAGCACGTTGGTACGGCCGGTAGAAAATGAAATCTGGCACAATATCAGCACCGATAACATCACCACGATGTGCGGTAAGTCGAGTGCGAAATCCAGCGTCCTGCCGGTGAGAGTGGCGATCAGCGTCACGGCAGGAACCGTCAGCGAAATGGTGGCCAGCACCGAGCCGAAAAACAGATTCATGGCGCGCTGCACCTGATTGCGCAGCACGGCGGTGATGGCGCCCAGCCCCTCCGGCGACAAAATGAGCAGCGCCACCAGGAAACCGGTAAATTGCGAAGGTGCATTCATCGCTTCCAGCAGACCTTCCAGTTGCGGGGAGTCCGTTTTGGTGACGCTAATCACGGCCGCCAGATGTATCAACAGCCAGAAGGCATGCCAGGCGGAGCTGTGCGCCGAGGGTTTGCCGTGGTGTGGGTCGCCGTCGTCGCCGTCGTCTTCGTGCTCGTAGACGAACAGATTCTGATGCGTACGGGTCTGAATCAGCAGGAATACCCCATACATCATGGCTGAAATCAGCGCGATGATGATGGATTGTGCAACAGAGAAATTGCCGCCCGGCAGGGCCGCCGGAAAGACCAGCACCAGCACCGCCAGCGGAAAGATCGCCATCAGGTATTGCTTGATACCGCCCAGATTAACGTATTGGGTGGCGAACTTGCGCCCGCCCAACAACAAGGCAAAACCGACCAGACCGCCGCTGACGATCATGATGATGGAGTAGAGGGTATCGCGCATCAGCGTCGGGCCGGCATCGCCGGTGGCCATCAGCGCTGAAATCAGGCTCACCTCCAGAATGACGACCGACAGGCTGAGGATCAGCGAGCCATAAGGTTCCCCCAGGCGGTGCGCCAGTACATCGGCGTGACGTACAACGCTGAATGCGCTGGCGAGAATCCCCACCAGCGCCAACAGATTGATCCCGACCATAGCAGGCAGGCTGCGGGCATCGCCCCATAATGCCAGCACCAGCAGCGCCAGCAGAGGAAGAACCAGAGTATATTCGTGGTGACGGGTTTTCACCGCGTCAGGGGATGTCGGCATGGTTGGATCTCCTTACTACCGTTAAAAAATCATTTGTGCTGGTGCCCGGGCGCTCAACGCGGCTTGCAGCGGTATGTTGTTGATACCTGCCACGACGCTGGCTTTATCCGAATATGTTTCCCCGCCTCTCCGACCGTATCGGAGTAAAGTTATTGTCGGAGTAAAGTTATTGCGAAACCTTCGTAAAAATCCAAAAGTAAGATTTGACGAGGGATTTTCACTGTTTTTGTATTATCTGATTAATAATAAAGAAATTTGAATAAATTGTTTACTTTTTTACCAAAAACAACACCAATTCCCTTTGAAAATGTTGGCATTTTCAGGTTAAACAAAGAATAAATAAGGCATGAACGTTGTTTTTGTATGAATACCCTGATAGAGGCCGGCATGTCGCTCATCGGGCGTGGTTGTCGTCAGGTGGTATCGTGTTTGAGCGCTCGGCGTTAGCACAATTCTGGTAAAGGTTAACGAAATTTTGCCGTAGAAATAAGCAATACCTGCGTTGATTATGGGGTTGATAATCGGCCAGAATAGACAAGGCGGTACCGCCACGCAGCAAAAACGTTTTAGTGAGGGCAGTGGGTAGTGTTGACGCGTGATTTTTTGCAGAAAGCAGATTGTAAAACCTCGTTTGGCAAAATTGATGAATCGTTGTTGCTGACGCCTCAGCAACGTGAGGCGTCTCTGGCGTGTATGCTGGCCTCCCGTCCCGATCAAAGCCCGGTCTGGGTATTTGGGTACGGCTCTCTGATGTGGAATCCGGTATTTGATGCTGAAGAAGTCTGCGTGGCGACGCTCAACGGCTGGCATCGTACTTTTTGTCTGCGCCTGACTGCCGGCCGTGGTACGCATAGCCAGCCTGGTCGTATGCTGGGGTTGAAACCCGGCGGCGAAACCACAGGATTGGCCTATCGGTTACCGGAAGCCACCCTGCGAGAAGAGCTGGAACTGCTGTGGAAGCGTGAAATGCTGACGGGGTGTTACCGGCCGTTGTGGTGCGAGTTGCGCTGTCATTGCGGTAAGGCGATTACCGCACTGGTGTTTGTCACCAATCCCGAACATCCTCTGCTGGAAGCGGATACCTGCATACAGAGCATCGCGCCGCTGATTGCGCGCGCCAGCGGCCCACTGGGGACCAATGCCCAATACCTGTTCGCACTGGAACAGGAACTGAACCACTATGGTATGGCGGACGAGAGCCTGAGCGCACTGGCGCAGCGGGTACGTGAACTGCAGCAAAACCTGTCCGCCGGCGCGTAACCGGCATCTGATTGATTCATATCGGCGGCGCAGACCGGCAGCGGCGTCTGTCGGTAAGCGCCGCCGGGACGACGCCGGCGTGAATGGAGACGGAGGTTGTCTATACCGGTCTGGCGATAGTGATGATACCATGCAGCAACGTGTCACGACCTGGGATTGTCATTAAGACAACAAGGCCACCGTCAATGAGTCCATTTTATCAACAGATATGGGGAACTGCGGCGCGTCCCGGTAAAGTGCTGGGTGGGTTCCTTTCGTTATGCCTGACATTGTTGGGCCTGTTGTTTTTTACCTTCCTGCTAACCCATCTTGCGTCGATTGATCAGGTGTTACCCGTAACAGGTGAACATGCCAGTGATGCCACGTATAGTCAGACGCGTCAACAATTCGGGCTCGATCAGCCATTGTGGCTGCAATTCTGGGATTACCTTTCTGCACTGGTCGCGGGCGATTTTGGTGTATCGCGCACCACGTCGCAGCCGGTGCTGGCGGATTTACTGCGGACCTTTCCGGCGACCTTTGAACTGGCGACCAGCGCGATTATTCTGGGATTTTGCGGTGGTATCGCCTTGGCCATGTTGTCGGCATTAAACCCCGGCGGAGTGCTGGATTATCTGGTTCGTGGGATAACGTTGCTGGGGTATTCCGTGCCGGTATTTTGGATCGGCCTGCTGAGCCTGCTGCTGTTTTACGCCGTATTGCACTGGTCTGCAGGGCCGGGGCGATTTGATGACGTTTATCAATACGCCGCGGAATTACCGACCGGTTTTGTGCTGTTCGGCAACTGGAGTAACGATCTGGCGATGTTTCGCAACGCGTTGGCGCACCTGTGGCTGCCTGCCTGTGTGTTGGGTTTTGTGTCCATGTCCAGTATTGCCCGTATGCTGCGCACCGCGATCCTGGAGGAGTGCGGTAAAGAGTATGTCACGCTGGCTCGCGCCATGGGGGCCGGCCCACTACGCATCCTGCTGTTCCATATTCTGCCGAATATTCAGACGGTGATGGTGACGGTATTAATGTTGTCTTACGCCAGCCTGCTGGAAGGGGCAATTCTGGTGGAAACGGTGTTCTCCTGGCCGGGGGTGGGGCGTTATCTCACCACGGCGCTGTTTGCCGCCGATATTCCGGCAGTATTGGGCGCGACACTGTTGATTGGCGTCTGCTTTATTTTGCTGAATGCGCTGGCGGATGCACTGATCTTTTTGTTGGACCCCCGTACACGATGAGGCGGAAACCCCTATTTTTCGCTAACCGCCAGCCAATGCGCCGTGCCGCCGTGCTGAACAGTATTAATGTGTGCGTTTTTATGTTGATCCTGCTGACGCTGGTCGCGTTGTTCGCCCCCTGGCTGGCGCCCTTTGATCCCTATACCCAGAATGTCATGCATCGCCTGCAGCCGCCGGGATCCGAACATTGGCTAGGTACCGATGGTTTTGGTCGCGATCTGTTATCAAGGGTGATTTATGGCACCCGGCCGGCGTTGATGATAGTGGCGTTGATACTCGTCATTACCATTCCTATCGGTCTGTTGGTCGGCGTCGGCGCCGGTTATCTGGGCGGTTGGGTCGACAAGCTGCTGATGCGTTTGACGGACATCATGCTGGCATTGCCTGGGCTGGTGATTGCGTTGTCGCTGGTGGCGGTATTGGGGTCAGGGCTGTTGAACGGTGCTCTGGCGCTGGCATTAACCGCCTGGCCGCAATTTGCCCGTCAGGCGCGGGCTGAAACCATGGCGCTGCGCAATAGCGAGTTTCTGGCGGCTGCGCGAATGCAGGGGATTAGCGGGTGGCGGCTGATGTATGACCATGTCCTGCCATTGTGTCTGCCCGGCGCGCTGGCGCGGGCCGCCATGACGCCGGGCAACATGATTCTGGCCGCCGCCGGCCTTGGTTTTCTGGGGTTGGGGGCACCGCCGCCGATGGCGGAATGGGGGGCAATGGTAGCGGAAGGCAGCAGCGTAATGCTTGAACAGTGGTGGGTCGCCACCATGCCGGGGCTGGCTATTTTTCTGACCAGCCTGACGTTTAATTTGCTGGGTAACGCATTGCGCGACAGGCTGGATCCTCGTTATGCCAAACACTGATTCCTGGTTGCTTAATGTGCAAAACCTGTCTATCTGGCGTCATGGCGATGAGCCGCACACGCTGGTGCATCCATTATCATTTCGTATGCGGCGCGAGCGGGTGGCGCTGGTGGGGGCGTCCGGCTCGGGGAAATCACTGTTGGCCTGGGCGCTGATGGGACTGCTGCCGCACGAATGCCGGATGCAGGCTGAGCGACTGGAACTGGCCGGGCAGAATCTGCTGCGATTTAGCCCACGTCATTGGCGGCAGTGGCGCGGGCGGCGCATAGCCATGGTGATGCAAGGACCGAAACACGCGCTTAACCCGATGCGAACTATCGGCTGGCAGATAGAGGAACCACTGCGGCTACATACTCAGTTGTCGCGGCATGAGCGGCGGGAACGGGTGTTGGAGAGCCTGAATGCGGTCGGTCTGGCGGAAACCAGCGGCGTATTGGCGTGCTATCCCCACCAGATTTCCGGTGGTATGGCGCAACGGGTGATGCTGGCAATGGCGATGATCACCCAGCCCGATTTGCTGATTATCGATGAGCGCACCTTCGCGTTGGATCAGGAAACCCGCGTGCAGGTGTTATCGCTGCTTGACCATCTGCTGACCGAACAGCAGATGGGCCTGTTGCTGATCAGCCATGATTTGCCGCTGGTGGTGCACCACTGCGCTCACATATTGGTGATGCGGCAGGGGCATCTGGTGGATACGCTGGCTGCTTCGCACTTGCCGAATGCCACGCATCCTTATACCCGCGCATTATGGCAATCGCGTCCCGGTAAGCATACCCATGGGCAACGGTTGTCGATCATGCCGGACGCGCCAGGGGAGCGGGATAATGGATGAACTGATGGCGGTGGTGCTACAACGGGTTAGCGTGGCGCACTGGCAGGGGTATCAGCGCCATGATGTCGTGCGTGAAGCCAGTTTCCATGTCGCGCAAGGGGAGTGCTTTGGTCTGGCTGGGCCATCCGGTAGTGGAAAATCCTCGCTGTTATGGGCGCTGGCGGGGCTCAATCCCCATTGGTCCGGCGCGATGACGCTGCTTGAACAATCGATAAAGCCCGGTCGGGCATTCGAGCTGGCGTTGCGGCGGCAGGTGCAAATGGTATTTCAGGATCCCTATGCATCATTGCATCCCCGGCACAGCCTGCGTAAAACCTTGAGCGATCCGCTGCGGGTTATGGGCATAACGGATATCGATGAGCGGCTGGCGCAAGGAACCGAGCAGATTGGTTTGCCATACCATTTGCTGGATGATTATCCGCATCAGTTGTCCGGCGGTGAGCGTCAACTGATGGCGCTATTGCGCGCGTTGCTGATGCGCCCGCGCTTGTTGTTGCTGGATGAAGCGACCGCCGCGCTGGATACGGTTGGTCAGGCGCGGATCCTCAATTTACTCAACCGCTTGCGGGAAATGGAGTCGTTGACCATCATTATGGTCAGCCATGATTGTAATGTGATGGAACATATGTGCGACCGCATGGTGTGGATGAAGGACGGCAGGTTGCAGCCGCGTTGAGCGGAGTTTTTGCGCTTTACCGTCTGGCGGCGCAGACCCATTTCCAGTAAAAGATCCCCGCGTTGATGTTTGCAATTCCGAGGAAGAGACGATGAAGGCATGGTGCGCCATTCTGTTGACCCTGATACTCAACTGGCCCGCGAAGGCAGCGACGCCGGATGATACGCTGGTCGTAGCGATTTCGCTCAATAGCATCATCAGTTTTGATCCGGCGGAAAGTTTTGAAAACGTCAGCAGCAGTTGTCTTACCTCGCTTTATCAAGGGCTGGTGACTCTCGATCGTAACCAGCCGACTCAACTGAACCCCGATTTGGCGCTGAGCTGGCGCGAAGGCCAACGCGCGCGAAGCCTGATTTTCACCCTTGATCCCAGTGCGGTGTTCGCTTCGGGCAATCCGGTGTCGGCTGATGATGTGATTTATTCACTGACCCGGGCGGTAAAACTCAATAAAACGCCGGTATTTATCCTGAACGAGCTGGGGTGGGAACCCGATAACATCGATGCGCAACTCCGGAAAATCGACGACCATCAGCTGGAAATAAGCTGGACCAGCGATATCGGCAGTGAACTGGTATTGCGATTGCTGTCGGCCAGTGTTGCACTGATTGTCGATAGCAAGGTGGTGGAAAAGCACAGTGATAACGGCGATTTCGGCAACCAATGGCTGAGAAGCCGTTCGGCAGGGAGCGGCAGTTATCAAATTCGACATTATCTGCCGCAGCAAGCGCTGTTGCTGGAGAGTAACCCTTACGTGCGCCGCCCGCCGGCCATAGCCCGGGTGATTTTAAAAGATGTGGTGGACCCGAGTGTGCGCCGCCTGCTGCTGCTGCAGGGGGATGTCGATGTGGCCTACGACCTGGGGGCCGATCAGTTTAGCGTGCTGGAAAACCAACCCGGCATCAATGTGAATACGACGGCCAGCGCTAAAATTTACTATCTGGGCTTCAATACCCGCAGCGCCGACGCGCCGTTTCTGGGGCAACCCGCGTTCTGGCAGGCCGCGCGCTGGCTGGTCGACTATCAAGGGATTGCGAAGCGGTTGCTGAAAAAACAGTTCAGAGTGCATCAAAATTTTCTGCCGCGGGAGTTTGACGGTGCTGCGCAGGAAAGGCCGTTTCAACTCGATGTAGAAAAAGCGCGGCGGTTATTGAACAACGCCGGGGTAGCGCCGGGTAGCCGGTTTGCATTACTGGTGTCGAATCAGCCGCCCTATGTTGAAGTGGCTCAGGCGCTGCAGGACAGTTTCGCCCGTGCGAATATCCGTATCGACGTGCAGACGGTGGCGGAAAGCGAACTGTGGACGCGGATGCGCAGCGGTCGGTTTCAGGCGGTGTTCACCTACTGGGGGCCGGATTATATCGACCCTAACAGCAATGCCAGCGCGTTTGCCCTTAGTTTGCCCGGAGGACAAGGGACGCTGGCCGGACGACTAGGCTGGGCGATTCCGGAACTGAGCCGACTGACCCGGGCGGCAGCGTCGCAGCGAGATCCGCAAGTGCGGCGCGAGATCTACCAGCAATTACAGCAGGCCGTCAGAGAGAACTCACCGTTTGTGGTGATGCTACAGGGAAAACGGCTGGTTGCAGTACGCAATAACCTATTGAATGTCAGGCAGAACATCGCTAACTCCATGCTCTATTTCGATGAAATCAGTAAAGCCCAAACGGTATCGCCGGCGTCACGGTAAGACGGTGAGGCTGACCGCGCCGCTATACAGCCCAACCCAGCCGCCCGACCACCAATGAGTTAAGCGTTGTGCGGGAACCGGCGCCGCAACGCCCGGTAAAAAAACTGTCTTCGCGGATGATAGGGTCCACACTGTAACCATAGGCCAGGCGCTGAATCAGGTGATGAATAGTGTGGAGCAACAGCGTCGGCAGCATACCGGCGATGCCAGACAAGACACCGCTTAACAGCAGCGCCACCGCAAGGCGAAGGCGTTGCGACATTACCCCGGACATACACACTCACATAAGATACGGAACACCGTGTCGGTACGGACAGTATCTCACAGCCGGCCTCCACCGGTATGTATGAGAGAGGAGCCGCAAAATGACGAGTATTCGACGATCGCCGGCCTATCAGCGCATTAGCGGTACTGACTGGCGCCATATCTTCGTTGCAGGAGATATACACGGTTGTTACCGGCAACTGACGGCTAAGCTGGATCAGGTCGGGTTCGATATCCATCGTGATCTTCTGGTGTCCGTTGGCGATGTGATCGATCGCGGTCCCCACAATCTTGCGTGTCTTGATTTGTTGCAACAGCCTTGGTTTCGCGCTGTGCGCGGTAACCATGAGCAAATGGCGTTGGATGCGCTGGCCGATGCCAGTCGTATTCCATTGTGGCGCGCCAATGGCGGCGACTGGTTTTTCAGGCTGGCGGAAGCACAGCAGAAGCTGGCTCGCCAGCTGTTGGTGCAGGCGGCGCAATTACCCTATGTGCTTGAAATCGAAACAGCGGGTCAGCGTAGGGTGGTGGCCCACGCCGATTATCCGGCTGATTGCTATCAGTACGATCAGCCGTTGCCCTGGGCGCAGGTGCTATGGAACCGACGCCGGATCAGTCGGGCGATGGCGGGTCTCGGCGGGCCGATTATGGGGGCCGACGGTTTCCTGTTTGGGCATACACCGCTGCGCCAGCCGCTGACATGCTGGAATATGCATTATATCGATACCGGTGCCGTATTTGGCGGTGAGCTGACGCTGTATTGTATTCAGGATAGCGGTAAACGGGGTGGAGGAAAATAAAGGTGAATGCGTTGAGTTGTTCAATATTAATGTGTTGGCCTGCACTCGAATTATTTTGGGTATATGCTTAATACTCCGGATTTTTAATTCGGCTCTCTGCCTGAATGGGGTGAGTAGGAAATAAGTATCGTTATATTCCTATGCTATTTCTGTTTGTCGGTATCCAGGCGTTATTAACCTGCCAGTAACGGGCCGGCGCTGAGCGCTACGTTACACCGTGCTCCGGTATTTTATCCGACGACGGAAATGTCTGGGGAGTGGGCATTTTTCTGGGTGAGGAAAGTTTCGTGAAAAAATATCTTTTCCAATTATTATGCGTGTCATGTTTTTTATTTTCTGTGGTAGCGGACGCGAAAAATACCCGACTGAGTGATAATCAGGTCCGTCAAATGATTATTGAAGAGTCGATTGCCGGTTATTCGGGAAATTGTGCGTGTCCGTACAGTTCGGCCAGAAATGGCAGCCGTTGCGGCGGCCGCAGCGCCTGGAGTCGCAAGGGCGGTGCTGCGCCGGCCTGTTATAAAGATGATGTGACGAACGAGCAGGTGGCTCGCTGGCGTGAACAAAACAAGGAGAGAGCGCAGTAATGTCATCGACGCCGCACCGAATGGCTACGGCAAGGCCCGTTCTGTAATGCAATGCGCCCTGACGACATCATCAGGGCGTATGTCGGTTTGAAAACGCGTTATCGGAAGACGTGCAATGCCTGTTCCAGACGATGTGCTTGTTGCTTGAGCTGGTCGGATGCCTGAGCACAGGCGTTCACCTGAGCCGCATTCTTCTGGGTAATCTGCTCCAGTTCTTCCACTGCCCGGCCAATTTCAGATAGCCCGACCGTTTGCTCCTTGGTCGAATCGGCAATATGCGCAATGAGTTCGCTGACGCTGTTTACCCTCGACACAATGTCTTGTGTGCTGTTGCCGGCGTCCCTGACGTGGGTAGAACCGTAGCGAACCTGCTCGACGCTGGATTCAATCAACTGTTTGATTTCATTCGCTGCACTGGCGCTGCGTTGTGCCAGATTCCGCACCTCACCGGCGACCACGGCAAACCCTTTGCCTTGCTCACCTGCGCGAGCCGCTTCCACCGCCGCGTTCAGGGCCAGAATGTTGGTTTGAAACGCGATGTTATCAATGATGGAGGTGATGCCCGCGATTTTCTCCGAACTGGCGACAATACTATCCATGGTTTTTTCCATTTCGCCAATCACCCGACCGCCGCTGATGGCGGCATCACAGGCGGTTGCCGCCTGCCGGCTGGCTTCGCTGGTGGTAGTGGTATTGGTTTGCACGGTAGTATTGATTTCGTTCATGGCGGCCGCCGTCTGCTGCACATTCGCCGCCGTACGTTCGGCATGGTCGCTCATGTCTTCACTACCGTGAGCCAGGTCGTCGCTGGCCGATCGGATATTCAACACCTGCGTGCTGATGTCATCGACCAACCAACGAAACATTAACCCCAGTTGCCCAATCGCGCGCTGGATGGTGCCGATTTCATCGGCGCGATTGCCGTACTCAATCGTGTTGACGTTGCCGGTTGCGACATCCAGCGCCTGTTTTTTAACCATCTCGATGGGGGTGATTAACTGCCATTCGAGTAACACATCCAGCAATAACATCATGCCCGTCGTAAAGGCGCTGGTAATATAAAAATCAGCGTCGAAATTGCCGTGAATCGCCCAAAAAACGATGTAGCTGAGCAAGGTGGCCAGCGTCATGATCCCACGCAGGCGCCAACGCATCGAGATTAACTTCAGACGTGAAAATAACCCCGTCAGACCGGTACGAAACAGCACCCCTTTATTTAGCTTAAGATTTTTACCTTGTCCGCTGCGCATGGTCTGATAGAGCTTTTCCGCAGCGTCTATATCCTGGCGTGATGGCTGGGTACGCACCGACATATATCCGGTGGTCCGGCCCTGACGCACAATCGGCACCGCATTGGCGCGTACCCAGTAGTGATCGCCGTTTTTACGTCGGTTTTTGACCAGCGCCGTCCAGGGCTCTTGCTGTTTTAGCGTTTGCCACATGTCGTGGAAGGCTTCAACCGGCATATCCGGATGACGGACGAAATTATGCGGCTGCCCATCGATCTCTTCAGGCTCGAAACCGCTGACTTCAATAAACGCATCGTTTGCATAAACAATATGGCTATTCACGTCAGTGATCGACATGAGCGTAGCATCTTTATTAAAAACGTATTCCCGCTGTGTGACTGGCTGGTTGTTGCGCATTTCAGGTCCTCATGAAAATTATTTTTAGTTCGGACTTTAGGGTCTGTCGCATTGAAAAGGGATATAGCCGCGATTCTTCAGCTTGCAGGTGAGCTGCCGTTATTTTCTGCCTTCCATGAACATCTCCTTTTGAAAACTCATTAAGCTACTTTCAGCGCTGTCCTCCTGCCATTTGCGTTATTGGGGGAGCGTCATACGTCAGATGGTTTTTCGATAAAACGCCAACGATAGATGCCCCTCTGTTTGGGTGTAAACAGCCATTAGTTGGTTTAATTAACGGTTTCGTAACGCAATGATAACAGGCACATGCGTACCATCTGATCCGATATCATTTTAAATTTAGCATTTGTCTGGATAATTTCATTTTCTGTAGGAAATAATGATGCGTGACGGCACCATTCCGATGGAAAATAAACAAATTAGTCCTTATTTCCCGCGTTTAGGGGGCAGAAAGGAATCTGGTTTGTTACGCGTTTTTTGAATCACCGCGTCAGATATAAAAAGCGTGGAATAATCTGTGTGATTTTGGGGAGAGAACCGCTTCGGTGGTTGTCCGCCCCTTAACAGGGCGGACGATAAAAACAGAATGAGCAAGAGGGTGGCCGGTCAGAACGTTTCCCAGTTGCCCGTCTCCTGATACGCGCCGGCGGTAGCCACCTTATGACCAACGGATAGACGCGGTGTTTCAGCGGTCATGCTGACGGCAGGACGGTGCTTTTCGGTCGTGAGCGATGCCGCGCCATGCAACCGGAACAGCGATACGGCACGGTTGAGTTGATCGCTCTGTTCTTCCAGCGACACGGCGGCATTAGCGGATTGTTCTACCAGCACTGCATTCTGTTGCGTGACCCGGTCCATTTCACTTACCGCCTGACTGACCTGATCGATGCCGCGGCTCTGTTCTTCCGATGCGGAAGAGATTTCGCCCATGATGTCCGTCACCCGTGTGACAGCCTTCACCAGGTCGCCCATGGTTTCACCGGCGGAAGCGACCAGCACCGAGCCTTCTTGTACCCGGCCGACGGAATCTTCGATCAGCCCTTTGATTTCACGGGCCGCATCGGCGCTGCGTTGCGCCAGCGTGCGGACTTCGCCGGCCACTACCGCAAAGCCGCGGCCCTGCTCGCCGGCACGCGCCGCTTCGACCGCGGCGTTGAGCGCCAGAATATTCGTCTGGAAGGCAATGCTGTCGATAAGCCCGGTAATGTCGCTGATTTTTTGCGAACTGCCGCTGATTTTCCCCATCGTACTCACTACGTTGTCGACGACCTGCAACCCTTTATGGGCAGTGTCCGATGCATCCCGCGCCAGTTGGGAGGCGTGACGGGCATTGTCGGCGTTCTGTTTTACCGTGGCGGTCAATTGTTCCATGCTGGCGGCGGTTTGCACCAGCGCGGCGGACTGCTGCTCGGTACGGGAGGAGAGGTCGTTGTTGCCGCCGGCAATTTCGCTGGCGCGATGATAAATGTTGTCTGCGCTTATCCGCACTTTACCGACGGTATCAATCAATGCGTGTTGCATGTGACGAACGCGCTCCGCCAACTGGCCTATTTCGTTTTTCGCCTCAATCGTCAGTGACTGTGTCAGATCGCCGGTGGCGATATGGTGCAAATGCACCATCACCTGATTTAATGGCTGCAACAGGATTCGACGAATATAGACCCAGGCGCTACTGGTAGCGAACATTAGGATCAGTACGCAAACCGCGATCACGATAATACTGTAATAGTAATTTTGGCCGCTATCGTTCACTGCATTGTCATTCAGGGCATCGTTTTGCTGAAAATAAGCATCGAAGGTGTTCTGAAACGCGTCCTGTGCTTTTTGCGTCGGCAAGGCCTGAATGGTTTTGACGTCTTGGGTTTTTATTAGCTCGACGATTTGCTGCAATATACGACGTAACGCCAGATAATTATCGTTGATGTCTTTAGCCAGTGCCGCGTCTTGTACCGACAGAAGGGGAATCTGTTTGTAAGCGGCGAAATGCTGGTCCGCCTGAGCCAGCGACTGGTTAGCGACATCAATCAGATCAGCCGATTTTCCTGCGCTGGGAATATTGTTGGTTTCCATGATCATGCGAGCGATTGCGCGATTCATGGTATTGCGCGTCTGAATCAGAGCAATCCATGCCGCGTTGAGCTCGCCGCTTTGTTTACGCAACGTTTGTGCGACCACGAAGTTATTACGATCACTCTTCATGGCGCCAAAGAAAAAACCGTAACTAACCAGTTGCAGCACGCTTAAAGCCAGCAGTAATGAAAATAGCCCGGTGACAATTTTTATATTTCTGAACATAGCACGCTCTCGATGATTGAATAATGACGTCGGTAAAAAAGCCATCGGCAATCAAAAGTGAGAACTTTAAAAAAAACGTGATTTTCATCACAGGAAATACTTATGACAGAGGTGCCAGGCAAATTGGCTGTTTGGATAAAATAAACGGGATGATTCACCAGATGAGATTATCTCTATAGTTTTTCGTTATTCGAATTTTGGCAAATCGGTGTGCTCGTTATGGCAAGGTAAAGCCTATTTATCCGGCTGATATCAGGGCGGTGAAATAAACCGGCGTTTGGCCTGATACATGGCGGTATCTGCCTGACGGATCAATTCATTGGCGTTAAGCGCAGCGCCCTGCGGCAGGATCGCGCGCCCTACACTGGCGGATAACGTAATCGTCTGGCGGCGAATAGTGACCGGTTTTTCGATCTTCGCCTTCAGCTTTTGAGTAATCGCGCGAATTTCGCTGTTCAGATTATTCTGCTCATGGATGACCATCAGAAACTCATCGCCCGCCAGACGACCGATGAAATCATAAGATCGGGTATTCTGGCGCAGCAGGCGTGCAAACGTTTTGATAACCCGATCGCCAAAATCATGGCCGAACTGGTCGTTGTAGTATTTGAAATTGTTGATATCGAAAAATAACAATGCCAGTGCGCCGCGTCGCTTTTTACCTGCCAGACGGTTCAAATAGCTGATGACCGCTCGCCGGTTGGGCAGGCCGGTGAGATGGTCGTGGTTGGCTTCGAATGCCAATTGGTCGCGCAATACCGTGAGGTGGGTAATATCGGTAGAGAGTATATAGGTGCCGAGTTCCGGCGGTTCAGCCGGCACCATTTCAGTATGAAAAGTCACTATCTGGCCGTCGGGCATATCCATCACGTGCTCAAAGGAAGTCGGCTGCTGTTTCTGGCGTAACTCTTCCAGCCGCGGCAAAAACAGCTCCACCTCCTGTGGGCGAAGGATATCGTGAATATCGCGTTGGTAGAGGGAGTCATGTTCATGGCCGATGAGTTTGCGCAGGTGGCGATTGGCGAAGACCAACACGTTATCCGGGCTGATGCAGGAAATTATGGCCGGAATATGATCGGTAATATCCTGAATAAATTGATGACTCTGGCGCAATTCAGCGGTGCGTTGTTCCACCCGGCTTTCCAACTCATGGCTCAGGCTGCGTAATGCCCGCTCAGAGGCTTTCTGGTCGCTCAGGTCGGTCAGCGCCAGCAGCAGGCCGAACTTGCTGCCGTCCGGGTTGTAGAGCACCGAAATCGAGACCTGGGCCCACAGTTCGCTACCGTCTGCGCGAATATAGCGCCGTTGTTGTGTGCATTCCCGCATGTCGCTCTCCATCAGTTGTGCATGGGTGCTGATTAAGCCCGGCAAATCGTCCGGGTGCACGACGTTTTCCACAGGGAGAGCCAGCAGGGTTTCCTCGTCGTAACCGAGCATGTCGCACAGTGCGTGATTGAATTTTAGTGGCCGTTTGTCCGGTGCGATCAGTGCCAGGCCGATGGCGGCGCGAAAAAATATTTGCTGACTGATGTAATCCGATTGATGCAACCGTTCCTGCGCTATCGCTTCACGTGCCTGCATTTCCACTTTATGCAGCACGGTTTGCACGATACACGCCAAATCGCTCAACTGCTGTAGCTCATCGTCGCTGAATGTGCGCGGATGGTTATGGTAAAGACACAGCGCGCCAATCGGCGTACCCCGCGAAGAGCACAATGGATAACTGGCGTGGAAACGAATGGGGTCGTCGCTGGTGACCTGCGGATTGGCGGCGAAGCGGGCATCCAGCAGCGTATCCGTAACGATCAGCGGCGCGTTGGCGCTTACCGTATGGGCGCAGAAGGAAAACTCGATGGACGGCTCCTGACGGGGAAAATTGTCTTTTGACAAAAACCATTGACGCTCGCTGTTGACCAGGGAGATCACCACGCTTTGCACCTGAAAAAAAGTACGGGTGATGCGCGCCAGACGCGGGAGCTCTTCGGCGGGCTGAGTGTCGAAAATATTCAGCATACGCGAGAAGATATCTTGTTGCTCTTCGCTACAACGATGACATGGGGACGTCATGACGAAACCTTATGGTGCCGGGTAATAATGGCTGTTAGCGCCGCACAAAGCGGAACTCAGCGGATATCGCCATCCCACAATTGGCCTGAACGCTTTTCCGGTATGATTCAAGAATAGTTATCGGTAGGGGGCACACCGCAACATGACTTTTTTTAGTGAAATGTGCGATGTGTCACCCTATGGAGTGAAATCCGGTCCGTTTTATCACAGACCGCTCGGCGGTTTATTGCGCCCGCTGATAGACGCATTCACCGTGAACATAAGTCGCGCTGATGTTTCTGTCGTCGCCTTGCATCATCAGCGCGAACAGCCGTGAGTCCAGCGAGGTGGATTGTTGCTGGCGCAATTGCTGTAGTGGGGTGGCGGCCCAGTCGAGTACGACGAAGTCGGCCGTTTTGCCCGGCAGAAAATTACCCAGTTGGTCATCCAGCGACAGGGCGGCGGCGGCACCCAGCGTCGCCTGATACAACCCTTCGCGAGCAGACAGTTTTTCTCCCTGCAATTGCTGCACTTTATAGCCGTCGCTGAGGGTTTGCAGCAATGACAGGCTGGTGCCGGCACCGACATCCGTTCCCATCCCGATACGGATGCCGGCGGCTTTTAGTGGGTGCAGCCGGAACAGACCGCTGCCCAGAAACAGATTGGAGCTGGGGCAAAACGCCACGGCGGAGTGACTGTGCGCCAGCGTATGGATCTCATCCGGCTGCAGATGAATCGCGTGGGCAAACACGGAACGGCGTCCGGTCAGCCCGTGGTGGTGGTAAACATCGAGATAATGTCGCCGTTCGGGAAACAGCGATTTAACCCAGGCGATTTCATCCGGGTTTTCGCACAGGTGAGTATGCAAATAGACGTCTGGATATTCCCGCAATAGCCGGCCGGCCAACGCCAGTTGCGCTGGGGTGGAAGTCGGGGCAAAGCGTGGCGTGACGGCATAACGCAACCGCCCGCGGCGATGCCATTTTTCAATCAGTGCTTTGCTCTCGTCATAACTTTGCTGCGCGGTATCGCACAGATCGTCCGGCGCATGTCTATCCATCATCACTTTGCCGGCGATAAGACACATGTTTTTATCTTCAGCGGCGCTGAACAGCGCATCAACCGATTGTGGATGTACTGTGGCAAACACCAGCGCGCTGGTGGTGCCGTGACGCAGCAGTTCCTGAATGAAAAATGTCGCGCGCTGCCGGGCGTAATCTTCATCGGCGAACTTGCGCTCGGTGGGAAAGGTGTAGGTATCGAGCCAGGACAGTAGCTGCTCGCCGTAACAGGCGATCATCTCCGTCTGGGGAAAATGGATATGCGTATCGATAAATCCCGGCATCAACAAGCGGCCGCGGTAGTCAATCACGGTCATCGCCCGGCGATCCGTTTCGGTGAGGGCGTCGTACGGCACCGCATCCAGAATGCGCCCGTCACGCACCAACAACAGACCATCGTCGATAAAACGAGCGGCCTGCGGGTCATACAGCGGGTCGGCGATAAAATGTAACAAACTGGCGCGATAAGCTCGGGTCGTTTCCGTCATGTGTGTTCTCCCTGCTGAGGAACAGGAAACCATGGGCTCAGTCCCATAACGCCTTTCCTGCTCTCGTGTTATTCAAAGCGGTGTTAGCGTCTGATTTTTGATGGTGAAAGGAGGGAAGGGCACCATCGTCACGGCAGGATTCATCCCTTGCGGCGTTGCTGGACCTGTTGGCCGGTATCATCGCAGCAAGTGACTGAAAATCAGTAAAAGCAGAGAGATACTAAGAGTCGGCGGCAGTCAGCGTCAATAATACGTTTTTTCTATGGCGCATGGATTCGTCATGGAAAACACTTTTTGTGTATCCAATATATAAAAAACCCCGCCGGGAGGCGGGGAAAGACGGTCAGAAAAGTAAGGAAACACGGAGGGAGAGCGGAATATACCCGTCATACTTCAAGTTGCAGGTGTGTTGGCTGCGTTCGTTCACCCGAATCACTTACCTGGGTAAGTTCATCGGGATTCTCTCTCTTGCCGCCTTCCTGCAACTCGAATTATTTTGGGTATAACTGATTTATTTACGTTCGCCGTCGACCGGTTCAGTCTTGCCTGGCACCATGATGGAGCGGGTTATCGCCTCCATCGTGACAAAAGTGTGACCACAGTTGACGTTGGTGCACTGGTGGTAACGCTCCTTGGTATTTTCAGACAGGTAGCGGCTGGAACGGGCATGAGCGGAATGACGGCACAAAGGACAATGCATCATGTTGAAATCACCTTATGTGTACGGGTTAGTTAAACATCTTACACATATGGTACTGCATTGAATTCGAATTTGCAAATTAGAATTCGAAAAGTGGTTTATTGCGCCGTGGCGTTATCAACAACGCCGTAACTAACGTCGTAAGCGACATCCAGCATCGACACTTCCAGCTCAATCGCCGTGGTAAAACCACTACCGGCGATAGTGTGAGTCAGGCGCTTGATAGTCCACTGACGATCGTCTATCACTTGCTTGAACCCTTTCAGACTCACCAGTGCGCCAGGCTTCAGGTTCTCCATGCCCCGTGCCAGCGAAATCGAGAACGTCACCGTGCCGCGCTGGGTTTCACGCCATTTACTCACCGCTGCCTGCGTGGCTTCATCCTGGCTGGAGTAGGTGGTTTGTAGCGTTTGCTGGCTGTCTTCTTCACCGGCCAGATAATCGTCAGTCGACAGATCGGACGGCTGGGTAGCCGATTTGGCGCTGGGGTGCGACGTTGACGTCTTCGCCTGCGTTTTACGTTGACGGCTAATCTTCACAGTATGTGTTTTTGTGTCGCCGCTATCATGCCAGTTGGCGGTGATTGAGGTATTAGCGATGCGATCGGCAATCGTAAAACTGTGAGAGTCGCCGTCGCTGCGTTCGATCAGATACGTCGCGACATTTTTGCCATCTGCCGCCGTACCGCTGCCTGCGACAAAGAGTCGCAATGTGTCGTTTTTTATCGCCACTGTGCCGCTGTATTTTCTGGCCAGACGGCAGAGAAATGACAAATCGGACTCTTTGGATTGGTTTTCGTGCACAATCGGTGTATTAACCAACGATGTTTCGATTGATGCCAGCAGGCCGTAGCGTTCTGCAATCGTCCGGGCGATATCGCCCAGCGTGGTCGCATTATAGGAACCATCACGTGGCGTGTTGAGGTCGCCGCGAAAGTTAACGCTACGGGCGCTGAGGGTAATTCTGTCCGGTGCCCCGCTGTGACTGACCTGGTCAACCACAAAGGTGCCTTTGTCCTCCAGCGCTTTACCCTTCCAGCCGATTTTAACGCTGATTTTCTCTCCGCGTTTGGGCATCAGCACTTTGCCGTCGCTGTCATCGATATCCAGCGATAGTTGGTCGGATTCGAACCCCATGACATCGTGCAGTGACAGCGAAATGAGCCGCTGGCTGAGGTTGCGGGTCGTCTGGGTATTACCTGATGAATCCGTCAGCGTTATCTGATAGTCCGGCGCAAGCTGGTCGGCAATACCAATGCGGTTATTTACTATCACGAGAAGACACCTCCGATGGCGGCTTTGGCGGATGCGATGGCCGGTGTAATTTGCTGGTTGTACAAATCGGTAGCCTGTTGGCTGAGGTCGCCAAACATGGCTATCAGCGATTCATCGACACGCGTCAGGTTAATCGAGAATTCGATACGTTTAGCGCTGCCGTCGGAGAAGAATTCCGTATTGGTGTGCTGCAAACTTTCAACGACATACATGCCGTAAATGGTGCCGCTGCCCTCGATCAGCGGCCAGGCACGTCCTGTCCCGGCCATCAGTTCCAGCGCCGACAACGAGAGTTTGCTGAACTTGCCGTTAATTTCAGGGCACAGCACGCCATTAAGACTAATGGTTTCGTTACCTTGCCCCAAAAACTGTTGCGCAGGGCGCAGGCCGATACGGCCGTTGCTAGCCCAGCGATAATTAACATTACGACTGAGGGTACTGTACGGCAGTGTTTGCAGTTGAAAGACAAATAAACCCAGTGCAAGCATCATCATATTATCCTCATGAAATAAGGTTAGAGGTCATCGAGTTGTAGGAATAGGCGCTACTATTCGGGCTGTATTTTCTCAGTGCCTCTTCGATGTATTGCTTAATCACGTCGAGGTTACTGTTTTCGGGTACGGTAATCGTGATGTTATTGACCACGCGCTGGTCAAAATAACGTTGTGATGAATTTGGCGAGAGTGCGTTGTAATGGCCGTTCGTCATGTCGGACTGCAAACTGGCGTGGTTTTCCACGTTGCTTTGGTTCATCAGACCCGGCTGGTTGAGCAATTGCATCGCGGATCCTGACAGCGCCTGCAGATTATCAAACCCGCCCTGAAACGCTGAACCGCCATCACCGTCATCCAGATCCGCATTGCTTAAGGCGGATATCATCATGCTGGTTTCTTCCGTACCGACGAATGACTCCTGGGCGGTACCGAAGAGGGCACTCAGTCCTTCGGCGCCGCTCTGCGATGTTGCGCCCGTGCCAATCTGTGGCAGTAGGTTGGTCGGCAGATTGAGATTTTTTTGCGCATTCAGCAATGACGTGACATTGCCTGGCAGAGAGGCGGAAGCCAGTCTGGCAGAAGGGACCAAACCGGCGATATGTTGTTGGGCCTGCATGGCGGCAGCGGCGGATAAATAGATGCTGTTGACACCGTCACTGGCCTGGGCAATAAGCGATTGCGTCACGCCCGCGCTCGGGTTTTGACCTGAGCGAGAGAGGCCGCTACTGTCGGTTTGTGACAAATGATGGGCATTTTTCAATGCAGCATACGTTGGGTTCAGCGCAGCGGTGATGGCATCGAACCGCCTGGCGAGATTACCCAACATCCCCAGCTGTGCGGCGGCAGAAGTCCTGCCGCCTTTTTTGCCGCCAGATCGGGTGCTTTTCTGCGCACTGGCAACGGTTGATGTGCCACTGTTGGCGAGTTGACCGGCTTTGCTCAAGAAATCCAGCAATACACTGTTGATTTTATTCAGATACACATTGTCTCGAAGCGGTGAGAAAATGCTGTTGTCCTGAGCATTGTTGCGCTGTGTTGCTGCAGCCCCCGAACCTGGGGAAGTTGATGGCTTAGGCATCGTCTTTTGCTTAGGCATAGTCTTTTGCTTAGGCATAGTCTTGTCCACTTCGTTGTAGCGCCCGGCCACGCCAGTTAATCAACTCTGCCAGGCTCATGGGGAAAAGTTCTGATGGCGGCCAGTGGAACACCACCGCAATATCCGCCATCAGGTCGTCAACCGTGAGGCTCGGTGGGGGCGTTAGCGTACCGAGCCCGGTGATAAAAAACCGATCACCTTACCGGCGAATTCCAGCAGGTCCGGCAGCTCCAGCCCCATCACGTCCGCTTCGGTCAAGGCCGGGTAGGTGATGCGCGGCAGTAGTTTGATCAACGCTTCCACGTCGGCGCTGGCCAGTGCCGCCAGTCCGATGCCGCGCAGGGTGCCTGCCGTTGGCGTCAGTAGCGTAATTGCGTCGATCACGGTTTCACCGCGTTTAATCGGGGCGTTCAGGGTAATCACGTGGTGTTGTGCAGTGTTTTCAGCCGTCATAATAAAGACTCCCGTTTTATCAATAAGAATGGCCAGCCGTAGCTGGCCATGAAGCGGTCATTACAGACCGATATTGCGGCGGTGCTGTTCCAGACGGTCAACGCCGTTAACTTTTTCGATCATGTTGATGGTGTCGATTTCAATCATATCGACGCCGTCAATGATCAGTTTGTAGTAGGTACACTGGGTGGAAACACGGACATCGGTTTCTTCGCCTTGCTTGGATTCGCCGCTGTCAATCGACTTGTGGCGGCCGCGCAGTACGATTTCGACGGCGGTGATGTCACCGGTGTCGTCACGCTGGTAAGAACCGGCGAAACGCAACGGAACCGCATCGGCGCCCGGCAGGGCGTACTGGCTCCAGAAGGCGCTGTCCGGCAGGCCGCCCATGTTCCATTCCATTACCAGGGCGTCGTTGTCCAAACCGAAATCCACCGGCGCCGAACCTTGCATACCGCCGCCGCGGTAATTTTCCAGTTTGCGGGTCAGTTTCGGCAGGGTGACGGAGTGCACCTGGCCCATGTAGCTCATACCGTCGTTGAACAGGTTGAGATATTTAAGTTTACGTGGCAGTGCCATGAGTCAGTCGCTCCTTAGCTGTTAACGGATGCAGCCAGGTTCACCAGATACTTGTCGGTGATACGCTGACGCAGCGTGAGGTTTTCCAGTGGCGGTACCGGGGTGTACTCGTAGTCGATGTACAGCTTGCCGGCCTTCAGCGTTTCTTTATCGTTGGCGCTTTCATCGAACCAGCAGTCGGCGTCGATGATGTAGCCGTTGGATTTCAGCTCGCGGAATTTTGCCTTGATACCTTCGATGATGTCGCGGATCAGGGTGGCGGTTACCGGTTTGTCGACCGCCCACATGTGCGCTTCAGCCATGGTGTCGGCCAGTACCTGCGCTGTGCGGGTATAGTTTTCGAACAGGAACAACGGATCATCGGAACAGGTACGGTTACCCCAGAAACGGAAACCGTCTTTACGCACCAGCGTGGTCACGCCGGCTTCGTTCAGCAGGTCGGCATCGCTGCCGATGGTCTGCAGGTCCCAGTAGACGCTGGCGGAGATACCGGTCACGCCGTTGACGCCGACGTTGGACAGGGTTTTGTGCCAGCCGGTTTCCTGGTCGATCTTGGCGCGCAGACCCAGTGCACGCGCGGTGGCATAGGCCGTGGCGCTGGCGTTGGTCGCGGTGTTCCAGGCGATAAAGTCCGGCCAAATCACCATCAGTTCGCGCTGGCTAAAGTTACCGCGGTATTTGATGGCATCGGACAGGGTTTTACAGCCATAAGCGCTCACGTAACCGAAGGCGCGCAGTGACTGACAGATTGCGGCCAGCGCGGTGGCGACAGGCTGGGAATCCAGCCCCGGAACGCCGAGAATACGCGGCTTCACGCCAGTGACGGCCTGAGCATCCAGCAGGGCTTTCATGCCGGTGTATTTACCGTTGGCATCGGCACCGCCGATGATGTTGGACACCGTTTCAGCCTCGTTGGCGCCTTCAGCTACGCGAACGACTACCGTAACCGGCTTGGTCTGGTCGCCGATGGCCTGCAACGCGGCAGCCAGAGTCCCGGTTTTACCGGCTTTGCCTGCGGCGGTCAGCACATCGGTAATCAGTACCGGTGTATTCAGTGGAAAAGTGGCGGCGTCAGCATCCGGTCCGGTACAGACCATACCGACGATCGCGGTTGATACAGTTGAAATGACGCGGGTACCGTCGTTGATTTCGACGACCTGCGTACCGTGATGAAAATCACTCATCAAGAATGTCTCCTGTTGTGGGGTGCGAGTAATAGTGCCTTGTTGCAAAACAGAAGGCATTCGAATGGGGTTTGGTATGGGATGGCACAACAGGGGAAGGCGTTATTCCTGGTATTTTTAAATAAAAACAATGAATTGATGAAATAAAAAGATGCCGTTGATTTAACAACGGCATCTGTCGTGTCGGCGCAACAGGATGCGCAAATCAAGCAAATGGATCAGGCCGGCATGGCAGGCCAGTCGATGGCGGGGGCGGTAGAGACATCCACCCGATTTAACAGCACCAGATAGGTTTTCCAGTCTTTCAGCGCCTGAGTTTCCTGCTCGTTCGCCATATTCAGTTCAACGGCATACTGCAATACGGTTAAACGTTTCTCAGCCTGGGCGATGGTACTGGCCAGCTGCTGTTGTGCTACGCTAAATTGCGCGGCTTGCTGCGCCTTTTCATCCGTTACCCAGCCATCGTCTTGCCAGACATCATAGTCGTTTTTCGGCGGTAACAGCGTCAGGGCATCGGGCAGGGCGCCCGGCTGCGTGACCTGAGTAGGCTGCCGTGTTTGTTTATCGTAGGCCGTCTGCCCACGATAATCGACAATACTTTCCCAGCTTAAACCGTCCTCACTGCGTACGACAGTCTGGCCGGCTTGAAGGCTCGGCGGCGTATCGATGAAACTGTGTGCCGGAATACCCACGCCTTCCATCAAATATTCCCGGGTGCTGCCGATATATTCCCGCGTTTGTGGGTCAATATGATAGACCTGAATATATCCACTGCTGATACTCAGCCCCTGTTCATTCAGCTGAATCGTATTTTCATTTTGTGTTGTCATGATTAACCTGCCTTAACGATATAACTGAAAGCGATATTGCGTGGGCGGGTGGCACCCCAAAATGTTGGCCCTGTTTGGAGTTCATTATTCGGTGCGGCAATCCAGTATAATGAACGAGGAGTCGCATCGGGGCTATCTACATAACACTCTGCTATTTTACCTATACCATGTACAGCAGGATATAAGCCGTTATCGCCAGTGATATGTGTTCCCAATTGAGCGGAACCAATTTCTCGTTTTGCATCTACCCCACGCCCATCGTCCCAGCCGCGAATAAATTCGCCGCGCAGGTCCGGCAAGGTGCCGGCAGGATATAATTTTGCCAACTGCGGATATTTTGCGGTATCAAATGTCTGGCCATTACATTTCAGCCAGCCTTCCGGTGCTTCTGCCAGTGGCCAGGGTTGCGGGATACCGATCAAATCTTTCAACCCATCGGTCGTGGTAGATGTGGTTGCAGGGGTATCCTGGCACTTAGCACATCCAAGCGAAATACTGCCGATATTAATTGGGCTATTTTTATACAGGTTCTCCTTGCCCAGAATCAGGTCAAGTGAACAGGGGGAATTGTTTTTTTCCATGTGTTTTTTCTCAATGTTAATTTATTAACGCGCGTTATATCGCGCCATTTATTATTTGATGAAAACACCGGCTACGCATTCCCACCGTGTTGTGTGAAGAATGATAAAGCCGATGATGGCTTTATCATTTTATACCCGTCATACTTCAAGTTGCAGGTGTGTTGGCTGCGTTCGTTCACCCGAATCACTTACCTGAGTAAGTTCATCGGGATTCTCTCTCTTGCCGCCTTCCTGCAACTCGAATTATTTGGGGTATAATATTAATCATCATCCTTCATATTTTTTATATTATAATAATTCACTAACAACTGTTTTTTGTGTGGCGGGTAAATATTTATAAACGGTTTTTTCCGACACGCCGATAATATTGGCGATTTGCCAGCGGGTGGCGCCGTTATTCAGTAATGTTTTTGCCTGGTCAACCGCATCGGGGGTCATAAGGCGCCGGCGCCCGCCAATGCGGCCGGCGGCTCTGGCCGCCGCCAGCCCCGCACGGGTACGTTCGATGATCAGTTCA
Organism: Dickeya chrysanthemi NCPPB 402; assembly: GCF_000406105.1. Lineage (NCBI taxonomy): Bacteria > Pseudomonadati > Pseudomonadota > Gammaproteobacteria > Enterobacterales > Pectobacteriaceae > Dickeya > Dickeya chrysanthemi. The sequence goes on along the minus strand of NZ_CM001974.1, from coordinate 2,625,659 downwards.
CGTTCCATTTCCGCCAGCGCACTCATCACATGAAAAAAGAAGCGGCCGGCAGGCGTTGACGTATCAATCGCATCGGTCAGGCTACGAAAGTGAATGCCGCGGCCTTGTAAGTCCGACACCATGGTAATCAAATCGCGTACGCTGCGGCCCAGTCTATCCAGTTTCCAGACGATCAGCGTGTCGCCGCGTTTGAGTTTACGCAATGCGCGTTTAAGCCCTGGACGCCTGGCGTTTTTGCCGCTGGCGTGATCTTCGAAAATCAGTTCACAATTTGCGCTGACCAGCGCGTTTTTCTGTAATTCGGTATTTTGATCGCTGGTCGATACCCGGGCATAGCCAATAAGCATAACGTAACCTCCTGAAAAGGCTGATTGTATTTATCCTCTTGTTTTCTCGCAAACCTGGGTTTAAGCGACACGCTGAAAATCGCCGATATCGTCGGTATCCCGCTGCCCTGGCCGCAAGCCACACCGCCCGCCGGCTGGCTGAAATGCAACGGTCAGGCGTTCGACAAAAACGCCTTCCCAAAACTGGCGCAGGTCTACCCCGGCGGCGTGCTGCCGGATCTGCGCGGTGAATTTATTCGCGGCTGGGATGATGGCCGAGGGGTGGATGTTGCCCGTGAATTGCTAAGTTGGCAAAAAGGAACTCTGACTATTTCAGATCCCAATTTGAGTTCAGTAAATGTGGGGGCGTTGATACATGCAAACAACGATAGTGCCAATACATACAAATCTATGGGGTTTGATATTGTCAACAAAAGCGATTATGCCATGCTACGTGCCGCTATAAATGTGGAGACGGTGGGTGCACAAGATTTGGATTCAAATGGTTGGCAGTTTGGGTATGGATCTACCCGCCCCCGCAATATCGCCTTTAACTACATCGTCAGAGCAGCCTGACGGCCGGAATCATCCTCAACATTTTCTGACCGGGATAAACCGCAACGCGGTGAGGAAACTCACCGCGTTTCTTGCCCGCCCAGCGGGGTGATATTTGATAACGCTCTGGGTATAGTAGAGATGTAGTAAGTAGATAATTGCGAGTGACACGATGACTCCTGACGAAAAAGCCCTATTCCTGACCGCCATGGACGATGTCAAACCGCTGAAACCGTCCTCAACCGTCACTCACCTAAAACCCGCCTTACCGGGTACGACTCCCCATCGTGTACAGGAACCGGAGCCGGATAATTTCCTGATTACCGGCTTTCTTGATCTCTTTTCGTGTGATACCCCGCTGGAGTTTCGCAGAGAAGGTATCCAGCAGGGCGTGGTGGATAAACTGCGTCAGGGAAAATATTCGCTGGATGCCAGCCTGAATTTGTTGCGTCAGCCGATCGAAACCTGTCGACAGAATCTGTTCGCGTTCATGTTGCGGGCACAACAGGATAACCTACGTAACTTGCTGATCATTCATGGCAAAGGCCGCCATGATAAATCACATGCCAATGTGATAAGAAACTACCTGTTTCGCTGGTTACCGCAGTTTGATGCGGTACAAGCGTTCTGTGCCGCTCAACCATTTCATGGTGGGACCGGAGCCTGCTATGTGTCATTGAGAAAATCAGAACAGGCCCGGCAGGACAACCGTGAGCGACATGCCAAACGTAGCCGATAACGCTCGGCTTCTCTAAGAACAAAGCGCCCGGATGACCGGGCGTTAACGCATCAGTAACTCGGTTCTGCGATGGCCGGTCGGCTGTAACCAAATTGGCCTTTAGCCAAGATCATCAGCGATGTCAGTAGTGCGGGAATGGCAAGAATCGTGAACATCACGCTCAATCCCCATCCCATACTGACGACCTGTGCGCCCGCAAAAGCGCTCATGATCGCCCCCAGCCGGCCAATACCGTGCATCCAGCCTGAGCCGGTGGCGCGTGCTTCCGTCGGATAATAACGGGCAGACAGCGCATTCATGCCGGTATTCGCGCCGTTAAGGCAAAAACCGCTGCTGAATGCCACTATGGCCAGGAGCACGAAATGAGCATGGGTAACGCCAATCATCGCGGTGGCGGCACCGCCGGCGGCATAAATCACGCCAAGCGCCAAATGCGGATTAACCTTATCCATCAACCAGCCGGCAAATAGCGAACCGAAAGTACCGCCGGCCTGATACAGGGCCGTGATGATGGTGGCTTCCGTTACGCTCATCCCCGCTTCCTTGATAACGGTCGGTAGCCAGCTCCCCAGCAGATACACCATAAACAGACCAAAGAAATAACCGCCCCACAGCATAATACTGCCGAATCGATAAGAGCGGGATAACACCAGCCGAACGGCGAAAGCAGGCGGTTTTTCGGCCACCGGCATGGCGAACAAGCTATCCGCCTGGGTCACGCCGGGGGCTATCTTGTCTACGATCGGGTGTATTTGACGCGAATCCGCCCGCTTGCTAACCAAAAAGCGCACTGATTCAGGCAGCTTTAGCAACAGGAACGGCACCAGCAGAAGCGGCAGAATACCGCCCATCAGCAATACCGAATGCCAGCCCCACTGAGGAATCATCCAGGAGGCGGCAAACCCGCCGCTGGCAGCGCCGAAACTGAAGCCGCAGAAGACCACGGTGATGATGAAGGAACGTTTTTTCTCCGGTGCAAACTCCGATACCAGTGTGCCGACATTCGGCATCGCCGCTCCCAAACCTAACCCGGTCAGAAAGCGAAAAATGACCATGTGTTGCAGATTTTGGGAAAATGCGGTTAACAACGTCCACAGGCCAAACAGGAATACACTGGCAATAATGATGGTTTTACGTCCGCGCCAGTCTGCCAGCGGTCCGGACACCATGGCGCCGACCGCCAGGCCAATCAACGCCGCGCTGATAACCACGGCCAGTTCTGCATTGCCAATTCCCCACGCAGCTTTCAGCGAGGGGGCGATAAAGCCCATAATGGCAATGTCCATGCCATCAAGCGCAATAATACAAAAACAAAGGAAAACGATCAGTTTCTGGTAAGCCCCAAGAGGGCGCTGGTTAATCAGCTGGCGTACGTCAATCGCGGTGGAACCTGTCACGCTTTTTCTCCAACAATACCGCAAAATGTTCACAATGGCTTACACTGTAAACAATTATTTCCGATAGGGAAATATAATGGTGGGAAAAATTTCACGCATCAGATAAATAAAGCAGCGCATCCGCTGAGGAGGCGCTGCCTGACAAGTATTTCGGTTTTAACGAAGTGGTTGAGGAAGATGGATGATCCATAATTGGCTACTTGCCTCATTCTTGGGCAGTGATTCCAGCTCCAGTCGGGTATCGACGGGCTGGCCGCCCAGCAATAGCCTGCCATCAGACCCGACCTGATATTTGCCAATTTTTTTCACATCATTGGTGGGATTAACCAACACAGACTGTAAACCAAAATCGTTGTCATTGGTTACCGCCAGCGTACTGGCGTCAATCAGCGCCAATCCTTCGGCTTTCTCCGGTTTCCAGCCCAACTGACGTAAATCAACCAGTTGTTGTTTTTTCGCGAGCACGATGCCGCGTTTTGTCAGCGTGTCGGCATCATTCCACTCTGCTGGCCGCGTCGCATCCAGCAGGGTCAGATCACTGGCTTCGCGAAGATCAACGCGATAGATCAGGTTGTGCATGACCTTGTTTTTGTCCGCACCTTGTTCAATCACCAGGACCTCATGATCGTTCAGTGCAACCATATCGCCAATTTTGGCGTCACCGGTTTTTTTCCACCGATCCGTATCGAGCGGATAGCCATACATCGCTGTTTTGCCCGTTGCTGGGTCAAAACTGACTAAACGAGTAAACAGCGCTTTGTTTTGTGTTTTCCCATCAATATCCAGCGTGCTTTGTACTGCAGCAAGAATGCGGCCGTCCGGCATCCGGGTAATACCCTCAAAACCCCGGTTTGGCTGGCGCCATTTAAGAATATTGGGTAAACCGCTGGCTAACCCTTGTTCACCACTTAGCGGCGTTGGGCCCACCTTTTTCAGGATCTTGCCCTGAGCATCAATCTGAATCAGAAACGGACCATACTCGTCTGAAAGCCAAAAACCGCCCTGACCATCGGGTGTAATCCCTTCGGTATCCAGTCCACGGCGATCGTCCGGTAGTTTTTTCAGCACATCGCTAAGCGCCACTTCATTGGTGGTACCGATTAACGAACCGGGCAATGGCAAACCGCTGACGGGACTAGATTCGTCATGCAACTGACGCAACGCTGTGGCTTGTGCGCTTTTGGCATCGACGGTAATGAGCATGATTGAAGGAACAAAGTCGGGCGCAGCAAAAATTTTTGCCTCTTTACCCTGATATTCCGGCGCATCGGCATTCGGCCCGCGATCGGTAACGGTAACAAACATCAGCTTGTCACCATCCCGCCCGATAAATGACAACCCGGAACCGACTCCCATGGGAAAACCGTTGGGGAAACGCGTCTGCCATTTACCGGGATAACTGACCCGATCATTATCAGGAAAAGTAATCTGGTACTGCTCGGTTTGAATATCCGCCGCCTGAACAACATGGGCCAGCAGAAGCAAGGGCAGAAATGATAAATGAAGGTGCATGGTCGAACCCCGTAAAAGAAATCGGCGACATCACACTAAAACTGTAATACGACGTTTTTATGACAATACATAGTATAAAACGCAAAGCATAAAAACGCGGTGAGTCCCCCCACCGCGTGGTGGTTTACCGGTTATATTCCGGATTTATCCGGCCACGAGGCCGCCGACGCCGTGGCGACATTACCCGGCTCAGTTTCACCAGATATCAGGCGGCCCTCACGATGTAGCTAAACGCGATATTGCGTGGGCGGGTTTCAACGCCCCCCGTTTTCTCCATAAAAATGTATGTATGCGCACGTGCCCCCGATGAGAGAGTAACTTCAATCTTTTCATTATTCTCATCGCTAAATGCAATGATCCCTTCTGTCGGTGTGCCATATTCATTAACGAAGCGGTGTTTGTGAGAACGGAGTTCATCCGCTTGCACTGAACCCAGAGCACGCCCCGCATCCACCCCTCGGCCATCATCCCAGCCGCGAATAAATTCACCGCGCAGATCCGGCAGCACGCCGCCGGGGTAAGCCTGCGCCAGTTTCGGGAAGGCGTTTTTGTCGAACGCCTGACCGTTGCATTTCAGCCAGCCGGCGGGCGGTGTGGCTTGCGGCCAGGGCAGCGGGATACCGACGATATCGGCGATTTTCAGCGTGTCGCTTAAACCCAGGTTTGCGAGAAAGGCCGATTTATTCGCGATATCCGCACCGTTTTGTTCTTTGAGCAATGCCGTGTTTTTGACAAATGCGGTGGTCGCCACTTGCGTGGAGTTCGCGCTATTGGCCGCCGTCGGTGCGGTAGGTGCGCCGGTCAGCGCGGGGCTGCTGAGTGGGGCATATTGCGGGTGGGGATTGGCGGCGGCGACATGTGCGTTGAGCTGGCTGTCGGCGTATGCCTTGACCTCAACAGCCGTATCATCGACATACTGGCGGGTCGCCAGTACCACGGCTGGGTCGATTTTCAGGGTAATGGCGTCGGCGCTATTGACAATCAGGATCATGCGTACGGTTTGTACCCGGCCTGAGCCTTCCTGTAGCAGTGGTTTATAGGTATCGGCGCAGTTTGCGACGGCAACCAGATCACCGTCGCTGTCATACAAACCGATTTCACGGATCCACCAACCGCCCTCATTTTCAGGAATAACCTGCTCGGCAATGATTTGGTTGGGGTTTTTAGGGTCAACACTCAGTGCGTTGAGCGTAGCGCGGCGTTTCTCATTGATCAGTTTGGTTTGGGCCGGCGTCGGGGTAGGCAGGCTGCCGCCGCCATCGCCGACCGCCATTTGCGTGATGGCCAGGTGGCTACCCAGCGCCGTGGCGTTAGCTAATTTCGCCGCGCCGGTATTCGTCAGTAAAGCAAAGTATTTTGTACTCATGCAGATTACTCATACGGTTAATAGGGAAGGATGCCGCAAGGGGCATCGGAGAAGCCGGGGATACTGACTGGTGATAACCAGCCGGCAAAGAGTCCCGGCTGTGATTGAGTGAGGGTAGTATGCGAGAGCGGCGGGAGGATCGCACTCAATGGGCGTTGGCGTAAGGCAGAGACAACAATCGGGCGATTCGGCATAAAAAAAAAGCCAGCGTAAGCTGGCTTGAGAGGAAGCACAAATTAACCGCCGACATTCAGATCATCAATAAGATGAATTGCTCCGCCGGTGAACTCTTCGCCCGAGACACTGATGGTTTCCGGGAAGTAAGGATAGATGGTCAACTCATCGCCGCTGTAAGAACTGGCGCCCAGCGAGACGGTACCTTTTGTATCCAGATTGATATTCAGCCCCAACATCTGGCGGCTGACGGGTTTGGCGTCGGCAATCAGCCGCTCCAGTTCCTGAAAAGACTCTTCCGTAATGCCTGATTCCTGAATGCCGATATCCAGCCGGAAGGTGCCGGGAGCATCGCCGGTTTGCCACCACTCTTTGATGCGAATCAGATACCCCAGCGGTTCGACCACCCGACGCAGCGCACCGATGGTGCCTTTATGGCGGTGGATAAAAAATGCATCTTTGATGACTTTTCGTTTGACGGCTTCCGACCAGCTTTCATCCCAGCGATCAACCGATAATGTCCAGGCCAGATAGGGCAGCAGCTCGACCGGGCAAGTGTCGGGATTCCAAATTTGGCGCAGGGGGATAGGTACCTTTTCCAGACTGGCACCGGTCGTGGCGACCGCATGCTCCAGAGGAGATGAACCGGGGGGCAACAGGGGACTTTTATTCATCCGTTCCCCCTAATGTCAGGGTATAGCCGGTGCAGTGCGACGCCTGGGTATCATCCAGCACGATATCCGCCGCCGGGCTGGCCAGTTCCACCCGCTGTACCCCTTCCACATGCAGCGCCGCATAGATGGCTGAGCGACGAATATCACGCCCCAGACGGTGCTGGCTACTGACATAACTCTGCAGTTTCTTCTCAGCGGCAGCGCGGATCGGCTCGGCTTCCGGGCCGGGATAAAGATAGAGCGTGGCATGAATATCGTAAGGAACAATCACTGCAGATTTGACGGTGACCTGGTCGGCTACCGGCCTGACATCCTCGGCGTTAAGTGCGGCGTTAACGGTGGCGATAAGCGCATCGCTGGCGGCGCCGTCATTTTCCCGTGACAGGACCGATACCAACACCTGAGCGGGGCCGGGGCTGATCACCGAGATATCCGCGACCTGGCCGCTGGCGCTGCGACCATGGAACTGGTAGGCACCGATGGAGCCTGCCACGCTCAAACCTTCATAAGCCTGCTGGATGCGTAAACGGAAGTCGGTATCCGATTCCATTACCGCCGCGGTCGGGGGGACGGTAGTCGCGTCTGCCGGGGTAATCACCAGGCGGGAAACATTGACGTTAGCGCCTAGTTGGTCCAGGTCATTGCCCCGGGCGAACGCCAGCATCCCAGCCTGTGCGGCTTCATTGATACGCTGGCGCAGCAGGAGTTCGCGGTAAGCGTTTTCCTGCAACAGTTTTACCAGCGGTTCTGATTCCAGCGTCAGGGTGCGTGCGATAGCGGCGCGTTCATCGTCACTGTAAAGTGATAACAGCGTTTCCTTACGCGTGGCGTACAGGGTTTCATAATCCAGCGTTTCAACGACGTTGGGGGCGGGTAACTGACTTAAATCGATAATGGGCATAATCTCAGCTCACAGGAATGGTTAACGAAAGGGATGTACTGTTGCCGGCCAGCGTGCCGGAAATATCCACAATCAACTGGCCGTCGTAGTGGCTTTCCATGGAGATGGATGTCAGCGTCAGTCGAGGCTCCCACTTCAACAGCGCGACATAGCAGGCAGCCTGTACCTGTAGCTTCAGGGCGGGCGTCTGCGGCTGGTCGATCAGTGAGGAAAGCAGCGAGCCGTAATCGCGCCGCATGACCCGGCTGCCTTGTGGAGTAGTCAGAATGTCGCGCACACTTTGGCGTAGGTGTTCCAGATCGCTGAGACTGCTGCCGGTGTTGCGGTTCATGCCGGTGTACGATGTGCTGGTCATAAAGGTCCTCCTGTTGTGCCGCCGCCACTTTGTACGCCGCCGTGTTGATGGGTATGCACCACCACGCCGTTAGAGGAGAAGCTTCCTCCTGAATGCGTGACGCTGCCTGTGATGCTGCCGCCTTGCTGTACCTCAATAGTCTGGGTGATCAACTTATGCGTACAGACGACTTCCGGTGTATCCAGCGTGATGCGTTCGCTGGCGTTGATGGTGACGTTTTTCGTGGTAACGGACACAGATTCCGCTGCGACGACAGTGGCGGTTTTGATACCGGTCACGGTCAGTGCGCCGTTAGCCGGTTCATATTCCATCACGGCGCCATCGGGAAAGCGGATGTGACAGGCATCCGCCGACACTGATGGCGCAGGGTGGTGGTCGCTGTAAATACCCGGTACGACAAAAGCCGTATTGAGCTCGCCTCCTATAGCGAGTATGAGTACCTGTTCACCCACCGACGGCGCCCACCATTCGCGGGAACTCCCCGCGCGACGGGACAGCCAGTGGAGCCATCCGGTGACCATGCCACCGGTTTGCACGCGGCAGCGTGCCTGTTGGGTATCGACTTCGGTCACGACGCCGATACGAATCAGGTTACGCAGTGCGCGCTGGATTTCGGAGAGATATTCGTATGTATTCATGGTGGGAAGCATGCGTCTTCCCACGTCATGAGACAATTTTCCTCGGTTGTGTGGCCAGGGATACCACCGATAGGCAATATGCGTACCGGGGATGCGACATCGCGGTATGGCAAAGCCTGCATGAGTGAGGAGGCGATGGGCTAAAAGCACGCCTTTCCCATTCCGACTATTGAGATATACCCGTCATACTTCAAGTTGCAGGTGTGTTGGCGGCGTTCGTTCACCCGAATCACTTACCTGAGTAAGCTCATCGGGATTCACTCACTTGCCGCCTTCCTGCAACTCGAATTATTTTGGGTATAGGTTCTTAGGCGTGCCGTTGCATGGAGTCTTGCTGAATAATAGTCGCAGGCGTTTCCGGCAATGAATGTCTGTCGTGCCTGATGTATCCGGGCGATGCGTTAATAAATACGTCGTGAATGTGGTAATGGTCGGCGGGAATAAATAGATGCGATGACAAGGCTATAAGATAGCGTCATCGGCGTTATATCTTGAAAAGACAGGCCGTCTTCGCAACGGCCCTGATAACGAAAAGTAACATTCAACCGATCAATTACTTTTCCATTGACTGATCAGTTCGCCGGCAATATAGAGCGCATTAGGGCGGCTAACCGGTTCAGGCGGTGCGGGTTCCGGCTCATAATGTACCTGTAGAGTCTGATTCTGCTCAATAACGCGATTACGCTCCGTTAAATTAAGGCGAACAGATAAGGTACGGGTATTATCCGGATTATTGTCGATAGTGAAACTAATGCCTTTATTACGAATACCTTCGCGTGTTAATAAATCGGGCTGATTCTGGCGCGCCCAGAATAATAGCGCGACAAAAAGCGTATCGGGGTTGTCGGTGAAATTATCCAGCGTCAGCAGCAACTGATAGCGGTATTCGAAAGACAACGACGGCTCATGCAATGCAGCAATTTCGCCTTCCTGAATTCGAAACTGCAATGCATTACTCAATGACGGTAATGCTGTGGTCAGCGCAAGTCTGAGGCTTTGCGGTTTTTGCATAATAAATGTCCTGGTGTGGCGGTTATCTTTATACCCTTCATACTTCAAGTTGCAGGTGCGTTGTCTGCGTTACTCGGCCCATCAATGGGCCTCGCCCTTCGGGCCGCTGCAAGCAGCGTTCAAATCTGCTCCCGGCAGATTTGTCGTTCACCCGAATCACTTACCTGAGTAAGCTCATCGGGATGAAATGAGAGACATCCTGTCTCTCACCAGAGGCCAGCCTTTGGCTGGTCAAATTCGTTCCCGACGAATTTGTCTCTCTCTTGCCGCGTGACAAGGCTCATTATGAGCCTTGCCCTGACGGGCCAACGCGTTGCGTTGTTCAACACGCAATGCGTGTTGTCCTGCAACTCGAATTATTTTGGGTATATATGGTCCGATTATTCCCAAATATTAATACTTTCCTGCGAGTCGGAAACATGAATATCGGGCAGGATAACGGCGGTACCGTGTGGTAGCAGCGGACCAAAGTCCGCAATTCCAGGATTGGATTGCATAACCGTTTCAACTACGCCCTGCGTGCGGCCATAGTAGCGATGACAGAGTGCATCCAGAGCGTCGTCCTGATGAGCGTAGACTTTCATGTGATACCTTTAATTTCAGATAAAATAGGGCCGAATAAAATGGATTGTTTCTGACCCTTTATCCTCCAGAGGATCGGTATTGACCGCAATGCAAGAGCGGTGTAACGCTAATGGCACAACACGCGGCGGACCTGCGGAGAGCAAACGCAGGGCATAGCGTTCGTATCCGGTGGCGTAACCCGCAACGATATACAAGCCTGTTTTACCGCACGCGGAATGCGCCGGAGGATATTTACAACGGTGTCGCGGATATCGTGGATATGGGTTGCGTCGTCGGATCACAAGGCTCACATGAGCCTTGTGATCCGACCTGGGTTATTTATCCTATTGGGAGGAGGTCTTAATTTAACATTGCTGTGTAGAGCGAATAAATATTACCAACGAACAGGTCTGCACTGAGTCAGTTATTACAATTCATGCCAAAACGTACATTCGGCTTTAGCCGATGCGGCCGTTATTATCAAACGGTCTGGATACGAAAAAATAGTGTGCTGCGTATAAGTTTGGCGCGTTGGCCACAGAGAAAATCCATTAATTTGTACGTGCCTCCGGATAAATATTGGGGAGTTTCACGTCGGTCGTTATTACCCATCGCAATCCCTCACAACGCTTGTTGTTCGAACCATGCTTTCAGCTGTTGTCCCTCACTGCTGTTCTTCAGAAATTGTTGATAATCACTATTCGGGAACTCGCCGTGAGATAAGTCGGCGATTAGCGACATGGCGATTTTCATTTCTTCAGGGTTGCATTGTGATATCAAAGACATATCGGCAATTAATCGAATCCTTGATAAGGTCAGCTCTCTGTTTTCAGTCTGTTCCACGGTACCTCTTCCATTGTGAGACTGTATTTATATACAGTACTTTATTCAGTAGTCTTAGTCAACTCATAAGTGCAAGACCTGTGCGTCCATGATGCGCTTTTCATCAACGGCGAATATAGCTTTATTCCTAAATCCATCAATCAGTTGCCCATCGATTTTTACCCTGGCGCCGCGCACCAGGGCTTCCCGTTCCCAGCGTGAGATTTCAATGCCTTGCTGCCTGAGACGCGGGGCTAATGACGCCAGGCGGTCACGCTGAAAATAGGTTAGCCGTGCTGAAGGAACACGGGGAATATCACGAAATGGCGGCGCAAGTTCGCCGGTTGAAAACACCCCCCCACAGTTATTAACAGAACTCCAAGGACGAGCCTGCCGATGACCATCGGCAGCGTGATGACCGATGGACTGGTTTTTAGCGACAATTCGCCATTCATCGGGTCGGGTATTGAATATCTGTTCGCTACCACGTTGGACGGAGAAAATGCCGATGGTGCGTACGATAGCCTCATCGTAGGCGTTTAACCGTTCGCCAGCGGCTCTGGCGACGCGAACCGACTGACACTTTCGCGCAACGTTGGCGCCGCCTTGCGCCTCGATATAGGCTGCGAAATCACCGCGGTCTGCCGCATACCTCACCCGTTCGGCTTGTTCTCCCAGCGAGTTCGCCAGAGAGTGACTGCGAATACGCCGGCATTCGCGATACACGCCAACCGTGGGAAGGCCGATAAAGTGGAATTGGGGAATACGCCAGAGCGACGCCCAGGCAGAAGCGGCGGCGGCCATGTCTTTCAGCGGTTTGCCGGTTTCATGGTCGGATTCGCCGTCCAGCGCGTAGCCGTCGATGTTTTTAGCGATATATTTGGCGACATAGGCGGTCGCGCCGCCTTTATTGATGTGCTTGCAGTCAAACTGGCGATGGCGCGTGGTGTTGGCGCCGCTTTCATCATGTTGCAGCGTATAGCGTTGCAGAATATCGATGATCGCCTGGCGCTGCGCGCGTTCGCAATACAGCATCATGTGCCAGTGCGGCGTGCCGTCATGATGTGGTTCAACGACCCGTAAACCGTAGATAGACAACTTACGGTCTTTGAGCGCAGTACGGATTTTGCTCCACAGCTTAACCAGATAATGTTGCGTCATTTTGGGGGTGGGGCAATCCGGCATCCAGGCTGCATTGGGCAATACCCGGTCAGGATGGCGGGTGCGGGTAGGATGGTAATGACCGGGAGCCGTCAAGGTGACCAGCATGCCAATGTGGTGGTGTGCGGTGGCGTAACGTTCAATGCCCGCCAGCATGGTCATCAGTTCCATGCGGCGAATATTCGGATTGGCGATACTGCCCATGACTTTGTCGATTAAATCAACACGATCACCGTTGCGGATATTTTCCAGATCGCGACTTTTCAGAAAATCCAGCGTCGCCAGACGGCGGTAGTGAATGTCATACCATGCCTGACGGCTGAGAAACGCAGAGGCGGCCCGGCTCACTTCTCCGGCGGCAATCCACAGTGCTTCACGCCAGTGTGTCCGCTGGATTTTTAACTGGCGTTCCCACCAGCGGGGGGTAACCAGCCGCATAATGCCGGCAAAAGCTTGCTCCAGCGTGAGCGTCCCGCTCTGATGGCGAGGCCAGTAAGCGGGCGTTACGTTCAACGCCTGAGCCAGCACGGCGAGTCGACCATAAATGCGGGCTTGTATTTCATTGCTGAATAATGGTGCATGATGATGCCCGCCCTCATGTTGTAAGTAAGCGTCGCAGTGGGCGTTGTAAGCATCGTTCATATGGCCGGCAATGCGGCCGGCAAAGCTGGATAGCAGTTTGTCCGGCATATCCGGCAATTGATGGTAGTGGTCTGCCTCGCTGATAAAGCATGAACCGTGGGTGATATTCATCTGGTAACGGCGGTTAACTGCGTCGATGCGCGGCCATAACCGCCGATGTACCACTGAAAGCAGATAACGGAAGGCGACATGCAGCCCCTGATGCTGCTTCAGATACTCGAAACGGCGTCGAAAATGGTCGGCCAGAAAACGCGGTAGCAGCGTTAACTGATACAACACCGCTTGCCCTTGTCGCAGGATATCCGGGGATACTGAACAGGATTCGGGCAGAATGGCGGGGCGGGGGGCATTCCAGGTATACACCCACTCCAGGGGCCGATTGTCGGCGTTTTTTTCAGTTTTTTCAGACGTCATAACCAGCCCGCGTTTATCTACCCGATGTGTGTTTGCCGGATTGTCGGCGCCAATCGTTGTGCACTGTTCCGGCCTGTCAGTGTGTGAATGCCTAATCAGGATGGTGAGCGGTAGTGGCGTTGCCTCCGTTCGCGGATTTCCTGACAGGACACGCAGCACGCAACCCCCGGAATCGCCAACCGACGCGCTTCGGGGATCGGGGCGTCGCAATCCTCACAGACCCATGCCGATGGCGTTGCGGGAACGGTGCGGGCCTGAGCGATTTGCGCATCCAGCAGCAGGGCCTGTTGCTCCTGGGAAATATCCATACTGTCTGCCATTAGTGCGCCTCCCACATCTGGTGCCGAATTTTTTCCGCTTCCTGCTGTAGCAGCACCACCAGTTCCTGTGCAGATAAACGTTCCTGCCAGGCGTGCTGTGCCAGTTGTTCCAGATATTCGCTGTAACGGTGAGCAAAGTCGGCTTTCCAGACGGCGTACGAGTCTGGCGTCTGGCGTGGAATGGTGCGTATCGTTCGTGTGTTTTTCATACAATTTCCTGATAATAAGCCGCAACAAGTCCTGCCTGCCTGAGCGGCGGCTTGTCTGCTAGCGGTTGAGTTAACGACGGTTATCTTTCTGGTGAAATCCGCTGTCGGTAAAACGGTTGTTAGCGAAAACGTTTTTTAGCGAAAACGTTTTTAGCGAAAACGTTTTTAGCGAAAACGTTTTTAGCGAAAATAGTGTTAGCGAAAATAGTGTTCAGGTCTGATGCTGGTCAGAATATCCGGCGCATCGGCAAACAGGCTGTGTAATTCCACCGCGGCACGACCCAGCGCCTGCACCCATTGGCAATCCGGCTCATTGATACGCCGTAAGGGTTGGTTAAATTCCCGGGCCGTGAGTCCGGCGTGAAAAAACAGCGTCCGGCGTTCGCTCAGGCGCAGCCCCATCACGAACGGCAGTAACTGGCTCTGTTCCTGAATTGCCGGCCCATCAAAAGCGCTGCGCAGCTCATTCAACGCACTGACGATTCTTTCTCTGGCCATTTCATCCATTTCATCCAACTGGTAGACGCACCAGCGGTTATGCAACGCGGCATGGAAGCACAGCGTACGCCGATAGCGCTCCGCGAATCGCTGATAAAATCGGCATGTCTGTTCCCAGCGCGAATCAGCGAAGTGTTTTCCGAGTAGCGCCCGCAAATTTGGCGGTAAACTCTGCAGGTGATTCGCGGTAAAAGCATAATGTGGCTTCATGGTTATGCTCGCTTGCCGTTGGGGGTGACGGAGGGGGCTAATCGGTATGGATGATGGCTTGAATTCGAATTTACGAATTTTTTGTTAAAGGCATTATTACCATTCACAGCGGTCAAATGATGATCCTGATTTGGTAATGCATAAGCCGCTCCGGTACCAGAAAAAGCGGCTGTTGTCTGGAGAAGAGTGAATAACGTTTTTGCATTTGCAAAACAATAGTGAGCGCTGTTGTCGATGATTAATCTGAGCAGCCTGCCGGTATCACGCGCAATACGCCACGTTACAGCGGCTGCCGCCGCTGTTCTTCTTGCCTCGTTAGCGTTGGCGTCGCTCATTGTTGCCTGATTAGACACCGGATAAGGCAGTAGATTATCTGTGACGAAGCACTGCGCTTTGGCAGTCGTTGCACTCGCCGACGTAGGATTTTCCTCAGAAATGAGCAATAGAATTGAAATCTCGTCCGACATAAAGCAATATCTCCCCCAGGCTAGGGTGTTCTATGGTGTTACATGTGCTGTGTAGACACTATAAGACACGTAACGTGTATATGTAAATACTCGTGAGGTGTTTTTGAATACAAATAGTGATGCCGTGTCTGCGGCCTTCGTACTTGAGCGCATCATGTCAAGCTATGGAGTAAAGACTCAGAAGGAACTGAGCGAGGTAACTGAAATACCTACCAATACAATCAGTAACTGGGTTCAGCGAGGGAACGTGCCGGGTAACATTATTCTGAAGTGTGCGCTGGATACCGGCGCGGATGCCGGATGGCTGGTAACTGGGGAGTTTGCAAATGCGAATGTTTTTGCCCATAAGTCGCCGCTGAAAGGTAAGGCGTTGTATGAGCAAATTCTGTCGTCAGGCGGTAAGGCGGTGTTGCGCCGCATGCTGGATGCCTACGGATTTAGTACGCAAAAAGAGCTGGGCGATTTGCTGGGCATCGCACCCGGTACCATCAGTACCTGGATTCGGCGCGATTTCTTTCCGGGGGATGTGGTGGTGACCTGTGCGTTGGATACCGGGGTATCGCTGGCCTGGTTGGCCACCGGAAAAGGGGGGCCGCAGCAGCATGACACTCCTGCGGTTCGCCACGATGACGGTAGCGTCAGCCTGATTCCGCGTAATATATTGAAAACCGGTAAGTTGCAGGAAGCGGGAGAGTGGAAGGCTGATCCGCAGTTTATTCCCGCCGGGCTGCATGCGCCGTTGCTGGTTGAAGGGAGTTCGTCTTCCTGGCTGGTGGATACCGGTGTGACCAGCATTAGCAATGGTCGCTGGTTGCTGGATATCGACGGTAAGAACGATATTTATGATGTGGCGCTGTTGCCGGGGCGCAAAATGCAGGTTGAAGGCGGCGGTTCGCAATTCCAGTGTGGTGTGGATGAAGTCACGCCGCGCGGAGTCGTGGTACTGACGCTAACGCCCAGTCTCTGACGTCAACACATCCGGTGCGCTCTGTTGAACGCACCGGATGCCTTTCGGTTCTTTTTGCGCCCTTGCTCTATTTATTGCAATAGTGGTTTATTGTAATAGTGGTGGTTTGTCACTTTCTTTTGAGCGGCATAAGATAAGGCAAAGTACGATATTAACGAACCTGCAAACCGGCGAGCTCACTACCGCATCCTTCTGTTAACACTTTACTTACACGCAAAGTGGTCTATACCCAAAATAATTCGAGTTGCAGGAAGACGGCGACGCAGCGAATCCCCGGGAGCTTACTCAAGTAAGTGACTGGGGTGAGCGAGGAAAGCCAACGCACCTGCAACTTGAAGTATGACGGGGATATTAATTAAACGAAACATTAGATTATAGCTGAATATTGGTGGCGTGTTTTTTTATTTTTCGGATTGGTGTTTATCGTCATAATTTAAATATATATTGCTTTATATTCATTTGATTGATTTTTTTCTTCTTTCAATTCAATTTATTATGAGCCCAGATAATTATCTGGTCGTGTAGTGTTTTTTCTGTTTATTACTAAACTAAGATTTATACAGACCGATAATTTTTCGATGCTGGGATGCGCAGTTTGAAACCTGGAGGGGAGTTATTCCCTGAGTTATTGCGTAGTGATATTTCGCTCCATATTAGGTTGCCGATGTTATACCCGTCATACTTCAAGTTGCAGGTGCGTTGGCTTTATTACTCGGCCCATCCTTGGGCCTCGCCCTTTCAGGACCGCAGCGAGCTGCGTTCAAATCTGCTCCCGGCAGATTTGTCGCTCACCCCAGTCACTTACTTGAGTAAGCTCCCGGGGATTCGCTGCGTCGCCGTCTTCCTGCAACTCGAATTATTTTGGGTATATGTCTTAAATAGGCCGGGTTGCAGGGAAATCCACATGCTTGCAAGCCGAATTATTGTGAAGATAAATATTGTGGCGATCAGCTGATGATAATCATAAACAGGTGATTCTATGAGTATTCTGGGTGAAAAATACGATAATCTGAAGGTTGGAACCCGGCTGTCATTAGGGTTTGGTTTGGTGCTGGTATTGTCTCTGATGGTTTTGATTTCCGGTGTCGTCGGTTTTCGGGCGGTGGATGGTAATAATACCAAGGTGCAGGTGACCAATCAGCTCAATACTACGCTGGCGCAAGCTCGCCTTTTACGTACGCAATTTCAGTTTACGCACGACTATAAGTTCATCGAGAAAAACGGCGAACTGGTGAATAAGATGGGGGACATTCTCGGTCAGGCTAAAAATCTGGGCTGGGATAAAGATACGCTTGATGATGTTGAACGCATTGATCAAGATTTGAAATCCTACAGCGCCGCACGGGATGCCTTTATTGCCGCCAGTAAAAAACGCGATGCCGCAGGGTTGAAAATCAGCCAGGATGAAAGTGAGGCGGTGCTGGATACCTTTCAGAATAAATGGCAGCAGGCAACCGGTCTTTCCGCCGAGAACAAGGTCGAGCTGTATCAAATCGGCGAGCGTATGGCGGATATTCGCGACGTCGCCCATGATTTGCTGCTGGCGCCGTCTGACAATACGCTGGCGGTGGCGTTGAAAAGTATTGATACGGCGGAAAAAGTCATCACAGAAAAAACCAGGCAATGGCCGCCGGAAGTGCAGGCGACATTGAAAACCGCCTGGGACTATTTTCTGGCATATCGTCAAGCTGCCGCAGGGTATCTGGCGGCCTTTCAGGATGAAACCCGCACCAGCCAGGCATTAACGGCGGCGGCGGATAAATTGAACACGGATGTTGCCAACCTGTTTAACCTGCAACTGGTTAGCTCCAGTCAAACCACCCACTCCTCAGAAGTGAAGATGATGGTGACCGGGCTGGCAGCCATTGTGTTTGGCATCATCATGGCCTGGCGTATTTCCGTGCAGATTGTGACGCCGCTTAAGCAGGGGTTGTCGGTGGCGGAACGTATCGCCGGCGGCGATCTCTCGTCGTCAGTCAATTCCTCGCGTCGTGACGAACTGGGCATGTTGATTACCGCCATGGCCAACATGAATGACAAATTGCGCACCATGATTCTGGATATTCGGGAAGGTGTGGGGCATGTGGCGTCGGCGTCGGCTGAAATCGCGGCAGGCAATGTCGACCTCTCTTCCCGTACCGAACAGCAGTCGGCGGCCGTGGTGGAAACCGCCGCCAGCATGGAGCAATTAACCTCAACGGTAAAACAGAACTCGGAAAATGCGCATCATGCCTCGCAACTGGCGTCGGAAGCGTCGCAGAATGCCATCAAGGGCGGTGAAATCGTCGGCAACGTGGTGAAAACCATGAACGAGATTTCCAGCAGTTCAAAACGTATCTCTGAAATCACCTCGGTGATTAACAGCATCGCCTTCCAGACCAATATTCTGGCGCTGAATGCGGCGGTTGAAGCGGCAAGAGCCGGCGAGCAAGGGCGCGGTTTTGCGGTTGTCGCCAGCGAGGTCCGCAATCTGGCGCAGCGCAGTTCGCAGGCGGCGAAAGAAATCGAAGGGCTGATTCAGGAGTCGGTTTCACGGGTGAATACCGGTTCCGAACTGGTGGATGATGCCGGGAAAACCATGCAGGACATTGTTCGCTCTATTACTCATGTATTTGATATTATGGGTGAAATAGCCTCTGCATCGGATGAGCAAAGCCGAGGGATTAGTCAAATTGCTCAGGCGGTGACTGAACTGGATAGCACCACGCAGCAAAATGCGGCGCTGGTGGAAGAGTCATCTTCGGCTGCCAATTCGCTGGAGGAACAAGCGCAGTTACTGATGCAGACGGTATCGGCGTTTCATTTGGGCGATGACCCTCACTCGCATCATGGCGGTACAACCGCCCATCATCAGCAACCATTATTACTGAGTAAACCGGGTAAAACGGGGCGTAAATCCGCGCCCAAGGCGATGCGGGCGCATTCAGCCAGCGCCAAAAATAATCCGGATAAAGACGAGTGGGTGAAGTTTTAAACGGTGAAGGTGCTGATTATCAGCACGTTTTCACCGCCCTGAGATACTAACCATAATAAGCGGTTTAATTACATCAGGTTGGGCAATGTCGTTACAGCTGCGGCATTGCCCTTTTTTATTCGACCCAGGTTGTTGAGCATCAGCCATGCTCCGGCGTGAGCGGCCGTAGGTTATGGCTTCCGTTATGCCGACTCCCACCTGGCAGCGCGCGCTGTTGCGGGAGAGAACGGAAAAGAGCGACGTGTGATTAGCGATCCCGGTACTCATGGGCGGGTTTCCAGTATCCGCTACGAAAATCGTCAATCGGGAAACAGCCGCCGTTACGGATCTGCTGCTCCTCCATAGCGCTCAGACACTGTGGTTCATTGATGTAGGTTCCCGCGACCAGATTCTCGCAGTTACCTCCCAGGTAACAGACAAAGATAACCAGTGCGAACATAGATTCCTCAACAGGTTGAATGTTGATGATACGTGTTGATTGTAGATGAAAAAACAGACCCGGATCGCCACAGGCGGCGACCCGGTCAAAGATTAATCGGCAGAAAGAATGAGGTTGGCGCCATCGCGCACCCGATCCCGAGGCAGGGTATTTTTCAGCCGCTGACCGACGCGTTTGGTTAGCCCCAGCGTGGTCTGTTGCCAGGTCAACAGAATGTGGTCATGGCTGATGGGGGAAGGCGGATAAATGTCTTTTCCCCGGAACCAGTCCACGGCTTGCTCCGCACTGAGCGCGTACGCATTCGGGCTGTCAGGATTGCCCAGCGCCACAATGGCTTCATGCTGCCAGCGATACCCTTTGGCAAAGCGTTCCGCCAGTTTAATACCGATTCGGGAGAAGCGCATTTTGCCCAACATCGGTTGCAGTGCAGCCGGAAACAACCAGATCTCATCATCCCGTTGCCACAACTGTAACTGCTGTTCTGACCACTGCAGGCCGAGCCGCTGGGCGTTCTGACGAATCAACTGCGCATCCTTATGGTTGAGCGGCGTAAAGGGCAGCTTGCCGAGTTTGTAATCCGGCGCTGCCAGTGGCGGTACGCCGGCAGTTTTACGCAGGCGGGCCACAAAAAAACCTTCGCTGTCGTAAATTTGCGGGAAGACATGCAAGAAACCGTCTTCGGTGAGGGCGCGGTGAGCGTGTGGAAACAGGTCTTTCAGTGATTCGATTTCACACGCACCTGGGAATTGCTGCATCAGCCAGCGACAAACCTGCTGGTTTTCCTGATGATTGAGGGTACAGGTGGAGTAAATCAGTACACCGCCCGGCTTCAGCGCATGGAAGGCGCTGAGGATCAGCTCGCGCTGGGTGGCGGCGATATCGGCGATGCTCTCCAGCGACCAGTGACTCATGGCGGCGGGATCTTTCCTGACCACGCCTTCTCCGGAGCAGGGCGCATCCAGCAGAATGGCATCAAAGGTTTCCGGTAAGGCACTGCCGAAAACCCGGCCGTCAAAGTGCGTCAGCGCCGTATTGCTGACACCGCAGCGATGCAGGTTGGCGTGCAACACCTTCACCCGGCTGGCGGAGTATTCGTTAGCGATAATCACGCCCTGATTGTTGAGCCGGGCGGCGATCTGGGTAGTTTTGGAACCGGGGGCGGCGGCCATGTCCAGTACCCGCTCCGGGGTATCGTTCCCCAGCAACAACGCGCTGACCGGCAACATCGAACTGGCTTCCTGAATGTAGAACAGGCCGCTCAGGTGCTCCAGTGCGTTGCCGAGCTTCATGGCTTCCTCATCGGCGTTCAGCAGCCAAAACCCGTCGTCGCACCAGGGCACCGCTTCCAGTTCCCAACCGTAGGGCGCGACCAGCGCGAGAAAGTCGGGCACGCTGATTTTCAATGTGTTGACGCGGAGACTACGGCGCAGCGGTCGCTGGCAGGCGTCGATGAAGTCATCCATGCTCAGATGTGCAGGCATAATGGCTTGCATGGCGGTTAAAAAATCAGGAATGAGAGAGGCGGGAATAGGTTTGGCCACAGCAACGGTTCCGTTACAACAACAATCAAAACACGAATATTACCATATCTGCGTTGAGGGAAGGGATGGCGACTCACCACCGGCTCAGCGGGCGGTGAGTCGCAGAACGCAGACGTGGTGTTTATCGCTCCGGCAACGCTGTTCCCCAGTCGCGCCAGCCGCCGGGTTCTTCACCGTGCAACAGGAAATGTTTGCCGGCCTGTGCGGCGGGCGCCAGCGGGGTGGCCGGTGGCGTCGCAAAAGCAATGCCGCCGCGGATAAATTGCTGGAAAGTCCCGCTCTTGATCACGCCGCCGGTCAGGCCAAACTGCAGGTTATAGCCGGAGGCCAGCCAGAAGACGGAATTATCACGCACCAGATGCGCGTGGCGCTTACTGATGCGCAACGCCACCGATACCCGATCGGACAACGCGCCGAGTGACAGACCGGTCACCGTGCCGACTTCAATCCCGCGGAACAGCACCGGCGTGCCGATTTGCAGCGATCCGGCTTCGGCGGTGTCAACGTTGATGCTCAGCCCATCCTGATAGCGGGAATCGGAAATAGTGGCTTTCTGCAATTCAAAGCTGCGGGTAACGGCGCCATTACCCGGTTCGACATTAATGTAGGGCTGGATCAGCGTTTCCAGATGGTTAACCCCAGCGGCGGAAATTTCCGGCGTCACCACCGAGAAGCGGGTGCCGGCGCGGGCGAAATTACGGACATATTCCGGGTACAGCACCGCCTGTACCCGCACTTCATCGCGCTGCTCCGCCAGTTTCAGCGACTCCAACTGGCCGATATCGATACCCAGATAACGGATCGGCATACCCGCGGAGAGCTTACTGGCGTCGTAGGTGCGCAAGGTGATGCGGCTGCCAATCGCGCGGGCGGCGGTTTCGTTACTGTATAACGGGCGTTTGTCGTTTTGTACGTCGGCGGCGCCGTCTACGTTGTCGAAACTGATGGCGCCTTTCAGCGCCCGGCTGAGCGGCGAGGTCTGTACCGTTAATCCGGCACCGTTCAATTGTACGCGCGCACCGCCTTCCGCCCAGAAAACGCTGTTATCGGTCAGCAGCTTGCGGTATTCCGGCCGGATATAAACATCGATTTCGAATGTCTCGGCCTTAGGGCGAATGTGGGTGATCTCGCCAACCTGAAACTTGCGATACAGCACTACCGAGCCGTCCTGAATGTCCGGCAGGCTGTCGGCCAATAACGTCAGCGTGGTGGGGGGCGTCGTGCCCTGAATGCCGGCAGCGGCCTTTTCCCGATCGCTATAGAGCGGGTAACGCGGTTGGGCATCACCGGTCGAGCCTGGCAGCACCGTGACGCCGCCGCTCAGCCACTCCTGAGCGCTGGCGCCCAGCACCTGAACGCCGTCTAACCCCAGTTTAACGTTGACCCGACTGCTGGCGATGAACTGACTGTCTTTGTGCAGCAGGTGTCGGTATTGGCGGTCGATAACGGCGGTAAAACCGACGCTGTTATCGGTGAGTGTGCGCTGGACGATCCGACCGATTTGCACGCCGTGCAGCATGACCGGCTGGCCGCTGTCGATGCCGTAACTCTGGCTGGCGGTTAATTCAACGGTAAGCGCGCCGGGTTGTTGCAGTTGCTGCCGGGTGGCGTCAGCGACGGTGAAGCGCTGCTTCGGCTCGCCGTCGCCGGGGATCAGCGTCAGCGTGGTGCCGCCCAGCAGGCTGGGCAGGTTGATATCGCTTAGCGACAGACGCGGCGCGGCCAGTTCAATCCGGGTGTTTTCCCGCATCAACGCCACCACCGACGGGTCGACGATCAACTCTCCGGTGACGCGCTGATTGGCCTCCAGGGTGAGCCGTTGCAACCTGCCTACTTCTAATCCCTGATACAGCAGCGGCGTATGTCCGGCTTGCAGTCTGTCACCGGAAGGCAAGTCCAGCATAATCTGCACGCCGCGCTGGCTCTGCGCCAAATCCGGGTATAGCTCGTAGTTCTGATCCGCCGCGGCCGGCTCGCCCTGTTCAGGGGAGTCAAAGGCGATGGCGCCGTTAACCAGTGCAGACAGATTTTGCATTTCGACGGTCGCGCCGCTGAGGCTGACGTCCGCTTTTAACCCGGAGACGTTCCAGAAACGGCTGGTCTTTTTCACCAGCCCGGTGAAGCGGCGGTCGATCAATACATCGATCATCACGCCACGGTGATCGGCGTTAACGCTGTAATCGTAAACTTTCCCTACCGGGATTTTACGAAAATAGACCAGTGAACCGGCGTTCAGCGAGCCGAGATCGTCAGCGCGCAGATGTATCAGTAATTCTCCGCTGTTAACACGGTATTTGGGCTGGGTATCCTGCGCGGTGAAGTGACTGGCGGGATCGCCGCCGCCGGGTAGCATGCCGATGTAGTTGCCGCCGACCAGTGCATCCAGACCGGATACCCCGGCCAGCGAGGCTTTGGGCGTCACCAGCCAGAACTGGGTGCCGCTGCGTAGCGCCTCTTTCATATCGTTACGGATGCTGGCGATGACCTGAATGGTGCGTAAATCATCGCTGAGTTTGATGTTGCGCACGGTGCCGACTTCCACCCCCTGATAGCGCACCGGCGTGCGGCCGGGGACGATGCCGTCCGCCGACACGAAATCGATGGTCACCGTTGCGCCGCGCTCCTGTTGATTGGTGTAGAGCAGCCAGCCGGCGAGCAGCAGGGCGATAAAAGGAAGCAGCCAGAAGGGCGACAGGCGGCGCCGGTTTTTGATGCGGGCTTCAGTGGGTGCCATCGGCGTTGAGTTCTGCATTGTTATCCTGCAATTATGTATAAGAGCCTATCGCGGGATAGGCTCTTAGTCGTTATCCCATATCAGTCGACTATCCAGCCACTCGACGGACAATATGGTCAAAATAACGGCGGCGCCAAAATAGAACGCCGCGGGTCCCATGGTAAAAGCAAGCAATTGGTCGCGGTTAACCAGCGACATGGTCAGGGCGATCACGAACAGGTCGAGCATCGACCAACGGCCGATCCAACTCATGAGACGCAGCAGTCGCATACGTATCATCCGGCTATGGCTCACCCGAAAATGAATACTGAGCAGCAGGACCGACGTGATGAATACCTTGCTGAACGGCACCAGAATACTGGCGACAAAAACCACCAGCGCCACCGGGATATTCCCGGCGGCCAGCGAGATAATGCCGGAAAAAATCGTGTCTTCCCGGCGCACGCCGTTGACGTAAATCACTGAGATCGGCAGCAGATTGGCCGGCAACAGCAGAATGACGGCGGAAATCAGCGCCGCCCAGGATTTTTGCAAACTATATGGCCGCCGCGGTGTGAGCGGCACATGACAACGGTGGCAGCGGCCACGGCTGTCTGGCGTCGCGGTAAAATAGCAGGACAGGCAGACCAGCGCCTGCGCTGAGGCCGGGTAGGCGCGCTGTGGGTAGTAGCGTTGCCAGAGCTGTTCGGCATTAAGGTGAATCAGGGTCAGCAAACTGAGCGCCATCAGCGCCAGAAACGCCAGCAACCCATTGCCGGGCAAAACCTCGGAAAATTCACGGACTTTAATCGAAGCGACCGCCAGACCGACCAGATACACATCCAGCATGACCCACGCTTTCAGGCGTTCGAACAGCAATAGCACCGGACGCAGATTCATACCGACGCGAGGGGCAAAAAACAGATACAGCAGGGCGAATACCAGCGTCAGCGGCGCGCCGATAGTGCAAAACGCCACGATGCTGGCGGTGACCGGGTGCCCCTGACGCGTCATTTGCCAGATGCCTTCCAGCAAGCTGGCATTAATGGAAACACCCAGCAACCGGATATTGAGCAAGGGTTCGCTATAGGCGAAGGGCATCAGCACCAGCATGGCCACCGCCATCGCCACCAGTCTGGAAATAGACCAGTCGCGGCCGCTGGCAATATGTGCCGCGCAACGCGGACAGTGGCCGTGCTGCTGACGTTTGAGTCGAGGCAACATGAATAACAGGTCGCATTGCGGGCAACGTTGAAGGCGCCGCGGCGCGGCCGGCGGCGAATCAGCCGACCCGACGGACGGGGCGGCGTTATAAATTTTCATATTTCCTGCAGGCAGGTTAACAGGACAGGTATTATCATAGTGTAACTGAATGATGGATGACACAAAATCACTGCTACCCTTGTCAGATGAAATGTGGTGTCGCCCGGCGGTAACCGGTACGGTCATCGCCGGATATCGGTAATGGTGCCTAAGTCGCTC
The DNA here is from genome assembly GCF_000406105.1 of Dickeya chrysanthemi NCPPB 402. Taxonomy (NCBI): domain Bacteria; kingdom Pseudomonadati; phylum Pseudomonadota; class Gammaproteobacteria; order Enterobacterales; family Pectobacteriaceae; genus Dickeya; species Dickeya chrysanthemi. Next base: position 2,600,588 of record NZ_CM001974.1, on the reverse strand, counting down.
TCCTGTGACGGCGCTGTGCGGTGAAAGTTGGGCTGGCAAGAGAAATCCTGTAGCATCCCGATGCGAAACTTTATGTAATGTGCTGCGGATGTCTGCCGTCAGGCGGTCCGTAAAGACAATTTATGCCTATTGTAAGCGATGAAAAAAGAACAATTCTACGATGAACTGGTACGTGATCTCACCGCGCTGATTGCCGATGAAGATCGCTTTCTCACGATATTATCAAACAGCAGTGCGTTACTGTTTGAACGATTGGATGGTGTGAATTGGGCCGGCTTTTATTTGCTGGAAGGCGACACGTTATTTCTGGGGCCGTTTCAGGGGCGCCCGGCTTGCGTGCGAATTCCGGCGGGAAAAGGGGTCTGCGGTCGTGCGGTCGCGGAGAACCGTGTTCAACGGGTCGGCGATGTGCATGCGTTTCCCGGCCATATCGCCTGTGATGCCGCCAGCAATGCCGAAATCGTGCTGCCGCTGACGGTTGACGGGCGGTTGATTGGCGTTCTGGATATTGATAGCACCGTTCATCATCGTTTTGATGCCGAGGACGAAGACGGGCTGAATGCGGTTGCGGCCGCACTGTGCCGCCAATTGTCACAGAGCGACGTGCTGGCTTTCATCAATTCTCTTACGTTGCGACAAGGATAACGTAGCAATTGCCGATGGCGTCATTATAATGACGCCTGTTCATGCCTGCGCTGGTTGGCAAACCCGTTGTAATCAGGAAATTTCATGGAAAATCAACCTAAGTTGAACAGTAGTAAAGAAGTGATCGCCTATCTGGCAGAGCGTTTTCCGCTCTGTTTCACGCTTGAAGGCGAAGCGCGTCCGTTAAAGATTGGCATTTTTCAGGATCTGGTCGAACGCGTGTCCGAATCCGAGCACGTCAGCAAGACGCAGTTGCGCTCCGCACTGCGTTTGTATACGTCAAGCTGGCGTTATCTGTATGGCGTCAAACTGGGCGCTCAACGCGTTGATCTTGACGGCAACCCGTGCGGCGAGCTCGAGCAGCAGCATGTGGAGCATGCGCGCAAGCAACTGGAAGAGGCCAAAGCCCGTGTTCAGGCTCAGCGTGCAGAGCAGCAGGCGAAGAAGCGCGAGTCCGGCGAGGCCGAACCCTCTCGTCCGCGTCCTTCTGCCGGCAGAATGCCCCCACGCCGTGAGCGAGATGCCGCAGGTTCAGCTCCGCGTAAACCGCGTCCGTCTTCTTCCCGTTCCGCACAGACCGCTTCTCCGTCATCCGATAAATCCCAACCCCGTCAGCCTAAAGCAGCCCGTACGGTGCAACCGGAACGGCAGGCGGTGACGGATATTTCCAGCCTGCAGATTGGCCAGGAAATCAAAGTCAGGGCTGGCAAAAGCGCCATGGATGCCACTGTGCTTGAGATCGCCAAAGATGGAGTCAGGGTTCAACTGGCTTCCGGTCTGGCGATGATCGTACGCGCAGAACATTTGCAGTTCTGATACGGAGGCCAACCAGGGCATGAACAAATTTGTCAAAGCGGCGGCATTAACCTGGCTTTTGCTGTCCGGGAGTAGTTTTGCCAGCGAGAACATTACCCGCGCGGATCAAATTCCTCAGTTGCAGCCGGAAGCGCAGCACTCTACCGTCAGCGAGCGCGTTGCGTCGCGTTTTCTGCGTTCCCATTATCGCCAGTTCATGCTGGATGCGCAGTTTTCCGGCAAGATCTTCGATCGTTACCTCAACATGCTGGATTACAGCCATAACGTGCTGTTGTCTTCCGATGTGGCGCAGTTTTCCGGTCAAAAAGGCGAGTGGGGCGAGAATTTAAAAAGCGGCAAGCTGAGCCTGCCGTACGCCATGTACAATCTGGCCCAGAAACGCCGTTTCGAACGTTACCAGTATGCGCTGACGCTGCTGGAAAAACCGGTCAACCTGAACGGCAACGATGTTATCGACCTTGACCGCGCTAAAGCGCCCTGGCCGCAAAGCGTGGAGGAACTCAACGCACTGTGGGATGCCAAGGTCAAGTACGATTGGCTGAGCCTGAAACTGACGGGCAAGGCCGACGCGGAAATCAAGGAAACGCTGACCAAACGCTATCAGTTTGCGGTTCGCCGTCTGGTGCAGACCAACAGCGAAGATGTGTTTCAGTTGATCATGAATGCCTTCGCGCGGGAAATCGACCCGCATACCAGCTATCTGTCGCCACGTAATACCGAGCAGTTCAACACCGAAATGAGCCTGTCGCTCGAAGGTATCGGTGCGGTATTGCAGATGGATGAAGATTATACCGTGATTAACTCCATGGTGCCGGGCGGCCCGGCGGCGAAAAGTAAACGCATCGGCGTCGGCGATCGTATCGTGGGCGTAGGGCAGGCCGGTAAATCGATGGTCGATGTGATTGGCTGGCGGCTTGATGATGTGGTGGCGTTGATCAAAGGGCCGAAAGGCAGCAAGGTGCGTCTGGAAGTGCTGCCGGCAGGCAAGGGCACCAAAACGCAGACCATCACTCTGACCCGTGAACGTATCCGGCTGGAAGATCGTGCGGTGAAAATGTCGATCAAAGAGGCCGGTAAAGACAAAGTCGGCGTGCTGGATATCCCCGGTTTCTACGTTGGGCTGACGGACGACGTGAAAGTTCAGTTGCAGAAACTGGAAAAAGAGCATGTCAGCAGCGTCATTATCGACTTGCGCGGCAATGGCGGCGGTGCCCTGACGGAAGCGGTCAGCCTGTCTGGGCTGTTTATTCCTACCGGGCCGGTGGTGCAGGTGCGGGACAACAACGGCAAGATACGTGAAGACAGCGACACCGACGATACCGTCTATTACAAAGGTCCGCTAGTGGTGCTGGTTGATCGTTTCAGTGCCTCGGCGTCGGAGATTTTTGCCGCCGCGATGCAGGATTACGGCCGTGCGCTGATTGTCGGCGAACCGACTTTCGGTAAAGGTACGGTACAGCAATACCGTTCTCTCAATCGTATTTACGATCAGATGCTGCGTCCGGAATGGCCGTCGCTGGGCTCGGTACAATACACCATCCAGAAGTTCTACCGTATTAACGGCGGCAGTACCCAACGTAAAGGCGTTACGCCGGATATCGTGATGCCGACCGGCAACGAAGCGGTGGATACCGGTGAGAAATTTGAAGATAACGCCTTGCCGTGGGATAGCATCAAACCTGCCGGTTATACCGTGATGGGCGACGTAAAACCGCTGCTGCCCGTGTTGCTGGAACAGCATAATGCGCGTATTGCCAAGGATCCGGAATTCCAGTACATCCAGCAGGATGTGGCGCGTTATCAGGAAATGAAACAGAAGCGTAATCATGTGTCGTTGAATCTGGTGCAGCGCCAGAAGGAAAACAACGAAGACGAAGCAACGCGTCTGCAACGCATTAACGATCGACTGAAGCGTCAGGGAAAACCGCCGTTGAAGGCGCTGGATGATTTGCCGAAGGATTATCAGGATCCGGATGCGTATCTGAATGAAACCGTCCAGATTGCGGAAGACCTGTCTAAACAGGAACCGAAGTCGCAGTAATACTTAGGCGGTTACCCGCGATAAAACAAAAGCCCGGTCGAGAAAACCGGGCTTTTTTACAGCTGTCTTTACAACTGTCGTTTACGCAGAACGTGTTTACGCAGAACGGGCAACGGTTCCCGTCGTAAGACAGGAACCTTCAGTGGCTGAATTACCAGCCGACGCCCAGACCCAGCGAGTACAGGGTATCGTTAACGTTACCCTGAATGCTTTCGGTGCGGGTGCGGGAGACTTTCATACTGACGGATGACCAGTCGGTAACTTTGAAACGCAGACCAGCGCCGGCTTTAAAGTAGAGCGGCGTGGTGCTATCAAATGAGCGGCCCACTTCGCCGTCGGAAAACAACTCGGTACGTTTGCTGAACAGGAAGCGATCATAGCTCCACTTCAGGCCGCCGGAGTAGAAATTATCTTCGCTGTTGTCCTGATAAGTAAACGTTTGGGCGTTTACCAGTGTGGTAATAGAGAACGCGCCCAGATCGTTATCCCAGAACTGGTAGCCCGGACCAGTACCGGCGGAACGGTTAACTTTGATGTTTTCCACCCAGTCGCGTTTGTACTCATAACGGCCCTGCCAGAACCAGTGCTCGTCGATGAATTTATCCAGTGCGTATTCCCCGGCGGCGTTTTTGGTGCTTTCCACATTGTCTTCTTTGGTCATGTGGTAGCTGCCATCCAGATTATGGCGCCATGTGCCGTGCCGCAGGCGGGTGTTCAATGTCATATCACGGTTGTCGGTTTCCGTGGAGCTTTTCTTGCGGGCCAGGCTAACGTCGACATTGCCTTTCCAGGAGAAATCTTCCACCCAACGACGAGGTACCACCATGGAGTCGATATCAGACAACGGCAGCGTTTCCTGCCCGGCGCTGACTTGCTGGCCGTCTACGCTTGCCGGCTGGGCAACGATGGCGCGAGAACTGTCGGAGGCTTTGATGGACGGATAGAGTACGCCTTTCTCGTAGCGTTGCCCTTGAATAACCATCCCGTGATCGGTCTGGAAGGTTTTGACTTTGTCCCAGGTCACCGACACAGTGTCGGCATAATCGGTTTTGATGAATAATTTGCCGCTATCCAGCAGCGTAATCTGGCCGCTGATCTTGTCACCGTTGGTTAACCAGACGGTGTCCGCATGGCTGGTAGAAATGCCAGCGGCGCTGAGAGCGATAAACAGGCTCAGCGACGAAAGTGCGTGTTTGGAATGTGTCATGATGTCAGATAAAACAATGGGTGACTAAAAGTGAAAGACGCCATTCGGACGGCTTGCCGATGTATCGATATACCGGATTATTTCCCGGCGAGGCAACATTAACAGGAATCGCGCAGCGCCTCTAGATATAAGTATCCCACAATTAGAATGGAAATTGTTATAAACCGTGTGATTAATGACTTACGGCTATAACGGTGATGACGATCACATCACCGTTATAGCCGTTATCATCAGGCCGCGCTGCGGGAAGGTTCGAAACGACGGGTCAGAAAGCGTTCGGTCAGCGATTGCCTGATACGGTTTATCAACTGCTCCTGGACGACTACGCACAGGGTAATGGTCGTCAACAGGAAGACGCCGTAACCGGTCATGGATACCTCCACCCTGCCGGCGGCGTCAATACAGGCCGACCAGTCGGTGAAACATTGCAGCGGGTTGCCGCGTAATAACTGTTCTGATGTGCGGAACAGGTTAAAGAGCGGGACATGCAGGGCAAAAATCGACAACGAGGCGCTACCCAGTCTTGTTGCCCAGACTTTCAACGCTTCGCTGTCCGGTTCACGAGCGTGCGCGCACAGGCAGACCAATGCCACTTGCGAGGGCAACAACAGTCCGTTATGCAGCAGGAAATACCAGTGGCGCCCGCCGTGTGTAAACAGCCAGGTGGCGACGATAAAACTCAGGCTAATAAACACAGCCAGCGCTTTGCATTGTAGCCGGGTTAATGCTGGCCGCACGCCGTCCCGGTATTGGCGGAAAATCGTGTAGCCTGCTATTCCGGCCAAAAACTCCGGTAACCGCAGCAATGGATTGCGTTGCAGTAAACCGGTATAAGGCATGCCGTATAATTGATGCCAGACAACCCATATCGGCGGCAGCAGATACAGCAGACAGAGCACCGCCAGCCACAGGCGCGGATAACGGCTGCCAGCCAGTCGCGGCGCCAGCAGCGGGAACAATAAGTAGAAGAAAAAGAGTGTCGAGACCGACCACAACGGCGCGTTGAACGTCAGAAAATAGGGATTCCACGCCTGTAACATCAGCAATTGCAGTAAGCCGTTAACAGCCAGTTGCGCGTTATCCATATAGTGACGCAACGTTTCCGGCGCAACGCTGGGGTCGTTACTGTCGTAAATGACGAAACGGGCGCTGGCAATCTGGCCCTCTGGCGGAATCGCCAGCCAGTGCATCAGGCAGACCACCACGATAGACGATACCAGTCCGATGATGTGGATCGGGTAGAGGTTAAACAACCGCTTGGCCAGGAAATGCCGGGCGGGTTCCCGTAACTGGCCGTCACGCAGATAAACATGTGTCAGAAGAAAGCCGGACAACACAAAGAACGTACTGGTAGCGAAGAACCCCATGCTGGTCAGTTCGTTCAGAAAGGGGATCTTTTCACGTTGCGGATAGACATGTACGGTGTGATAGACCATGACATAGCATCCAAGTAAAAAGCGGAGCCATTCCAGTCCAATAAATCGTTCTCTGACTTTCATTCTCTTTTTCCTCCGGTTAAGCCTGGCGAAAGCGCAATGAAACGCCGAACAAGGTGAGTCTAGGAAAGGAATATGGGGAAATATCTAGGAAAATGGCGATAAAGTACTAAAAACCATGAACAGGCGTTACGGCATCAGCACGAGTGAAAGTAAACGTATAGAAATGTAGGTGTTGTGTATTTTACTGTTTTTTTAACATCTAAAAGTAAAAATTAACACCGATGGGGAAGATGACTGGCGGCGACGGCCGCCGCCACCCGTTAGAAAATCTTTTCTTGCACTACCCAGACGGCGGCTTCCACCCGGGAACGCAACTTCATTTTTTTCAATAGATGTTTGACGTGTACTTTTACCGTACTTTCGGTAATCGTCAACTTGCGGGCGATAACTTTATTCGGCAACCCTTGGGCTATCAGTTTCAGGATATCCTTCTCCCGCGGGGTCAATTGCTGGATATCCCGGGTATCGCTGCTGCGCGTTTCCCGCAGGCTGGCCGCCAGAACCGGCGTCAGCGTATCGCTAAGCACCATTTTGCCTGCCGCAGCCTGATGGAGCGCGACCAGCAAATCTTCCGGTTCCATGTCTTTCAGCAAGTAGCCGTCGGCACCGCCTTTAAACGCGCTGATCACGTCTTCCTCATGGTTTGATACGGTAAACACCACGATTCGCCCGGATAATGAGGTTTCACGCAGGCGGGCCAGTGTTTCCAGCCCATTCATGCCCGGCATGTTCAAATCCAGCAAAATCAAATCCGGGTCCAATTGCTCCGCCAGTATCACGCCTTGTTCGCCCTGGCTGGCTTCGCCGACCACACACAGGTCAGGCGCCATGCTGAGCAACTGTTTGACGCCATTGCGTAGCATCGGGTGGTCATCAATGAGCAGTACGGTGGCGGCGTCATGATTCATGGTTTTCTCCTGATAAAACGGGTGGCTGGCGAGAGTCTGCCTGAAAGCGGACACAGACTTCTGTGCCGCCGGACGCCAGGCGTTGGATAGTACAGTCGCCGTGGAGGCTGCGGGCGCGGTCGCGCATGATAATCAAGCCGTAGTGATTGGTTCGGCGGTGGTTATCACTGATGCCGATACCGTTATCGCACACGCGCAGCTCAATATAGCCTTGCTGTTGACAAAGGGTGATGTTGACGGCGGTAGCCTGTGCATGCTTATAGGTATTGCTCAAGGCTTCACGCACGATTTGCAGCAAATGAATACCCTGATGAGCGGATACCGCCTGTGGCGGTAACTGATAATCCAGCACGATGGCGTAGCCGAGGCGTTGGCTGAATTCGTCAACCGTGGCGCGCAATGCCGCCAGCAGGCCGGATTCCGATAGCTTAAGCCGGAAGGTCGTCAACAATTCACGCAATTGCCGATAGGCGGTGTTGATCTCATCGCGCATGGCGTCTAACTGCTGTTGTATTTCCGGTGTCAGCGCGGTGTGCTGCATTTGCAGACAACTGACCTGAATTTTCAGACAAGAGAGCGACTGTGCGATGGAATCGTGTAACTCGCGGGCGATGGTCGTTCGTTCTTCCATCAACATCAGTTGTTGTTGATGGCTGGATTGCCGCTCCAGCGCCAGCGTACTGGTCAACTGCTCCAGCAATGTGTTGAGCAACTGGTGCTGATCGGGCGTCAGATGCTGATGAGCGGGCAACCGCGCCAGCACCACGCCATAGTGACCCCGCTTGTCATGCAAATTCCAACTGACCGGCTTGCCTTCGGATGCCGCGTGTGCCGAGGAAAAATGCGCGCAGCGCTGGCAGTCGCTGTCCGGGCAGGTGTCGGGATTGGGTATGACGGTTTGGCTGGAAGGCGTTACGAGCGCCTGATGATTATCTTCATACAGTTGCAATTGAATGCTGGAAAGCGGCATCAATGCGCTCAGTTCATCCAGCACCGGCAGTAACCGGCTGCATAGCGGCGCATTGGTATGCAGCCGACGACTGGCACGATATAGAAACGCCAGCGTATCGTTTTTCTGTTGCAAATCGGCGGTTTTTTCCGCCACCCGCTGTTCCAGATCACGGTACATCGCCGACAGCTCATCCGACATATTATTCAGCGCCTGTGCCAGCGTACCCATTTCATCATGACTGCGCGGGGTTACGCGTTGATGAAATTCGCCCTGGCCGATGGCCTGCGCCATCGACACCAGCTTGCGCCAGGGGGCCAGCAAGCGGCGGCGCAGATAGAAAAAGGTCAGCAATAACAACGACAACATGATGCCGATGAACGTGCGTTGCACCAGTGTGACCAACCGAAGGTGCGCTTCGGTTTTTTGATCGATAGCCAGCACCAGCGCATCGAGGTGGTGGACAAAATCTGCAACGGCGGCGGCGGCATCCGCCGGGCGTTCTGCCTGACGCAGACTCGGTTTCAATTGATCTGCCCAGTAGCGTTGCAACGTGGTGAGTTGCTCGCTTAGCCCCTCGCGTATGACCGCCTGACGCAGGTCGTGGTCATTTTCGGCGCGTTCCAGTTCCTGCAGATAATAATCACTGTTGGCGTCAAGCGGCACCATCGACAATAACCGGTAACTTTGCATGCGCAGAGAACCTGCCGTATTAATGGCGTGCGCGTTGCCCTGAATGCTTTGCGACATCCAACTGGATACCGCCATGCCGGCAATCCCCAGCAGGCCTTGCAGCAGCATCAACAGTGCCACCTGGTTGACCAGCGAGAGTGGAAGCCGAAAGCGTTTGAACATGGGGAAACCGCCTGTGACAAAAATGGAAACGCAGTGGTGTGCTAAACAGTAGATCGCAGGCGCGCATGTGACGTTGATGGCGTCGACAGAGAGAGTCATCGATCGACGTTAGTCACCGTCGTTCGAGCTCTTCCCGCTTATCCGCTACCGGCCCGCAGTAAAAACAGAGTCATGCAACACAAGATCATTTTTTCTTATTTTCAGGGGTAACCCTATACCCCCAAAGAGTTACCTCACAATTTCCATTGGTGGGTAGTCGCGAATACCGTGACGGGGTTAATCATCATAACAGTATGAAACGACACTATTAACTTGTCATTTTGGCTTACCTATTTGGTGGCGGGCAAAAAAGATACCGGTTTTTTTACCCGACAAACCGTTGATGTATATCAAATTTGCTTCGGACATACCTTCTAATGTGACGCGTAGTGATAGGGGTATTTTACTGACCGAGGCTTGTTATGACGCAGTCAACCATTACGCCAGGCGCTTCACGGCAGACTGTTATCCGGGAATGGCGCCCGGAAGATGTTCAGTTCTGGCAAAAACAGGGGCGCGGCATTGCTCAGCGCAACCTGTGGATTTCCATTCCTTGTCTGTTGCTGGCTTTCTGTGTCTGGATGTTGTTCAGCACCGTGGCCGTCAATTTGAACAAGGTCGGTTTTCACTTCACCACCGATGAATTGTTTATGCTGACCGCATTGCCATCGGTATCCGGCGCGCTGTTGCGGGTGCCGTATTCGTTTATTATCCCGCTGGCCGGCGGACGCCGCTGGACTACCTTCAGTACGCTGATTCTTATTATCCCGTGCGTATGGTTGGGGTTTGCGGTACAGGACACGCAAACATCGTATAACGTATTCATCCTTATTTCGCTGTTGTGCGGATTTGCCGGCGCGAACTTTGCTTCCAGCATGGCGAATATCAGCTTCTTTTTCCCGAAAGCGCAGCAGGGCGGGGCGCTGGGGTTAAACGGCGGATTTGGGAACCTGGGCGTCAGCGTGATGCAGTTGCTGGTGCCGGTGGTGATTTTCCTGCCGGTGCTGAGTTTCACCGGCAAGGGCGTGGTTCAGCCGGATGGCAGTCAGGTCTGGCTGCAGAATGCGCCCTGGGTGTGGGTGCCGATGTTGCTTATCGCCTCGGCGGCGGCCTGGTTCGGTATGAACGATCTTTCCACCGCTAAAGCGTCGCTGCGCCAGCAGTTGCCGGTGCTGAAACGGGCGCATTTGTGGATTCTCAGCATCCTGTATCTGTCGGCGTTCGGCTCTTTTATCGGTTTCTCCGCCGGTTTTGCCATGTTGTCGAAAACCCAGTTTCCGGATGTGGTGATCCTGCATTACGCCTTTTTCGGCCCGCTGCTTGGCGCGCTGGCGCGTCCGGTGGGCGGCATGTTGTCGGACCGGTTCGGCGGCGTGCGGGTGACGCTGGTCAATTTTGTGTTGATGGCGATCCTGTCGCTGCTGCTGTTCACAGCGCTGCCGGGAGAAAATCAGCCGGGGTCTTTCCTGCTGTTCTTCGGCATCTTTATGCTGCTGTTTTTGACGGCCGGGCTGGGGAGCGGTTCAACCTTCCAGATGATCGCGGTGATCTTCCGGGGGCTGACGATGGAAAGGGTGACTGCCGCAGGCGGTGGCGCAGAAGAAGCGCAGCGCAGCGCGGTGACGGATACCGCAGCGGCGTTAGGGTTTATCTCCGCTATCGGCGCTATCGGCGGCTTTTTCATCCCGAAAGCGTTTGGTACTTCGTTGGCGCTGACCGGTTCACCCGCCGGCGCGATGAAAATCTTTGTGGTGTTTTACGTCGCCTGTGTGTTGATCACCTGGCTGTGTTATGGACGTAAAGCCCGCACCTGATAATGATTGATCTGATGCGTATTGCAAGGTGGTAGTTACCCCCGATGCAATACGCCTTCATACCGTCAGTGCGAAATTTTTTACGCTGGCGGTATGAACAAGCTGTTGATTATCCCACCTGATGACCACGTTATTTGCTTTCTTCCCCAACATCGATAAACAGACGTTTTTCTGTTTGATATGTTTTCAAAAACTGCAGATTGGTGTATCCCGACTTGCCCGCTATCGACCCGTTAGCGTTGTGGTTTGCAGGGGAGTGCAATGTATGTCGAGAAGGTGCATTCCTTCACGTGTTGCCTGAAAAGCAGGCGTAATGTCGGGAAAGAAACGGTTTGAGCTACCTGAACGGGTCTACTACCTCCAAAGAGTCTTCATGAGTAAATGTCACCTGACCTTATCATTTCATGCCTCAATATTTCCTTTTTTATCAGTTAATTAAGTAATTCTTTTCCGATACCTCTTTGGTGGTATTTTTGCACTCCCCACCACAAACCGGCTCCTGAGGGCTTGATCGCTGTCAATTCCAGTACTTATTCGGCTGGCTACCCTACGTCGTAGTGAGCAATACCCACGTGTACGTCTATAACGACAGGAACCGTCAGGTTCCGTAGCAGGAGAGTCCGGATGAGCAAATTTCTTGACCGGTTACGTTATTTCAAACAGGTGGCCGAGCCGTTTTCCGGTGATCACGGCCAGACGCTGAATACTAATCGTGACTGGGAGGACGGCTACCGCAGCCGCTGGCAACATGACAAAGTGGTGCGTTCGACGCATGGCGTCAACTGTACCGGTTCGTGCAGCTGGAAGATTTACGTCAAAAACGGGCTGGTCACCTGGGAGACGCAGCAAACCGATTACCCACGCACCCGGCCGGATCTGCCGAATCATGAACCGCGCGGTTGCCCACGCGGTGCCAGCTATTCCTGGTATCTCTATAGCGCCAACCGCCTGAAATACCCGATGATGCGTAAGCGCCTGATGAAATTGTGGCGTGAGGCGCGCCGTCACCATGCCGACCCGGTAGATGCCTGGGCGTCGATTGTCGGTGATGCCAATAAAACGAAAGAATACAAGCAAGTACGTGGTCGCGGTGGTTTTGTCCGTGCCGACTGGCAGGAAGTGAATGAGCTGATCGCCGCCGCTAACGTGTATACCGCCAAAACCTTTGGCCCAGACCGGGTGATTGGCTTTTCGCCGATCCCGGCTATGTCGATGGTGTCTTATGCGGCCGGTGCCCGTTACCTGTCGCTGCTGGGCGGGGTGTGCCTGAGCTTTTACGACTGGTATTGCGACCTGCCACCGGCCTCACCGCAGACCTGGGGCGAACAAACCGACGTGCCGGAATCGGCCGACTGGTATAACTCATCGTACATTATCGCCTGGGGTTCCAACGTACCGCAGACCCGTACCCCTGATGCGCATTTCTTTGCCGAAGTGCGCTACAAAGGCACCAAAACCGTAGCGATTACCCCGGATTATGCCGAAATCGCCAAACTGTGCGATCAGTGGCTGAACCCGAAACAAGGCACCGACAGCGCGCTGGCGTTGGCGATGGGCCATGTGATCCTCAACGAATTCCATCTCAAACAACCGCGTCAATATTTCACCGACTATGTGCGCCGCTATACCGACATGCCGATGCTGGTGTTGCTGGAGCCGCGTGCCGACGGCAGCTACGCCGCCGGGCGTTTGTTGCGCGCCGCCGATCTGGTCGGCAACCTGGGGCAGCAAAACAACCCGGAATGGAAAACCATCGCCATTGATGAAACCAGCGGCGAACTGGTCGCTCCGCAGGGTTCCATTGGTTACCGCTGGGGTGAGCAAGGCAAGTGGAACCTGGAACAGCGCGAAGGCGGTTCTCAGCGTGACGTCAACCTGCAACTGAGCTTGCTGGGCCACCATGATGAGGTGGTTTCCGTCGGCTTCCCGTATTTTGGCGGCGCCGCCAGTGAACACTTCGCCAGCGTGGCGCTGGATGAGGTGCTGCTGCATCAGTTGCCGGTGAAACGCCTGACGCTGGCCGATGGTCAGCAAGGGCTGGTGACCAGCGTCTTCGACCTGACGCTGGCTAACTACGGTGTGGATCGCGGCCTCAACGACGAACAGTGCGCCAGCGATTACGATCAGGTCAAAGCTTATACCCCGGCGTGGGCCGAGCAGATTACCGGCGTATCGCGGCAGAATATCATCCGTATTGCGCGCGAATTTGCCGACAACGCCGACAAAACCCACGGACGGTCGATGATTATCGTCGGTGCCGGTATGAACCACTGGTATCACCTCGACATGAACTACCGTGGCATTATCAATATGTTGATCTTCTGCGGGTGTGTCGGGCAGAGCGGTGGCGGTTGGGCGCACTACGTTGGCCAGGAGAAACTGCGCCCGCAAACCGGCTGGTTGCCGCTGGCGTTCGGGCTGGACTGGCAGCGTCCGCCGCGTCACATGAACAGCACTTCGTTTTTCTATAACCACTCCAGCCAATGGCGTTATGAAACCGTCGCGCCGCAGGAGTTCTTGTCACCGCTGGCGGACAGCTCGCGCTTTAGCGGCAGCCTGATTGACTTTAACGTGCGCGCCGAGCGCATGGGCTGGCTGCCTTCCGCGCCGCAACTGGGGGCTAACCCGCTGCGTATCGCCGGGCAGGCCGCCGCCGCCGGTATGTCGCCGCAGGATTTCACCGTGGCGGAACTGAAAGCCGGTCGTCTGCGTTTTGCCGCCGAGCAGCCGGACAGCCCGCAAAACTTCCCGCGTAACCTGTTTATCTGGCGTTCCAACCTGCTGGGTTCTTCCGGTAAAGGCCATGAGTACATGCTCAAGTACCTGCTGGGCACCGAGCACGGTATTCAGGGGCAGGATTTGGGCCAACAAGGCGGCGTGACGCCGGAAGAAGTGGAATGGCGCGCACAAGGCGGCGAAGGCAAGCTCGATCTGGTGGTGACGCTGGATTTCCGTATGTCCAGTACCTGCCTCTATTCCGACATCGTGTTGCCGACCGCCACCTGGTATGAAAAGGACGACATGAACACGTCGGACATGCATCCGTTCATTCATCCGTTGTCGGCGGCGGTTGACCCGGCCTGGGAGTCGAAAACCGACTGGGAAATTTATAAAGGGCTGGCGAAAACTTTCTCCCGCGTCTGCCAGGGTCACCTCGGGGTGGAAACCGATGTGGTCACGCTGCCGATTCAGCACGACTCGGCCGCCGAACTGGCGCAGCCGCTGGGCGTGAAAGACTGGAAAAAAGGCGAATGTGACCTGATTCCGGGTAAAACCGCGCCGCATATCATGACGGTGGAACGCGACTACCCGAACCTGTATGCCCGCTTTACCTCACTCGGCCCATTGCTGGATAAACTCGGCAACGGCGGTAAAGGTATTAGCTGGAATACCCAAAACGAAGTGGACTTCCTTAAACGCCTCAACCGGGTGCAGGAAGCGGGCGCGGCGGCCGGTCGGCCGAGAATCGACAGCGCCATCGATGCCGCCGAAGTGATCCTGTCGCTGGCGCCGGAAACCAACGGCCAGGTGGCGGTGAAAGCCTGGGAAGCGCTGAGCAAGGTCACCGGGCGTGATCACACCCATCTGGCGCACCCGAAAGAGGATGAGAAAATCCGCTTCCGGGATATTCAGGCGCAGCCGCGCAAGATCATTTCCAGCCCGACCTGGTCTGGTCTTGAAGACGAGCATGTCTCTTACAACGCCTGTTACACCAACGTGCATGAGCTGATTCCGTGGCGCACTATTTCCGGCCGTCAGCAACTGTATCAGGATCATGAGTGGATGCGCGCCTTCGGCGAAAGCCTGTTGGTGTACCGCCCGCCGGTGGATACCCGCGCCGCTCAGCCGTTGCTGAACAAAAAGCCCAACGGCAACCCGGAAAAAGCGCTCAACTTCCTGACGCCGCATCAGAAGTGGGGGATTCACTCCACCTACAGCGAAAACTTGCTGATGCTGACGCTGGGACGCGGCGGTCCGATTGTCTGGCTGAGCGAAGACGACGCCCGTGAACTGAACATCGCCGACAACGACTGGGTGGAAGTGTTTAACGCCAACGGTGCGCTGACGGCGCGAGCCGTGGTGAGCCAGCGTATTCCGGCCGGGATGACCATGATGTACCACGCGCAGGAACGACTGGTGAACCTGCCGGGCTCGGAAATCACCGGTCAGCGCGGCGGCATCCATAACTCCGTGACGCGCGTTTGCCCGAAACCGACCCATATGATCGGCGGTTATGCCCAACTGGCGTACGGCTTTAACTACTACGGCACCGTCGGCTCCAACCGCGATGAGTTCGTGGTGGTCCGTAAGATGAACCGTATCGACTGGCTGGATGAGGACAGCCATGACGACCTGTCTTCCCATGTGCAACCTCATCTGCAGGAGAAAGCTTGATGAAAATTCGTTCACAAGTCGGCATGGTGCTGAATCTGGATAAATGCATTGGCTGCCACACCTGTTCGGTGACCTGTAAAAATGTCTGGACCAGCCGCGAAGGGGTGGAATACGCCTGGTTCAACAACGTGGAAACCAAACCCGGCACCGGTTATCCGCATGCCTGGGAAGATCAGGAAAAATGGAAAGGCGGCTGGATTCGTAAGATCAACGGTCGGCTGGAACCGCGCATGGGCAACCGTGTCGGGGTGCTGTCGAAAATTTTCGCCAACCCGGACGTTCCGGCGCTGGACGATTATTACGAGCCGTTCGACTACGACTACGCACACCTGCAACGCGCCGGCGAAAGCCGGCACCAGCCGGTAGCGCGCCCGCGTTCGCTGGTGACGGGTCAGCGTATGGAGAAGATCGAAAACGGCCCGAACTGGGAAGACGATCTGGGCGGCGAGTTCAGCAAACGCTCGCAGGACAAGAACTTCGACGACATGCAGAAAGCCATGTACGGGCAGTTCGAAAACACCTTCATGATGTACCTGCCGCGACTGTGCGAACACTGCCTCAACCCGGCGTGCGTCGCCACCTGTCCGAGCGGGGCGATTTACAAACGGGCGGAAGACGGCATTGTGCTGATCGATCAGGATAAATGCCGCGGCTGGCGCATGTGCCTGACCGGCTGCCCGTACAAAAAAATCTACTTCAACTGGAAGAGCGGCAAATCGGAAAAATGTATTTTCTGCTATCCGCGCATCGAATCCGGTATGCCGACGCTGTGCTCGGAAACCTGCGTGGGCCGTATCCGCTATCTGGGGGTGCTGCTGTACGATGCCGACCGCATTGAGCAGGCGGCTTCCACGGCGAATGAAACCGACCTGTACGGCCGTCAGTTGGACATTTTCCTCGATCCGAACGACCCCGAGGTGATTGCACAGGCCCAGCGCGACGGCATTCCGCTCAGTGTGATTGACGCGGCGCAGCAGTCGCCGGTGTACAAGCTGGCGGTGGAATGGCAACTGGCGCTGCCGCTGCACCCGGAATACCGCACGCTGCCGATGGTATGGTACGTGCCGCCGTTGTCGCCGATTCAGGCGGCAGCCGATGCGGGTAGCCTGGCGCACAGCGGCGTTCTGCCGGACGTCGAAAGCCTGCGTATCCCAGTGCAGTATCTGGCCAACCTACTGACCGCGGGCGATACCCGTCCGGTGCTGCGCGCGCTGCGTCGTATGCTGGCGATGCGTCATTTCAAGCGTGCGCAAACCGTCGAACAGGTCACCGATACCAGCGCGCTGGAGCAGGTGGGGCTGACGTCATCGCAGGCTGAAGAAATGTACCGCTATCTGGCGATCGCCAACTATGAAGATCGCTTTGTGGTGCCGTCCAGCCATCGTGAACTGGCGCGTGAAGCTTTCCCGGAAGCGCATGGCTGCGGCTTCAGCTTCGGCGACGGCTGCCACGGCAGCGATTCATCGTTCAACCTGTTCAACAGCCGCCGTATCGACGCCATCGATGTCACCAGCAAAACTCAGAACATGAGTGAACGGCGTATGCGGGAGAACAAGTCATGATCAGTCTTCGCGTTATCGCCCGGCTGCTGGAGTACCCGGATGCGGAACTGTGGCAACAGCGCCAGGACATACTGGACGCGCTGGAGCAGGCCGACGAGTTGCCGTTGCGCCAAAGCGCGCAGTTGCTGCAATTCATCGGCGACTTTTATCAGGGCGACCTGCTGGACCGGCAGGCGCGCTACAGCGAGCTGTTTGATCGCGGTCGTGCGCTGTCATTGCTGCTGTTTGAACACGTCCATGGCGAATCGCGTGAGCGTGGTCAGGCGATGGTGGATTTGCTGGCGCAATACCGTGAGGTCGGGCTGGAGCTGGATTGCCGCGAACTGCCGGATTTCCTGCCGCTGTATCTGGAGTATTTGACGTTGCGCGAGCCGCAGGCGGCGCGTGATGGGCTGCGTGATATTGCGCCGATCCTGACGCTGCTGGCGGAACGTTTACGTCAGCGCGGCAGCGACTATGCCCTGTTGCTGGAGCTGTTGCTGACGCTGGCGGCGTGCGAGCCGTCAAGCGACGCGGTGGCGGCGAAGGTGGCGCAAGAAACACGCGACGATACGCCGCAAGCGCTGGATGCGGTATGGGAAGAGGAGCAGGTCCGCTTTCTGGCCGACGCGGGCTGCGCCCCGGCGCAACAGACCCGTCATCAGCGTCGGTTCGCCGACGCGGTGGCGCCGCACTACCTGAACCTTGACGCTTCACCGGTCAAAGGAGATTGCTGATGCATTACCTCAATCTGTTTTTATTCGATATCTACCCTTACATCGCCGGTGCGGTTTTTCTGGCAGGCAGTTGGCTGCGTTATGACTACGGTCAGTACAGCTGGCGTGCCGGTTCCAGCCAGATGCTGGACAAAAAAGGCATGCGGCTGGCGTCAAACCTGTTCCACATCGGCATCCTGGGTGTACTGGGCGGCCACTTTGTGGGCATGATGACGCCGCACTGGATGTACGAATCGTTCCTGCCGTTGGATGTAAAACAGAAAATGGCGATGTTAGGCGGCGGTGCTTGCGGCGTGCTGACGCTGGTCGGCGGTATGTTGTTGCTGAAACGGCGGCTGACCAACCCGCGGGTGCGCGCAACATCCACCGCCGGCGATATTCTGATCCTGTCATTACTGGTGATTCAAGCGGCGCTGGGGCTGTTGACCATCCCGTTTTCCGCGCAGCACATGGACGGCAGCGAGATGATGAAGCTGGTGAACTGGGCGCAGGCGGTGGTGACATTCCGCGGCGGCGCATCGGCTTATCTGGATGACGTGGCCTTTATTTTCCGCGTGCATCTGGTGTTGGGGATGACGTTGTTCGTGCTGTTCCCATTCTGCCGTCTGGTGCATATCTGGAGTGCGCCGGTTGAATATCTGACCCGCCGTTACCAACTGGTCAGGAATCGCCGTTAATCCTGTTATTCGTTCGAAAGGCAACGTCACCGGTTAACGATGGTGGCGTTGCCTCTGCCAGCCTGCGCCGATGCGCGCCCTGCCTCATGTCGATGTTTTTCACGATACCGCCGCGCATTTCATGTGTGAATGTGATGTGACGATGGCGATGTTTTAGCCGGTTTCATCTCTGACGACACTATCGCGTCCATTGTGTAAATTAAAATGGTTTTTTAATGAATAACAACTGGTTAGGTGGTTGTGTCAAAATGAAAAAACGATTTAGCCGTTTAGTGAAGAAGAGTGGTGAAAATTTGTTCCTGGTCAATTTTACCGGAAAATGCCGGTGCTAGGATGGCGACAGGTTAAAACTCTGTGATAAATGGATGGTGATCTATGAGCAGCGCATTTTACATTCCCGCCTTAAATCTGATGGGCGAAGGTGCATTAGAGGAAGCGGCAAGGCAGATTCAGTTGCAGGGTTTCAAACACGCCTTAATCGTCACGGATGGCGTGCTGAATAAAATCGGTGTTGCGGCTTCCGTGCAGCAATTGCTGAAAAAATATCAGGTCGATAGCGCCATTTATGATGGCGTGCAGCCTAACCCGACCGTTGCCAACGTGGATGCCGGTCTGAAAATTCTCAAAGCGAACAACAGCGATTGCGTCGTCTCGCTGGGTGGCGGCTCCTCCCATGACTGCGCCAAGGGGATTGCCCTGCTGGCGGCCAATGGCGGCGAAATCGCCGACTATGAAGGTGTGGATGTGTCCGCCAAGCCGCAACTGCCGCTGATCGGTATCAACACCACGGCAGGCACCGCGTCTGAAATGACCCGTTTCTGCATCATTACCGATGAAGTGCGTCACGTGAAGATGGCGATCGTTGATAAGAACGTGACGCCGGTGATGTCCGTCAATGATCCGGTGCTGATGGTCGGTATGCCGGCGTCGCTGACGGCCGCCACCGGTATGGATGCGCTGACCCACGCGATTGAAGCGTATGTCTCGACGGCAGCTAACCCGATTACCGATGCCGTGGCGATTAAAGCGATTGAATTGATTCGCGACCATCTGCGCGATGCGGTGAAAGACGGTAAAAACATGGTGGCGCGTGAACAGATGGCGTATGCCCAGTTCATGGCAGGCATGGCGTTTAATAACGCCTCGCTGGGTTATGTCCATGCGATGGCGCATCAGTTGGGCGGTTTCTACAATCTGCCGCACGGGGTATGCAACGCCGTGCTGCTGCCGCATGTAGAGCGTTATAACGCCAGTGTGGCCGCCGCCCGCTTGAAAGACGTGGCGCTGGCACTCGGTGTTGATGTCAGCGGGATGGATGATAAACAGGGGGCCGAAGCGGCGATTGTTGCCATCAGCCAACTGGCGAGCGATGTCGGGATTCCGACAGGCCTGAAAGACCTGGGCGTGAAAGAAGAAGACTTCGATATTCTGGCCGATAACGCGCTGAAGGATGCCTGCGGTTTGACTAACCCGAAAAAAGCCACTCACGCGGAAATCGTCGGAATTTTTGCCGCCGCGTTCTGATGGTGACTTGAATAATATTAAAAGCCCCTGGCCTGATGGCTGGGGGCTTTTTTTATAACGTCGCATTAACGCGGCATAGCGGGTGGTCTATTTTACTAATCAGATGTACAATTGAAATGTACATTTCGAGGGGGAGCTATGAAAACGTATACCATCACTGAAGCCCGGCAAAACATTGCGACGGTCATTGATACGGCGGCCGGCGGTGAGCCGGTAGAGATTAAGCGCCGGGATGGAACTTCGGCTGTACTCATCCCCAAAGCAGAGTTTGAGGCTTATCAGAAAGCCAGATTAGACGCTGAATTTGATTTCATCATGCAGCGCCACGGCCACACCATCAAAGCGCTCGCTGACAGATGAAATGGGTGAGTGCGCAGGACGTCATTGACTTTCATGATCGTATTTTGCAGGTGTTGCCTGGTGTGGTGGGTATGGCTGATCCTGGTCGGGCTGAGGCGTTGATTTATCGAGTACAAAACCGTCTTTATTATGAAGGTGTGACCGAACTGTTTGAGCTGGCGGCGACGTATTGGGTAACTATTGCTCGTGGTCATATTTTTAATGATGGCAATAAACGCACTGCTTTTTTGGTTACCATGACATTTTTGCGTCGCAATGGCATATTGATTGTTGATAACGACAATTCGCTGGAAGAACTCACCATTAAGGCGGCAACCGGAGAATGCCTGGTATCGGAACTCGCCGAACAATTAAGACAACGGGTGGAAAAATAAAGGGTATCTCAGAAAAAATAGCTTTTTTGTGGCGAAAAATGGGCTGAAAGATGCCAGCGGTCTGAGCACCCCGAAAAGCCACTCACGCGGAAATCGTCGAGATTTTCGCCGCCGCGTTCTGATGGTGATTTGAATAATATTAAAAGCCCCTGGCCTGATGGCTGGGGGCTTTTTTGATGGACTGGTAATGACAATGCGGGCTATTTTTATCAGGGATATTTTACTGACTTGTATTTAATTCTCTATTATTTGGCGTGTCGTTATTGCTGATGGTGGTGTTAGCGGTAGAGGACTCACATCAATTAACCAGAACCGGTCATTTGAGCACGCATATACCCGTCATATTTCACGTTACAGATGCGTCGGTTTTCTTACAATACGAGGTATGCAAAATATAAAATTACCGGCGCGATTGATACATTGTTATTCAGGCACGCCAAGATACATCGGTGGTTTCGTTGTGAGCCCAGCATGCACGCTTTTCGTCACCTCATCCGCTAAGAGTTCGGATTGCCCGTTTTCTAATGCCGCGATCGTCATGCGTGCAATGTCATCAGGTGATGCTTTGTCTCCTGGTACGCCACGTGCCATATCGGTGTCCATGAAAGCGACATGCAGCGATAACACTTCTGTTCCCTGAGCTTTCAATTCCTGCCGCACCGCATTGCTCAAGGCCCAGGCTGCGGCTTTCGAAGCACTGTAACTCCCTGTAATGCCGGGCAGTGTAGCCCAGCTTAGTGCTGAGATCACATTGATGATGGCGCTACCATTGTGAGCCGCCAGAATCGGTGCAAATGCCTGCGTCATACGCAGTGGGCCAACTGCATTGGTTTCGAATTGGCTGCGCAGTAAATCGATGGATGAGGGAGCAAGAATAGATCCAGAGCCACCGATCCCCGCATTGTTGACCAATATATTTACGTCGCCCAATTCCCGGGTCAGGGCGTCAATTTCATCAGGATTGGTCACATCCAGACGTACTGGTACGACACCGGGTTCCATAACGGTCAATGGGTTGCGTGCTGCAGCATAGACTTTGCTTGCTCCGGCAGCGAGTAATGCGCGCGCAAAAGCTGCGCCCAGTCCTCTATTTGCACCTGTAACCAGTGCGACAGAACCTTTAATATTCATAGTAACCCATTTATAACGTTGAGAAATTAATGACGTGAGACCAGATGAAGCATGACGTAGTGCTCATAATGGCCCACACCATTTTTTACGATCGGGTCTTGTGAGGTGAATGAGGCAATATCTTGGTTGTCTGCGATTTGATAAAGCGAGACGCCATAACCATCGCCGTCATCAATCACAGGACCATGTGCGACGATAATGCCCTGGTCAAACAGCTTATTTAAAAAAATGCCATGCTGCCCCATCCACTCCCGCTCTTCAGCGGACATGGTTGCGAGAAAATCAGCACGTGGAGGGATCCATTTGCATAAATAGTTTTTCATGTCATCTCCTTTATATTCGTCGCACAGCAGATTGCAGGTGTGTTGGCTTTATGACTCGGCAGAATGCTGAGCAGCGGCAAGGCGCTTTCCTGCTTCGGCAGATAAATTCAGCACCACATTTGCAGGACGCATCATGACCATAAAATCGGTGATTTTGCCTTCCTGATTAAATTCAACCAGATCAACACCGAATATCACGTCATCGCCGACTCGGGCACTGAACTCAAGGACGTATCCGGTGTGACTGCCGAAGTGCCGCAGGTATGTAAAATCTTTCATTACACTAAAAACGGCCCCAAGAATGGCTATCATTGTTTCCTTGCCATGATAGGATTCAATCGCCGCTGGATTGCGGAAAATAACATCTTCGGTAAGCAATTCAGGGAGACTCTCCCAATCCAGCGCCGCAACAATGCGATGCCACTCTTTAAGTCCTGCCTGAGCTGCCTCATGAGGCAGACCTGTAATCAGGTCTGGAATATGATTTGAATTAACCTCAGTCATTTTTATCTCCTTAATTAAAATAATATGTTGTCTTAAAACAGCGCCGGCCTTGTTCATTTATGTCCGGTATTTACTTCGCTGTTTTGACGCTTTTAAGTATTGAGCCCTCAAACATTTTCGGCATATAGTTTTGTAGGAAAAGAATCATTCCGGTCATTTTGCCGACGGGATTACTGAACTTCGGTTTTGGGGTTCGGATAAGTTTCGCGATGGTTGATACAACGGCATCTGGCGCTTCCGCCTCATCCATTCCTTTTTGCGTGGCGGCTTGTACCTGTCGGCGGTAGGCGTCATAGTCCGCGATAGTGTAGCCTGTCGGTGAGAATGCGTTATCGCCAAGATTCGTTTTGAACCATACAGGCTCTACCATGCTGACGTTGATATTAAACTGGTCCAGCTCAAAACGCAGGGACTTAAAATAACCTTCAACCGCGTGTTTTGAGGCCGTGTAATAAGACAGATTCGGTGGCCCAATTAAACCGACAATCGAACTGACGGTGATGATCTGGCCGCTCTTCTGCTTGCGAAAATGGGGAAGCAGAGCATTTGTGACTTTAATCGTGCCCCAGAAATTCGTTTCGAATTGCTTGCGTCCAACGTCAATCGGTGTTTCTTCAGCAATGCCTGTTACCATATAACCTGCATTATTGACGAGTACATCCAGTTGTCTGGTATGAGCAAACAACTCTTGTGTGAATGCTTCAATGGAATGGTCATCGTCAATATCGAGACGTATCAGTTTAAAGGGTACTTTACTCGCATATTTCTCAGGCTGGCGACTGGTACCAATAACATTGAACCCCTCTTTATGGAGCTTGTTGGCAAGCATCAAGCCAAAACCCGATGATGCACCTGTAATTAAAATTGTTTTTTTCATTTAATCGACCCCCGCACTTTTTCAATAATGAATCTAGGAGGGTATTGTGTCGCTAATGCCTCGCACCTTCACTAGCGAAACACGCCAATTTAATAGCAAAATGCGCCAAGCATAGCGTCAGGTTAGTTGGCGTCTTTTGCTATTGAGATGGCATAATCTGCGATATAGACTTAACGCATGACTACAGAAAAAGCACAGACATTACACCGCCGAAACGGCACCATGCAGGATTATTCAATCTGGCCGGGTTGGCGCCTGTTGATGCAGGACGCAGGCATAGAAGCCTCACCGGTTCTGCGTCGCGCGCAGCTTCCAGGGGATCTCTTCACACGCCAAAATGTTCGCCTGGATCCGGAAAATTTTTTCAAGCTCTGGGTTGCTATCGAAGCCGAGTCAATATCTGTCAATGCTGATACCCCTGCCGCATTACAGATAGCAAAAGTGATGTCGTCTGACTGGTTTGATCCCGAGCTTTTTGCAGCACTTTGTAGCTCAAATATGCGTTGTGCTCTCGAGCGGATGGCAACGTACGTCAGGCTCATCGCACCCATGACAATCAAGATAGACCGCTCTGGGATACACACAACAGTCTCAATTGATTTTATGGATAACACCAGGCCGCCACCTGAAGTATTTCTTATCTTTAAACTGGTCTTTTTCGTACAACTTGCACGCTTGGCGACACGTACTCCCGTGCAGCCATTGCGAGTCGCTTGGCCTTTGGCAACGGAGACAAGAAGTGATCATGCACTCGCCTATGAGGCTTTTTTCGGCGTAGCTGCCAAGAATAGCCCGCTGGCTACGTTGGTATTTTTAACTGAAGATATGGAGAGGCCGTTCCTGACGGAAAATCACAAAATGTGGTTGTTCTTTGAGCCCTCTTTGCGTCAGAGATTGGCTGATTTAGATCAGATGGCTGGCATGTCAGAAAGGGTGCACAGTATTCTGCTGGAAACCTTACCGGCTGGGGACGTCTCAGTACAGGCAGTGAGCCGAAAACTTGCCGTCAGCACACGTACACTGCAGCGCAGGCTTCAAAACGAGGGAACGTCTTTCCAGCAAATTCTGGATAATGTGCGTGAATCTCTCTCGCTTCACTATTTACGCAACACCAATATGTCGAGTGCGGAAATCTCTTTTCTACTGGGTTTTGAGGATTCCAACTCCTTTGCCCGAGCATTCCAATCCTGGACTGGAAAGACCCCACAAGCAGTGCGAGGCTTTGCTGAATAAAGCGAACTTTATTCATCACTCCCAGTGATTGTGCGTTCTTCCTTTGATGCAATATCCCGCCAGCAATAGTTATGCCGGCGGCTTTTCACTCACGGCTATAGCAGCGTTATTTAGCCGAAAGCTCTTTGCGGACGATGTCTGCGCCTGCACTTAACGCATTGAGCTTGCCTGTGGCTACCCGACGAGATAACGGGGCCATGCCGCAGTTGGTTGAAGGATAGAGCTTGTCGGCATCGACAAACTGAAGTGCTTTTCGTAGCGTATTGGCGACTTCATCTGGTGTTTCAATGGTATTGGTTGCCACATCAATGGCCCCTACCATGACTTTTTTACCGCGAATCAGTTCCAGCAGATCCATCGGAACACGCGAGTTATGGCATTCCAGCGAGATGATATCGATAGCCGATGTTTGCAGTTTGGGAAAGGCTTCTTCATATTGCCGCCACTCTGATCCCAGCGTCTTTTTCCAATCGGTATTGGCCTTGATGCCATAGCCATAGCAAATATGTACAGCCGTTTCACATTTCAGCCCTTCAATGGCTCGTTCTAACGCGGCAATACCCCAGTCATTCACCTCATCAAAGAAAACATTAAATGCCGGCTCATCAAACTGGATAATATCGACACCCGCAGCCTCTAATTCTTTCGCTTCCTGATTGAGTATTTTGGCAAATTCCCAGGCGAGCTTTTCGCGGCTTTTATAGTGGTTATCATAGAGCGTATCGATCATCGTCATCGGCCCCGGCAAGGCCCATTTAATGGGTTGCCTGGTGAGTTGACGTAAGAATTTGGCATCTTCAACAAAAACGGGTTTTTGACGCGCCACCGCACCGACAACCGTCGGTACGCTCGCGTCATAGCGATTACGAATTTTAACGACTTCACGTTTCTCAAAATCCACGCCGCTAAGGTGCTCAATAAACGTGGTGACAAAGTGTTGGCGTGTCTGTTCGCCATCGCTGACAATATCAATACCTGCACGCAGTTGATCAAACAGCGACAAACTCAGGGCGTCTTTTTTCCCTTCGATTAATTCTTCGTTTTGTAATTTCCAGGGGGACCACAGTTTCTCAGGTTCTGCGAGCCAGGAGGGCTTGGGTAAACTGCCCGCAGTCGAGGTAGGTAGCAATGTTTTCATAGCAGGTGACCTTATATTTTTGGTGAATCAAAGCGCGTAATGGGCTGACCATTGCTCAAGAATATGTTTGTACGGCTTGATGAAGTGCTCTTCAGTAAACTTCCCTTGCTTAATCGCCAACTGGCTGCGCTCTTCCCGATCATAAACAATTTTTGTTAATGAATGATCCTGGTGATTCAGGTCGGGTTGATAGTATTGCCCTGCTGCAGAGTTAGCATTGTAAATCTCAGGTCGGTAAATTTTTTGGAAAGTCTCCATCGTGCTGATGGTACTGATAAGCTCAAGATCAGTGTAATCACTCAGTAAATCACCAGAAAAATAAAAAGCCAAAGGCGCAACGCTATTTTTCGGCATAAAGTAGCGAACCTGCAGCCCCATTTTTTCGAAATATTTTTCGGTCAAAGAAGAACCATTGGGCTGGTATTCGATGCCCAATACCGGATGTTGGTTTCCAGTTCGATGATAGGTTTCTTTACTGGAAACACTTAAGCATATTACCGGCGGTTTATTAAAAACCTCTTTGTATTCTTTCGAATTGACGAAATGTTTAAATATATTGCCATGCAAATCGCCAAAATTATCTGGAATGCTAAATTCGGATTGGTTCTTATTATGATCTAACAGCAATACACTAAAATCATAATCTCGCACGTAAGAAGAAAAATTATTGCCTACAATACCTTCAATGCGTTGGTTGGTTTTTTTATCAATGATATTGGTTTTTAATATTTCAATGGCTGGGAAGGTGCCGTCGTTATTGGCAAGATGCAGGTCAACAGAGATGATTTCAAGTTCGACAGAATAACGGTCACCTTTAGGGTTATCCCAATACGCCAGTGTATTGAAGCGATTATCGATCATCACTAATGTGTTGCGTAAGTTCTCCTGGCGGCTCGTTCCCCTGGCCAAATTCGCAAAGTTGGTGGTGATGCGCGTATTTTCGGAGGGGTTATAGTTCTCGTCGAAGCTACTGCTCTTAATCGTAAATGTAAAATTTTTAGTCATCGCGCTCTTTTTTCCTGATGCTTGATATGAAGGCCGGGTTAATGCATTGATCTTAAATGATTTCATTTTATCATTTAGTGGCCTTCATGTTGCTAATAAGTTAATTCAGCATATTTTATGCCAGAGTTGCTGGGGAAGTGAAAGAGACTTAATTTCATTACAACATGAGCCATATTCATGTCGGGTGTACGGTCAGCTCAGGAATGGTTGCAGATGCCCCAGCCCCACAAGATTCACCATGAGAATCCATACGGCCAGGAGCGGCTAACTACAGACAGGTGGATTTGTATTACAAGGCTCATCATGAGCCTTGTTTTTGATGGGGTAACACTGATTATTCCGGCACAGCGCCCGGTGAACACAAAGCCTCGCCGTTGAACACCGACAACGTGCCGCATGTGCCGACGTTACATCGTATATCCCGGTTTTTTGGTGAGGTTATCCAGTTCCGGACCGATCTCGATGTCGTAAACCGCTTCTTTCCAGCGCTCTGGCGTGACCTCGGTTAAGGCAACCGAGATAGACTTGTCTTCCGCGTTCAGGTGCTTCTTGAGTAACTCGCTGATATCGTTTGCTAAATCCTGTTTGACGTTTTCCGACAGATTGCGGGGAAAGTACTTGATGGCAACATGTGGCATGGCTAAACGCTCCGTGTGTGAAAGTCGGTATTCGGTGAGGGCGGTTCAGGCTGAGACGGCAACCGCCGACGGCGTTACCATATTGGCATGGTTTCGGGCAGATCACTATCTGCCCGAATTAACGAAATTACCCGCATTAACGGCGAGAAACCGCCGCGGGTCGGTCGCGTATTTACTGTGTCACCACGGCGTCCAGTGCGCGCAGGTGTTCCGGTTGCCACGATAACTGGATTTCACTGCCGATTTGCCAGCCTGGGTTTACGTCGCTGGCCGGGAGTTTCACCATAAATTGCGGCTGACCGGCTACTTCGGTCATTATGCGCACGTGATCGCCGAGATAGATAAATTGCTGAATACGCGCACGAACCTGCTGGGCGCCGTCCGGCAGTACGCCGGCGTTAACCTTTACCCGCTCCGGGCGAATGCACAGATGGATTTTTCTGCCCGGAGAACTGGGGCGTACTTTCAGCGCCTTTAGTTCGGTGCCGTCGTCCAACTGAGCCTGATAATACTCGCCGTCGCTGCCGGACTGCATACCGAGAAGCGTATTGTTTTCACCGATGAACTGCGCCACGAACGCGTTCTGTGGGCGTTCATAGATGTCGCTGGGGCTGTCCATCTGCTGAATAATCCCGTCGTTGAAGACGGCCACCCGGTCCGACATGGTCATGGCTTCGCTCTGATCGTGGGTGACGTACACCACGGTGAGTTCCAATGCCCGGTGCAGTTCCTTGATTTCCAGTTGCATATGTTCGCGTAGCTGTTTGTCCAGCGCGCCCAGCGGTTCATCCATCAGCACCAGACGTGGTTCAAAGACCAGCGCCCGGGCCAACGCCACACGCTGTTGCTGGCCACCGGACATTTGCGCCGGGTAGCGGTCGGCCAGATTGGTCAGCTTGACGCGGTCAAGCACTCTGTCCACTTTCTCTTTGATGTCGCTGCGGTTCATGCGGCGAATGGACAGTGGAAATGCCAGGTTCTCCGCTACCGTCATATGCGGGAATAACGCATAGTTCTGAAACACCATGCCGATGCCGCGTTGATGCGGCGGCAGGTTATGCAAAGGGGTATCACGCAGCAGGATTTCACCCTGCGTCGGCGTTTCAAACCCGGCCAGCATCATCAAACTGGTGGTTTTGCCGGAGCCGGACGGACCCAGCATGGTCAAAAATTCGCCTTCCTGAATATCCAGATTCAAATTCTTAACCACCAGACGGTCGCCATCGTAGGTTTTTTGAATATTTTTGAAGCTGACGTAGGTTTTCATTATTCCCTTCTCTCACGTGTCGTAGCTGGGTGCTGTTGATGACGTATGCATAAGTCATGCCTGATAATTAATTGAGAAAAGATTCTTATTATTTTGATGTGAAAAATACGGGGCCGGTCGGTGGGTTTTGTACTGTTCTGCAAGCGAGTGTGCAGCCGTTAATCGGGAAAATGACAGTGCATGTTGCACAGCCTGAAAACCGGTGCAGCGAACAGTATGTCTGAACGATGCGGGGCATGGTTTTTCATCATCGCATCAAAATGGTGAGGCTGTGTTAAAGAAACGCACTGATGATGTGCGGCGAGGGAGGGCAAAACCGGCACCGACAGCGCGTCGGTTTAACCGGTTTTTGGCGAGGGGGAGAACAGAAAAGGGCTGGTCAGCCAGGTAGTGTTTCCTGCGTGCGTAAACAGCGAAGAATCACCTCAAATGCCTGTACCATTTCGTCGTCATCCACGCTGGCGTAACCGAGCAGCAGCCCGCGTTGATGCGTGGGATGCAGGTAGTAGCTGGACAGCGCTTTCACCATCACGCCGTGTTGCAGAATTCGCGCGGCCAGTACTACGTCATCGATCATATCGGGCAGCCGTAGTATCAGGTGCAGGCCGGCGTTACTGTTGTAGCCGAGGTAGTCATCGCCCAGATGTTGCACAATCAATTCACTCAGCAGGGCGCGGCGGCGTGCGTACAGCAGGCGCATACGCCGGATGTGGGCGGCGTAGTGGCCTTCGCTGATGAATTGCCCCAGCGTCAGTTGCGTCAGCAGATGACCGCCCCGGTATAGCTCGGCGTGCGCCGTTTTCAGCTCCCGCGCCAGATGCGGCGGCAGCACCATATAACTGACGCGCAGACCCGGGTAGAGGGTTTTGCTGAAGGTGCCGATGTAAATCACCGGCGGTTGAGTCTGTAGCCCCTGTAACGCCGGGATCGGGCTGCCGGAAAAGCGAAACTCGCTGTCGTAATCGTCTTCGATCACCCAACTGCTGTGCTCCTGCGCCAGCGCCAACAACCGCTGGCGGCGCGCCAGACTCATCACCGCCCCCAGCGGATACTGGTGCGACGGCGTGACGCAAATCAATCTCGGCACCGAATGGGGAGAGACATCGTCCGGCGGCACCATCCCTTGTTCATCCACCGATATCGGCGCGACGCGCAGGCCGTTGATGGTCAGCACGTTGCGCATCCCCCAGTAGCAGGGGTCTTCAATCCATGCCAGATCGCCGGGGTTGCACAACATTTTGGCCAGCAAATCCATCGCCTGGTGGGTCCCTTCGGTAATCAGTATCTGCTCCGGCGTACAGGTCACCGAGCGTGCCACCCGCAGGTAATCCACCAGTGCCTGTTGCAGTTCCGGACAACCGCCGATCGGCGAGTAGGAGAGCTGTTCCGGTTTCAGGCGGCGGGACAAGCGGGTTTGCAACCGCCGCCATAAGTCGTGTGGAAAGCTGGCGATATCGGGGATACCGGGCATAAACGCCCCCCACTGACGCGCCGATGCACCGGCGTAGCCCAGCAGGTGCATACCACGCCGGGAAATCTCCTGCGCGGTCGGACGCAGCGGCGACAGCGTGTCGTCGCGCACATCCGGCGGATGGGTGTCCGGTAACTGTTCGGTGACGTAACTGCCGCTGCCGGTACGGGTTTCGATATAACCTTCCGCCAGCAATTGCTCGAAGGCGGCGATCACGGTATTGCGCGACAGCGATAACTGCTGCGCCAGATCGCGGGAGGAGGGCAAACGCCGTCCCGGCGCAATGTCGCCGGACAAAATAGCCAGGCGGATTGTGTCGTACAGCCGCTTGTTGAGGGTGCCTTCCTGCTGGCGTTCCAACCCGGCAAGCAGTAAATCGGTCAGTAGTGAGCGCAAAGTGGATCCTTCAAATATTAAAAACTGGCTCTGGATTATAGGGCCATACAGGGGATAAATAGCAACATCAGCACGTTAATCGTCAACCCTTGTTGGGTGGTGTGTTTATCGAATCGGAGCGGAAAATGAGTAACAGCGAATTGAATCAACGTCGTTTGGCCGCCACGCCGCGTGGTGTGGGCGTCATGTGTGATTTTTTTGCCGATAAGGCGGAGAACGCCACCCTGTGGGATGTCGAAGGGCGCGAGTATACCGATTTTGCCGCCGGGATTGCGGTGCTGAATACCGGCCACCGTCACCCGAAATTGCTGGCGGCGGTGCGTGCACAACTGGAGAAATTCACTCACACGGCGTATCAAATCGTCCCGTACGGCAGTTATGTGACGCTGGCGGAGCGCCTGAATGCGCTGGCGCCAATCGCCGGTCCGGCTAAGACGGCTTTCTTCACCACCGGGGCGGAAGCGGTTGAAAATGCGGTAAAAATCGCCCGTGCCTATACCAAACGCCCAGGCGTGATCGCCTTTGGTTCCGCGTTCCACGGCCGCACGCTGTTAACGCTGACGCTGACCGGTAAAGTGGCACCGTATTCCAACGGTTTCGGCCCGTTCCCCGGCTCCATTTTCCATGCCTTGTACCCGAATGCCCAGCACGGCATCACCGTCGAGCAGTCGCTGGAAAGCATTGAGCGCCTGCTGCATACCGATATCGCTGCCGATCAGGTCGCGGCCATTCTGCTGGAGCCGGTGCAGGGCGAGGGCGGTTTTAACGTTGCGCCGCCGGAATTTATCAGCGGAGTACGCCAGTTGTGTGACAAATACGGCATGTTGTTGATCGCCGATGAAGTGCAAACCGGTTTTGCCCGTACCGGTAAAGTGTTTGCGATGGAGTATTACGACGATAAAGCGGATCTTATCACCATGGCGAAAAGCCTGGGCGGCGGTTTCCCGATTTCCGGCGTGGTCGGCCGCGCCGAGGTGATGGATGCGCCAGGCCCCGGCGGACTGGGCGGCACCTACGCCGGTAACCCGCTGGCGGTGGCGTCGGCGCTGGCGGTGCTGGATGTGATCGAAGAAGAGCAACTGTGCCTGCGCGCCCAGCGTCTTGGCGCTACACTGGTGGAAACGCTGGAGCAGGCGAAGGCCACGAATCCGGCGATCGTGGATATCCGTGCCCGCGGCTCGATGGTGGCGGTGGAATTCAATGACCCGCAGACCGGCAAACCGAGTACGGATATCACCAAAAAATACCAGCAGGCGGCGCTGGAACAAGGGCTGCTGCTGTTGACGTGCGGTACGTATGGCAACGTGATTCGTTTTCTGTATCCGCTGACCATTCCGGATGCCCAGTTCAGCAAGGCATTGTCGATCCTGGCCCAGGTTCTGGCGAAGTGAAGCGTGAGTAAAAGGGTAGTTATGCAACTGAAAAATAAAACGTTATTTCGCCAGCAATGTCTGATTGGCGGTGAATGGCAGGATAGCCGCAACGGGGCGCGTCTGAGCGTGACCAACCCGGCGACCGGCGCTGAGCTGGGCAGCATTCCGCTGGTGACGGCGCAGCAGACTCAGCAGGCGATTGCTGAGGCCGAGCAGGCGCTGACGGCGTGGCGTCAGCGCACCGGTAAAGAGCGTGCCGCGCTGATGCAGGCGTGGGCGCAACTGATTCGCGCCAATCAGGACGACCTGGCGGCGATTCTGACCGCCGAGCAAGGCAAATCGCTGGCGGAAGCCAGCGGTGAAATCAGCTACGCCACGTCGTTTATCGACTGGTTTGCCGAAGAGGCTAAGCGGGTGGAAGGCAGCGTGCTGCAATCACCGCAGGCCAGCCAGCGTTTGCTGGTGATCAAACAGGGCATCGGCGTGTGCGCCGCCATCACGCCGTGGAACTTCCCGGCGGCGATGATTACCCGCAAAGCGGCACCGGCGCTGGCGGCCGGCTGCACTATGATCGTCAAGCCCGCCGAACAGACGCCGTTTACTGCACTGGCGCTGGCGGAACTGGCGCAACAGGCCGGCATTCCCGCCGGTGTGTTGCAGGTGGTGACCGGCGAAGCGCCGGCGGTCGGGAAAGTGCTGTGCGACAGCCCGGTGGTACGCAAACTGAGCTTTACCGGTTCTACCGAAGTCGGCCGCATTCTGATGGCGCAATGTGCGCCGACGGTGAAAAAACTGTCGCTGGAGCTGGGGGGGAACGCGCCGTTTATCGTGTTCGACGATGCCGATCTGGACCTGGCGATCAAGGGGATTTTGGCGTCCAAGTTCCGCAACAGCGGGCAAACCTGCGTCTGTGCCAACCGTATTTACGTTCAGCGCGGTATCTACCCGGCGCTGGCGGCCCGGCTGGTGGAAGAGGTGGAAAAGCTGAAAGTGGGCGATGGCACGCAACCCGGCGTGATGCAAGGCCCGCTGATCGACGAAGAGGCGGTTGCCAAAGTCGAACTGCATATTGGCGATGCACTGTCGAAAGGGGCGGAATTGCTGACCGGCGGTTCGCGCCATGCACTCGGCGGCACGTTCTTCACGCCGACGGTGGTAGGCGGCGTAACGCGTGAGATGCGGTTTGCCCGCGAAGAGACATTCGGCCCGGTGGCGCCGTTGTTCCCGTTTGATGATGAAGCGCAAGCGGTGGCGATGGCCAACGATACCGAGTTCGGCCTGGCGGCTTATGTCTATACCCGAGACGCTATCCGCCAGTGGCGGGTGCCGGAAGCATTGGAATACGGCATGGTGGGGATCAATACCGGCCTTATTTCCAACGAAGTGGCCCCCTTCGGCGGGGTAAAACAGTCAGGACTGGGACGCGAAGGCTCACGCTTTGGCATTGAGGAATATCTGGAGATGAAATATCTCTGCGTGGATCTCACCCCTTCCGCCTGACGCAATGAGCAGGGATGCTCATTGCCAGATACCTTCGAGCCAATATGGTGCAGTCTCCTTCGCGGGCTGCACCACAACAAGGCGAATCAAACGCCGATTGTCGTAGTAAAACACCCGTCATTCGATGACAAAAAGAGTATCAGCATTGTGCATATTGCACAGTGCGGTTGCTCCACGGCGCCATCTGGCGGTTTTCGATCCGGACGAGAGAAACTGGCATGAAAACTGCTTTATATCATGATGCCTATGCATCAAAAAAATTTAAGGGTTTTTGCCCTTGCGGGCATACGTTGACTACTCTCTTCAGGAGCCAGACCATGTTGAAAAAATTTGCATTATCCGCGCTGCTCGTTGCCATGGCTTCCCAAAGCTGGGCTGAAAACCTGACCGTGATTTCCTTTGGCGGTACGAATAAGGACGCGCAGGATAAAGCGTTTTACAAGCCGTTCCAGGCGGCGGGTAAAGGCGTTATCGAAGCTGGCGAATACAATGGTGAAATGGCTCGTATCCGCGCCATGGTGCAGACCGGGCAAGTCGGTTGGGACGTAGTGGAAGTGGAAGGCCCGGAACTGCTGCGCGGCTGTAACGAAGGGCTGTTTGAACCGCTGGACTGGCAAAAGCTGGGCAATCCGGCTGATTTCGTCAAAGGGTCCGTCTCTGAATGCGGCGCCGGGATTTTCGTCTGGTCCACCGTATTGACCTACAACGCCAACAAACTGCAACAGGCGCCCAAAAGCTGGGCCGACTTCTGGGACGTGAAAAATTTCCCCGGCAAACGTGCGTTGCGCAAGAGCGCCAAATTTACGCTGGAAATCGCCTTGCTGGCGGACGGCGTGAAACGTGAAGAGGTTTACAACGTATTGGCGACCCCGGCTGGCGTCGATCGGGCGTTCAAGAAGCTCGATCAGATCAAATCCAACATTCAGTGGTGGGAATCCGGCGCGCAGCCGTTGCAGTGGCTGGTGGCGGGCGATGTGGTGATGACCTCCGCCTACAACGGCCGTGTGGCGGTGGCGCAGAAAGAGAAACCGGGCATCAATATCGTCTGGAAAGACGGCCTGTACGATCTGGATAGCTGGGCCATTGTCAAAGGGACTAAACATAAAGCGGCGGCTGAGCAGTTCATCGCGTTCGCCAACCAGCCGGAAAATCAGAAAGTGTTCGCCGAGAACATCGCTTATGGCCCGACCAACAGCAAAACCACCGCGTTACTGAGCCCGGCTATCAGCAATAACCTGCCGACCGCGCCGGATAACCTGGCCCAGTCCGTACAGGTGGATACCGAGTTCTGGATCGACCACGGCGAGGAACTGGAACAGCGCTTCAACGCCTGGGCCGCCCAGAAGTAATCCTGAACCGGTATTGATCACAAGGAGAGAGCGCTTATGTCCCAGAGCGAGATGTTGAAGGCTGAACCGCCGAGTGGCGACGAGGAAAACCGCAACAGTCTGAAACAGCAGTTGCGGCAGGCGCAGGCCCGCTATAAGAAACGGTCGCTGTTGCTGATAGCCCCGTTATTCCTGTTCATTCTGGTCAGTTTTCTGTTCCCGATACTGTCGATTCTGGGCAAAAGCGTGTCCAACCCGGACTTGCGCGTCAGCATGCCGAATACGATTGAGGCGATGCGGCAATGGTCCGGTAAAGATGTGCCTGATGAGACGGTGTTTCGGGCGCTGGTGAGCGATTTGCGTAATGCCCGCAATACCGGGCAGGTCGCCGCGATTACCAAACGGCTGGGGTATGAGGAGGGTCAATACCGCACGTTGATCACCCGCACACTGCGCAAACTGCCGTCAGATGAACAGCCGGGGCTACGTGAACAACTGATCGCCGAGCAGCCGCTGTGGGGGGATCTGACGACCTGGAAAACCCTCGATCGTGCATCACGGCCGTTTACCGGCTATTACCTGCTGGCGGTGTTTGACCACAAGGTCGACCCACAAACCGACCAGGTGGTGGCGCAACCGGCGGACCAGGCGCTGTATGTCGATGTATTAATACGCACATTGCTGATGGCGGGGGTGGTGACGTTACTGTGCGTGGGATTGGGCTATCCGCTGGCTTACTGGCTGGCGAAACAGCCGGATAATCGCGCCAATTTGTTGATGATTCTGGTGTTGTTGCCGTTCTGGACATCGTTGATTGTGCGTACCGCCAGTTGGATCGTGTTGTTGCAATCCGGCGGGTTGATCAACCGCTCGCTGATAGGAATGGGCATCATTGATGAGCCGCTGGTGCTGGTGTTTAACCGTATCGGCGTCTACATCTCCATGACGCACATCCTGCTGCCGTTCTTTGTGCTGCCGCTGTACGCGGTGATGAAAGGTATTTCGCCTAACTATGTGCGGGCGGCGATTTCGCTGGGCGCGCATCCGTTTCTGGCGTTCTGGCGGGTGTATGTGCCGCAAACCTACGCCGGGGTGACCGCCGGCGCGTTGCTAGTGTTCATGATGGCGATTGGCTACTACATTACGCCGGCGTTGTTGGGCGGGCCGGGCGACCAGATGCTCAGTTATTTTGTGGCGTTCTTTACCAACACCACCATGAACTGGGGGATGGCAGCGGCGCTGGGTACTCAATTGCTGGTGATCGTCGTCCTGCTGTATGTGGTGTATATCCGTGTCACCCGCACCGACGCCGAAGCAGCGGCGCGTTGACGGAAGGAGCAAATGATGAAACCGATGAAGGAAATGAGACAGCAGGGATCGCAACTGCTGCGGGTGTGGAATGGCTTCTTCAATTTTTATGGCGCGGCGATGTTGCTGTTTCTGATAGTGCCGGTGTTGGTGATTGTGCCGTTGTCGTTCAATGCCGGGTCATTTCTCAGCTACCCGCTGGCCGGTTTTTCCCTGCGCTGGTATCGGGAGTTTTTCCATTCCAGCGAGTGGCTGAGTGCACTCGGCAATAGCTTGCTGATTGCACCGCTGGCGACGGTACTGGCGACCGTACTGGGCGTGCTGGCTTCCGTCGGGCTGGTGCGCGGTGAGTTTCGCGGCAAATCGCTGGTAATGGCGGTGCTGATTTCGCCGATGATCGCGCCGGTGGTGATTGTCGCGGTCGGGATGTTCTTCTTTTTCGCCAAACTGTCGTTGCTAAACAGCTATATCGGGCTGGTACTGGCACATGCGGTGTTGGGGGTACCGTTTGTGGTGATCACCGTCACCGCCGTACTGAAAAACTACGATCAGAACCTGACCCGCGCCGCCGCCAGTCTGGGGGCGCCGCCGATGCTGGCATTCCGTCGGGTGACGCTACCGTTGATTGCCCCCGGCGTATTCTCCGGCGCGTTGTTTGCCTTCGCCACCTCGTTTGACGAGGTGATTGTCACGTTGTTTCTCGCCAGCCCGCGCCAGCGCACGCTGCCGCTACAGATGTTCGCCGGGATCCGCGAAAACCTCGATCCGACCATCGCCGCTGCGGCGACCATGATGGTGGCTGCCGCGCTGGTGTTGTTGATTGTGATGGAAGTGTTGCGTCGCCGTTCAGAAAAACTACGCGGCGGGCGTTGATACTGACGCGAAGGTAGCGCGTAGCGCTGTTCAATAAGGGTTCATAGTTTAGCCACCAGCCAGTGGACAAGGAGAGGTGGCGCTTGCACCTCTCCTTGTCGTGCGTGCGATGAAATAGCAGCGTAACCACACCGTTTATCCCGCACGAAACCCTTCACTGAACAGGCAGACGCTACCGTTCACAAGACAACCCGACTGTCTGTCGACAGCCTCTATCAGATGATATCGAGTTGGCAGGGTAGCGAACCTGTCAGTCAATATTGCTTTAGAACGACTCCCAGTCATCCCTGGCATTTTTGGTATTGCCGGTCGGCGCTTTTTTCGCGGCGGCAGAAGATACCCTGAGCGTAGATTTATTCAGCATCAACGGCTTTTTCGTGCCGATGGCGGCGCGTGGTTTTACCTGCGGCGCTACGTTGTCATTACCCAGACGGAATACCGATACCGCTTGTTCCAGCATTTGTGCCTGTTCTTCCAGCGAGTTAGCGGCGGCAGACGATTCTTCCACCAGCGCGGCGTTCTGCTGGGTGGTGGCGTCCATTTCGGTGACGGCGGTGGAAATCTGGTTGATGCCGCGGCTCTGTTCATCGGAAGCGGAGGCGATTTCATCCATGATGTCATGCACATGAGAGATAGAGCGGATGATTTCATCCATCGTTTTACCGGCATCTTCCACCAGTGTAGAACCGGTGTTCACACGGGTGACGGATTCACCGATCAACGTTTCAATCTCTTTGGCGGCCTGGGCGCTGCGCTGGGCCAAATTACGGACTTCGCCTGCCACCACCGCAAAGCCGCGGCCCTGCTCACCGGCGCGTGCTGCTTCTACCGCTGCGTTCAGCGCCAGAATGTTGGTCTGGAACGCGATGCCATTGATGACGGAGGTGATTTCAGAGATGCGTCGGGAACTGACGGCGATCTCGTTCATGGTGCTGACGACATTGGTGACAATCTCACCGCCGCGAGTGGCGTTAGCCGAGGCATCGGCAGCCAGTTGCGAGGCGTGATGGGCGTTGTCGGCGTTCTGTTTCACCGTGGAGGTTAACTGCTCCATGCTGGCGGCGGTTTCCACCACCGCGGCTGACTGCTGCTCGGTGCGGGAGGAGAGATCGGTGTTGCCGGCGGCGATTTCCGATGCGGCTAGCGCTACATTGCTGACACCCTCACGAATGGTGCCGATCGTCTCACGCAGTTTATGGTTCATCTGATTCATCGCCACCATCAACTGGCCCAGCTCATCGCGGCGGTTGACTTCGATGGAAGAGGTCAGGTCACCCTGAGCAATTTGCTCCGCCAGCGACAGGCTCTGGTGCAGAGGGCGAGTAATCAACAACGTAATACACCACGCCATCAGTATCCCGATCGCGATGATCACCAGACCGGTAATCAGTAATTGCCACTGTGAGTGGGCTGTCGTGGTGCTGACCAGCGCCAACTGGCTGTTGTATAAATCATTGGAAGCGTTATCCAGAATGGTTGCCGCACCGGTCATGGTTTTGGTCGCAATATTTTCATCCCGGAAAGCAGCCATGTAATCGGCAAGGTAGCCGTTATAGGCAGAAAAGAAACGCCAGCTTTGATTCAACCACTCTTGTTGTTCCGCGCTGAATTTAGGCAGCGCTTGATTGAATACGACCTGAGCGTTGCCAATGGTTTTGCGCAGAGTGGATTCGATTTGTTCAGAGGGTTGCAGCAGCAACTGATGCGTCAGGTCACGGATGTCAGACAGTTGTTCAAGCAGCCTGGCAAATTCCAGCGTTAATTCCGGCGTCAACGAACTGTTGCCGAACTGGGTACGCAACGTGGCAATGACGCCGGCGCTGGTATCCTGATTGAATTTTTGCGCCACGGCATCGCGCTGCTGGCTGGCTTTGATCAACGCGTCACGCCCGGGAAGATAAGTTTTATAGGCGTCATTGAGCTGATCCAGTAATTTCTGTGCCTCGGGACTCCAGGTGAGCTGACCGGCCTGATTCAACGACTGACCTACTTTTTTCATCAGGTCGCCGACGGTATTAATCGCGTTGTAGTCGTGAGTATACTGAAAATTAAGGCGGGCACGTCGGGCATCGTTCAGATTATTATTAATGTTGTTGCTGATAATGGATTTATTGACATAAGCGTCAACATTACGAAAACCATTAACACCCGAGAGCATGATAAAGGCGGACATGATTAAAATCAGTCCGAACCCTATCGCCAATTTACTACCAACCTTCAGATTGTTATAGGTATGCAGAATAGTATTCATAAAGGTTTCCTACAGAGCTGAGTACGTTGACAACGCAGGTCAACAGAGAGTAACCATCTGTTAACGTCCATGTTTTTTAAAAAATACAGAGATGGGGTTCTTTCACGGAGGGAAAAAACGTGTGAATACTATCACATTTTTTAAAAATGCAAACGATTTGTAACATAATGAAATTACAGGTTGTTTGTGTTTCTTATGCCAGATTCTTCCTTGTTTTATTTTTATTCTTCCCAATATCCGAAAAATGATTTCGTGTACTAGTTGGGTGAACTGTAAAAATGTTCTTTTTTAAACGCTCTTTCAAAAAATTATTTTTAACTCGTCTGAGTAAATCATATTTTTTCATTTTATATCTATACCCAAAATAATTCGAGTTGCAGGAAGACGGCAACCGAGTGACAAATTCGTTGGGAACGAATTTGACCAGCCAAAGGCTGGCCTCCGGTGAGAGACAGGATGTCTCTCATTTCATCCCCGGGAGCTTACTCAAGTAAGTGACTGGGGTGAGCGAGGAAAGCCAACGCACCTGCAACTTGAAGTATGACGGGTATATACCCAAAATAATTTCCGTTGTCCGTTCCTTACCGAAACATCAGCGTTTTTGAGGTCGAACCTGATTGCATTATGCTGTACACAGGGGCGAATTATTCAGGAAGAAATAAATAAAGGGAGAGAAGTAGAGCGCAGATATTCAGCCAGTATGGCTTTGTCGGGGTTTCATCATGATGCGAGGCTGCGCTGCCTGGTGACGGCGCAGCGTCGGGATTTGTCAGGCGTCGGGGGCGGTATCCACCGTGTCAAGGGAGAACGGCACATCCTGAATGGTCGCTTCGAAACTGCGTAAACGTTTATAAATCGACATCAGCTCCACGATGGTGGTCCAGGAGTTGATCAGGTACTGGAACGAGCCGCGTACCTGATCAAACACGTTGGTAATCTGAGTCATCAAACCGAGCGTCAGGCTACCGGCTACAATCGACGGCAACAACATGATGATGCCGAACACATTGTCGGTTTGCAGATAAAGCACCCGGGCGATATTGAAGTAGGTGTAGTGAAAGTAGAGGCGAAAATAGTTTTTCCGCACATTACCGAAGAGCTGTTTTACCGTCGGCGGCGTGGCGCGGTCGGCGGCATCCTCGCCGTAGACCAGTTCTTTACGGTAAGCCGCCTCGACCCGCTGGTTGTTGAACTCCAGCCCCGGCAACTTAATGCCGACCAGTGCCAGCAAACCGGTTCCCGCCAGCGACCAGATGATAGCGGCAATCACCAGACCGTAAGGAATTTCGCCGATCAGCGGCAGCGATTTGACGTGCGACGACAGGCTCACCAGCACCGGCAAAAACGCGATCAACGTCATCAGCGATTTCACCAGGTCAACCCCCAGGCTCTCCACTGTGGATGCAAAGCGCATGGTATCTTCCTGAATACGCTGTGCCGCCCCCTCAATGTGGCGCAACGCTTGCCAGTGCGAGGTGTAGTAATCGTTCATGGCGGTACGCCAGCGGAAAACGTAATGGCTGACGAAAAACATATTCAGCACGCCGACGGTGACCGCGGTGAGCGCGATACCGAGGAAAATCAGCAACTGCTGGTAAAACGCCTGAATCGTTGTGGCATTAGGCGCGCCGAGCGCTTTCTGGATCAAATCGTAAAACGGGACGTACCAGTCGTTGACCGCCACGCCGACCTCGACCGAGAAGTAGGTGACAAAAATAATCAGCGAGGTACCGAGAATCGACCAGCGTTGCCAGGGGTGTGGGTTGAGTAATGCCCAGGCGCCGGCGAAGAGGCTCACGCACAGCAGATAGTAGCCGTAGAACCACAAAAAAGCGGGCGACAGGAAGCGTATCGCGCCTTGCGGCAACGGTTCACTGGTGTGCAGCAGGCTATCGCCCAGCGGACGCCCCCAGCCATACCAGAGGAACACCGCCACCAGCGACCAGATCAACGCGGAGGAGAAAAACAGTTTAGGGTTAGGAAAAAACGATTTGAACATAGGCGCACTTTTGATCCGTAAAGGTATCTGCAAAAAGGAATAACTGCGGTGATAGCAAATATTTAAACCAGACGCAGGATTATATTGAAACGATTTTTGACGGCGATGGTTTTTTCTTTACGCAATAAAGGCGGCGGCAAACGCAGAGATG